>JAUNTT010000027.1 GCA_030538555.1 Micrococcus sp.
TGCGCTGGTCAGCGTTGATGTGCAATCAACGCGGGTGCGCTATCACCGCTGACATGCGATCACCGCTGATGCGCCGATCAGTGCTGGTGACCGTCCTCGTCGTCGGCGGGCTTGTCCGCCACGAGGGTCTCGGTGGTCAGCACCAGGGCCGCGATGGAGGCGGCGTTGGCCAGGGCCGAACGGGTCACCTTCACAGGGTCGATGACGCCGTCGGCGAGCAGGTCGCCGTAGACGCCGGTCTTGGCGTTGAAGCCGTGGTTCGGCTCCATCTCCGCAACCTTCGCCACCACCACGTAGCCGTCCTCGCCGGCGTTCTGGGCGATCCAGCGCAGGGGCTGCTTCAGGGCCTTGCGCACGATGTCCACGCCGAACACGGCGTCGCCGGTCAGGGCCTTGACGTTCTCGTCCTCGTCCAGGGCGGTCAGGGCGTTGATCAGGGCGGTGCCGCCGCCGGCGACGATGCCCTCCTCGAGCGCGGCACGCGTGGAGGACACGGCGTCCTCGATGCGGTGCTTGCGCTCCTTGAGCTCCACCTCGGTGGCAGCGCCCACGCGGATCACGCCGATGCCGCCGGCCAGCTTGGCCAGGCGCTCCTGCAGCTTCTCACGGTCCCACTCGGAGTCCGTGTTGGCTGCCTCGGCCTTGATCTGCGCCACGCGGGCCTCGACGTCGGAGGCCTCGCCGCCGCCGTCGACGATGGTGGTCGAGTCCTTGGTGACGGTGACGCGGCGGGCGGTGCCCAGCACGTCCAGGTCGGCCTGCTCGAGCTTCATGCCGAGATCCGGGGAGACCACCTGGGCGCCGGTGAGGATCGCGAGATCCTGCATCATGGCCTTGCGACGGTCGCCGAAGCCGGGGGCCTTGACGGCCACCACGTTCAGAGTGCCGCGGATCTTGTTGACCACGAGCGTGGACAGGGCCTCGCCCTCGACGTCCTCGGCCACGATGAACAGCGGCTTGTTGGACTGCAGAACCTTCTCCAGCAGCGGCAGCAGCTCGGCCACGTTGGAGATCTTGCCGGAGTTCAGCAGGATGTAGGCGTCCTCGAGCACGGCTTCCTGACGCTCGGCGTCGGTGACCATGTACGGGGACAGGTAGCCCTTGTCGAACTGCATGCCCTCGGTGACGTCCAGCTCGGTGGAGGTCGTGGAGGACTCCTCGATGGTGATCACACCATCGGTGCCCACGGTGTCGAAGGCGCGGGCCAGCAGCTCGCCGACCTCGTCCGACTGCGCGGAGATCGCGGCCACGTGCGCCACGTTCTTGCCCTCGACGGGGCGGGCGTTCTCCTGGAGGCGGGCCTCGACGGCGGCGACGGCCGTCTCGATGCCCTTCTTGACCTCGTTGGGGGCGGCGCCGGCGGCCACCTGGCGCATGCCCTCGGCCACGAGGGCCTGGGCGAGCACGGTGGCGGTGGTGGTGCCGTCGCCGGCGACGTCGTTGGTCTTGGTGGCGACCTCCTTGGCCAGCTGGGCACCCATGTTCTCGTAGGGGTCCTCGAGCTCGACCTCACGGGCGATGGTGACGCCGTCGTTGGTGATGGTGGGGGCACCCCAGGCCTTGTCCAGGACCACATTGCGGCCCTTGGGGCCCAGCGTCACCTTGACGGTGTCGGCGAGCTTGTCGATGCCGGCCTGGAGGGCGCGGCGTGCGTCGTCATTGAATGCCAGTTGCTTGGCCATGAATTCGACGCTCCTTCCTCAAAGAGTCAGTGGTGGGGGTCCTCAGTGGGTCACTTGGTGACGATGGCGAGGACGTCGCGGGCGGAGAGCACGAGGTACTCCTCGCCGTTCACCTTGACCTCGGTGCCGCCGTACTTGGAGTAGAGGACGACGTCGCCCTCGGACACGTCGACGGGCACACGGTTGCCGTTCTCAGCGACGCGGCCCGGGCCCACGGCCACGACCTGGCCCTCCTGGGGCTTCTCCTTGGCGGTGTCCGGGATGACGAGCCCGGAAGCGGTGGTCTGCTCGGCCTCGAGCTGACGGACAACGATGCGATCCTCGAGGGGCTTGATGGAGACAGACATGCTGCACACTCCTTCTTTCGCTACGGGGGTGACCGGCGGTGGCCGGGCCCTGGGTGAGAAGTTGTTCGCCGCAGATCTCGAAGCCCGCCGTCGTCGCGGTGCCGGTGGGCGTGATCCTTCTGGCTTGGCACCCGGGTGCCCCGAGTGCCAGTGACCAATCTAGACCCGGTGCTGGCACTCGTTCAACATGAGTGCCAGCCGCTTAGCCCACAGCGGACGACGACGGCGCTGCTCGGCCTGGCAGCGGACGACGACGCCGCCACGCGGCTCAGTAGTACACGGCCAGCGGGCCGTGGGGACCGGCGAGCACCTCGCAGCGCGTGTGGAAGATGCGTTCGAGGATCTCGGGCCGAAGGATCTCCGCCGGGGTGCCCTGCTCCACCACGAGCCCTTGCCCCATCGCCACAATGCGATCGGCGTAGCGGGCGGCGAAGTTGATGTCATGCAGCACGATCACCACGGTGCGGCCGAGCTCGTCGGCGGCCCGGCGCAGCTGCTGCATCATCTGCACGGAGTGCTGCATGTCCAGGTTGTTCAGCGGCTCATCCAGCAGGATGCAGTCGGTGTCCTGGGCGAGCACCATCGCCACATATGCTCGTTGGCGCTGTCCGCCCGAGAGCTGATCGAGGTACCGGTTCTCGAAAGGGCCGAGGTGCAGGAAGTCGATGGCCTCGGAGATGCGGCGTTCATCGGCGAGGGTGAGGCGGCCGCGCGTGTACGGGTAGCGGCCGAAGCCCACGAGCTGACGCACGGTGAGCCGGGTCACGAAGTGGTTCTCCTGGCGCAGGATGGACAGGGTCTTCGCGATCTGCGCCGAGGGCGTGCGGGTGATGTCCTGCCCGGCCACCTCGATGCTGCCGGCGTCGGGGTCGGTGAGGCGTCCGATCATGCTGAGCAGGGTGGACTTGCCCGCACCGTTGGGTCCCACCAGCGCGGTGACTCCGCCCCGGGGCACGTGCAGGTCTACGGGCCCGATGACGGTCTCGGCGCTGTGGCGTTTGATCAGGCCGGTGACGTGAATCATGGCTAGAGCCTGCCTTTTCTGAGGACGACGATGAGGAACACGAGCCCGCCCACCAGCTCGATGATCACGGTGACCGCCCCGCCGGCGTAGAACACGTGGCGCAGCACGAAGTAGGCGCTAGACAGCACCGCGTAGCCGAACAGGGCGGCCACGGGCAGCAGCACTCGGTGGTCGTAGGTGTCGGTGAACGCGTAGGCGAGCGTGGCCACGAGGAAGCCGAGGAACGTCATCGGCCCCACCAGGGCGGTGGTCATGGACATCAGGATGCTGACGAGCAGGAGACTGAACAGCAGCTCGCGCCGGTGGTTCACCCCGAGTCCGACCGCGATGTCCCGGCCCAGTCCCATCACATTGAGTCGCGGCCCGCGCCACCACAGCAGTGCGCACACCACCAGCACCACGGGCGCGGCCACGGGCAGCAGCTGCGCGGAGGCATTGGAGATGTTGCCGAAGAGCCGCGCGGAGAGCACGTCGAAAGAGTTGGGATCGAGCAGCCGCTGCATGAAGGAGCTGAGAGCGGCCAGTCCCCCGCCGAGCACCACGCCCACCAGCAGCAGCACGTGCAGGGAGCCGTAGGGGCGGGTGAGCAGCCACGAGTACAGGGCGGTGGCCAGGGCCACCATGAGCAGCGCCTGGACAATGAAGGGTCCGACGCCGGTCACCGCGGCAACCCCGGCCGCTCCGAGCGTGAACACGGCCACCGTCTGGACGCTGATGTACAGCGCTTCGAAGCCCATGATCGAGGGCGTGATGATGCGGTTGCCCGTCAGCGTGTGGAAGGTAACCGTGGCGAATGCGTGGCACAGAGCCACGAGCGCGATCACGCCCAGCGAGCTGGCCCGCAGCTGCACAATCATCCAGAACCCCGCACTACCCGGGACGGCCTTGTTGTCCCAGGTCAGGATGCCCACGGTGGCGGCGAAGCTGATGGCGACCAGCAGGACCACCAGCACGATCAGCCGGGTGCGCGTCGCCGGCTCCGCGAACACCGTGGTGCGCCGATCGACCGGCGCGGCGGAGGCGGAGGCAGCACGGACGGGTGAGTGCGGCGTCGTCGGGAGGGTGAGGGTCTCAGCCATGCTTGGCCTTCCGCAGCAGCAGGGTCAGGAACACGATGGCGCCGAGGATGCCCAGGATCAGGGAGATGGGGACCTCGAACGGAGCGATGACGGTGCGGGCCAGGATGTCGCACACGGCGACCACCCAGATCCCCGCCATGCACACCCAGGGCAGGTTGGTGCGCAGATTGTCCCCGCGGATCATCGAGACGATGTTGGGCACCACGAGCCCGAGGAAGGGCAGGGCGCCGATCACCACGGTGACCACCCCGGTGGCCACGGCCACCATGGCCACGCCGGTGAACACGACGGCGGTGTAGTTCAGCCCGATCGAGGTGGCGATGTCCTTGCCGAGTCCGGCGGCGGTGAAGCGGTCGGCGATCACGAAGGCCAGCACGGTCACCGCGAGCACGATGAACAGCAGCTCGTAGCGCCCGCGCACCACGGAGGTAAAGGAGCCGGCGAACCACGTGCCCAGTTGCTGCAGCGTGTTGGTCTGCAGGGCCAGGAACGTGGAGGCGGACCCGACGACGGCGCCCAGCATGATCCCGACGATCGGCACGATCAACGAGGACTGCAAACGCACCCGGCGCAGGAAGAGAAAGAAGATCCCGGTGCCGAGGAAGGCGAAGCCGATGGCGCCGATCATGCGGGTGACCAGGCTGGCTCCGGGGATCACGAGCATGGTGGTGAGCAGGCCGAGTCCCGCCCATTCGGTGGTGCCGGTGGTGGTGGGCTCCACGAAGCGGTTCTGCGTCATGAGCTGCATGATCAGCCCGCACACGGCCATGACGGCTCCGGCCAGCACCAGGGCGATGGTGCGCGGAACCCGGGTGATCGCGAACATCTCCCAGCCGCCCTCGGCACCCGTGATGTCATACACCCCGATGAACAGGGAGGCGATGATCAGCCCCACGGTCAGGCTGAGCCCGGCTAGCAGGGGCCAGGCGCGTTGCCACCGGGTGCGCTGGGGCCGCACCACAACGGGCGGCACCCAGCACACCCGCTGGCTCGCGGGCGCGGTGGTGGACGGCGTCATGGTCACGGTCGTGGCTCGGTCTTCCTCGGTGTCGTCTTCCTCGGCTCCGTGAGGCTCGCGTGATCAGCGCGCGGAGGCGAAGGCGTCGGCGAGGCGGTTGAACAGGGTGGTGTAGTTCTGGATGTCCTCGGCCACGTAGAAGTCGACGGGCAGATACACGATCCGGTCCTCCTGCACCGCGGTGACGTCCTTCAGTGCCTCCGAGTTCTCGATGACCTCGGCCGCGGAGCCCTCGGACTCGCCGGTGGCGGCATCGCGGTCCATGACGATCAGCCAGTCCGGGTTGGCGGCGGCAATGGCCTCCACGGAGATGTCATCACCCTGATGGTCATTCGAGCCGGTCTGGTCCACGGCCGGGGTGAGCTCGAGGATGTCGAAGACGGGGCCGATGGCGCGGCCATTGCCGGGGGCCACGTAGGAGATGTCCCCGCCGGTGACGATCAGACCCATAACGGTGTCCTCAGGGCTGTAGGCGTCCTTCGCGCGGGCGATGGCGGCATCGAAGTCCCGGTTGAGCGCGGCGGCGTCGTCGGCGTGGCCGGTGGCCGCACCCAGCAGAGTGGTGAGGTCCTTCAGGCCCTCATCCAGGCGGGTCTGCTCGGGGTCGAACTGGGTGTCGATGACGGCGGCGTCCGGGGCCAGTTGGGCGATCTGGTCCTTGTGCTGGGCGAAGCGCTGGCCGTTGAAGACGACGTCCGGCTCGGCGGTGACGAAGACCTCCATGTCCGGTTCGCGGTGGTTTCCGATGTTCACGATGTCCTCGTTCGTGACGTAGGAGACCTGGCCCTCGCCCTGGAACATGAGGTCCACGGGAGCGGCGGCGAGCTGCACGCCCCACTCGTCCAGCGTGCGGAACGCGCGGTTGTCCGTGGCGATGACCGCGTCCACTGTCTCCGGCAGCGTCACCTCGTCCCCGGCCATATCCGTCACGGTGGTGCCGGCGGCCACGCCATGGTTGGTGGTGGCGTCCTCGGCCGCGGCAGTGGTGTCCGACGACGCCGCCGCGGTTCCGGCAGCCTCGGTCGAGCTGGCCGCGGCCGAGGTGGCGGCGGAGGGGCCCGAGTTGGCGGCGCCGTTGTCCCCGGCGCACGCGCTGAGGACGAGCAGGGCGGCGGCGGAGAGCGCGAGGGCGCCGGTGGAACGGGTGCGGAGCAGGCGAGAGGACATGCGATTCCTTGTGCTGTGGGGCCAGGGCTGGGTGCCAGACGCGGCCAGACGGATCGGGCGCCAGGCACACTCACCCAGGAAGGTAAGGCTTACCTGACTCGATTACCGTACACCACTGTTCGCTATTTAGTGACCGCGTGTGACGGGCTGTGTGACGGCGCGTGCCTGCGCCGCGTGCCAGACCCTCTATGCGCCAGCGGCTCGACCTCCAGGGCCACGCGCTGATCTCCGACGCGCGCCAGCACGAGGGTGGCGTGCGTGCCGGTGCCCTGACCACGGCCGCCCTTGCCGCGCTTCCCGGTGCCGGCGAGCAGTTGGCTGCGTAATGCCTCCGGGGTGATGTCCACGCCGCGCTTCTTGATGTCCAGGCGCGTGATGCCACGCTCCCGCACCCACCGCTTCAGCTTCTTCACGTCGAGGGCGTGCACGGCGTGAATGCGGTAGCCGCGGGCGGCGGCACGGAGGTCTGGCCCGGCCTCCGGGGCCGGCAGCTCTTCTTCGGCAAGGAGGTAGGCCAAGTGCTCGTCCAGCAGGGACACCACGACGCCGGTCGCCTCGCTGAGCTGCGCGGCCAGGTCCGCCACCAGTCCGGCCCGGATCACCGCGCCATCGGGTTCGTAGAGAACGCGGCCGGGCAGGTCCTCCAGTCCGGACTCCCCCACCGCGCCGACGTACTCCGCGGGGCTCTGATCGCCGGAGCGCCACGCAGTGACGGTGAGGCCAGCGTCGTCGGGGTGGTCAGCGCGCAGCAGCACGGCGGTCTTCTCGCCGGGGTGCTGCGCCAGGGCGTTGAACCAGAGGCAGACCTCCACCACGTCGCCGTCCACGCTGACCCACTGCGCCTCGGCGGTGTCCGGGACGTGCTCATGGGGCAGGCCTGGGCCGAGCTTGACGCCGAGGGCGCGGCCGCGGGCGGCGAGTTCGAGCACGGTGGACAGCGGCGGGGAGAAGGCCTCGGGGTCGAAGACGCGCGCGGTTCCCGTGCGCGCCGAGCCGCCCGCTCCCGCGGCACCCACCTGCCGCCGGGCCGGGTCGAACCAGAGGGCGTCGACGTCGTCGCCGTGCTGACCGAGCCATTCCAGGGCATCGCCAGCGATCACCTGCACCGCACCCGGCGGGGTGAGGGCCGCGGCGTTCGCGGTGGCCGCGGCAGCCACCACCGGATCGCGTTCCACCGCGATGACGCGCAGCCCGGCCTGCGCGTAGGCCAGGGTGTCTGCGCCGATCCCGCAGCCCAGATCCGCCACGGCCTCGATACCGGCCGCGCGCAGTCGAGTCGCGCGCACCTCGGCGACCGGGGCTCGGGTGGCCTGCTCGAGCCCGTCCCGGGTGAAGAGCATCTGGTCCGCGTGCGGGCCGAGCTTGATGCGCGCATCGCGGCGCAGGACGGCCTGGGTGAGGGCGGCGGCGACGGTCTGCGGGTCATGCCCAGCCTTGCGCAGCCGGGTGGTGGCGGCCAGCGGGTCAGCGACGTCGTCGTCGTTCAGCCTCGCCAGCAGCGTCCGTCCGGCCTCGGTGAGCACGGGGGCGAGCATGGTGGTGTCGGCCTGCGAGGCGGCGGCGTGGGGACGACGTCGTGAAGTCATGGGACCAGGGTAGGCAGGGCGGACACCGCGGTCGGGCGCCGCTTCCTGACTAGGATGTGGCCATGAGTCTGACGTTTCAGCAGTCCGAGCAGTCCACGCTGGGGATCGAGTGGGAGCTCGCGCTGGTCGATGCGGCCACCGGCGACCTCCGCGCCGAGGCACCGGAGGTGCTCGCGGCGGTCAATGAGGCCGCCGGCCTGGCTGAGGGCGAGGACAATCCCCACGCGACCGCGGAGCTGCTGCTGAACACCGTGGAGCTGGTGACCGGCGTGCACCACAGCGTGACCAGCGCGGTGGACGAACTGCGCGGGATCGCCGCCGATGTGCTGACCGCTGCCGAGCGCCGCGGGATGAACGTGTACTGCCAGGGCTCGCACCCGTTTGCCGAGCCCTACATGCAGCCGGTGACCAACAAGGAGCGCTACCACAAGGTGGTGGAGCTGACCCAGTACTGGGGCCGGCAGATGCTCATCTTCGGCGTGCACGTCCACGTGGGGCTCAACGACGTCACCAAGGCCATGCCGGTGGTCAACGGCCTGGTCAATCGCTTCCCGCACCTGCTCGCGCTCTCGGCCTCCTCGCCCTACTGGGCCGGCCTGGACACCGGCTATCAGTCCCAGCGCACCCTCGTGTTCCAGCAGCTGCCCGTGGCAGGCCTGCCGTTCCAGTTCGACGACTATGACGACTTCTCCGCTGCCGTGGAGCAGATGACGGAGGTCGGCATGGTGGCCGACCCCACCGAGTGTCGGTGGGATGTTCGCGCCGTGCCGCGACTGGGCACCGTCGAGATGCGCATCTGTGACGGCATGGCCACCGTGGAAGAGATCGGCGCGATCACCGCGCTGACCCAGTGCCTGGTCCATGACATGTCCGCCAAGCTCGACCGCGGCGAGGCCACCGAATCCGCGATGCCGCAGTGGTTCTCCCGCGAGAACAAGTGGCGTGCCGCCCGCTACGGCCTCGACGCCGAGGTGATCATCGACGCCCAGGGCACCATGGTGCCGGTCGCGGAGCATCTGCACGAGGAGCTCGAACGCCTGGCACCCGTGGCCGAGCAGCTCGAGTGTGCTGACCAGCTCGCCTACGTGCGCACCATGATGGAAGAGAGCGCGGCGGTGCGGCAGCGTCGCATCGAGTCGGAAGCTGCCAGCCACCCGCCGACCGAAGCCCAGGCCCCCGACGACGCCGTCGCTCCCCTGCGGGCTGTGGTGTTGGATTCGGCGGCGCGGACGCGGACGAGCCTTCGGGGTCGAACCGATGATGGCGCCCCCACCAACTGACATGGATTGCCCGGTACCTTAGGCTATTGGAAACCTGACGTCAGCGTTATCAATGGGAGAACACAGATATGAGTCACCACGCTCCGGCCGTGGCCACGGACGCACCGGCCAACGGTGAGAACACCATCTCGTTCTCTCTGCTGTGGCGCGTGGTGCGAAAGCGCTGGATGGTCATCCTTGCCGGCCTTCTTGTCGGCCTGCTACTGGGCGCGCTGACCGCGTTCGCCCAGCCGACCAAGTATCGCGCCGACGCTGTGGGTGTTGTGTGGGTCCCCGTCACGCAGGAAGCCGTGGCCCTTGCTGCCGACAACTTGGCGCTATCGAAGGCCAAGCAGTACGTCCAGCTCGCCAACTCGCGTGCAGTGGCTGATCGCGCAGTTGAGATTCTGGACGAGGACATGACCCCCTCCTCGGCGCTGGCGGCAACGAACGTCACGAATCCCTCGCAGACGGCGCAGTTGAACATTTCCGCTGAGGCTGGCAACCCGGAGCAGGCGCGCGATCTAGCCGAAGCGTGGCTCGAGGCAACGGCAGCAGCCGTCGATCAGCTCGAGCGTCCGCGCAATTCGACGGGCGAAGATTCAGCGATCCGCATCAACACCCTCATCGAGCCCGATGTCCCCACTTCGCCGTCCAGTCCAAACATGCAGCGCTCCCTCATGTTCGGCGCAGCCGCTGGCCTCTTCCTCGGCTTCCTGGCAGCCTTCCTTGTGCACGTGATCGATCGCCGTATTCGCAGCGTCGAGGACCTCAGCCAGGCGGTCGATCTGCCGATTCTGGCGACGATTCCCCGACGCGCGAAGGCGCAGGGCGATCAGGAGCATCGTACCCTTGTTGGTGGCTCCTCGGCGTCTGAGCTGACAGGCAAGAACCGCGCCGAGTCATTCCGCCTCATCGAGTCGTTCAAGGTGCTGCGAACCAATATTGAGTTCTCGAGACCCGATTCGACGCCGCGGATCATCACCGTTACCTCGTCAGTGCCCGGCGAAGGAAAGTCGTCAGTGGCGATGAACCTGTCGGCGACCTTGGCTGAAAGTGACTACTCAGTCATCCTCATCGATGCTGACCTCCGCAAGCCCGTCGTGGCCAAGGCCCTCGGGCTGGTGGGCGAGGTCGGGTTGACGACGGTCATGAAGGACCCCGACTCCCTCCCTGACGCGGTGCAGTTCCTGAGCGGCTACGACCACTTCGGTGTCCTGGCCGCTGGCGCCATCCCGCCGAACCCGGCCGAGCTCCTCGGCTCGGACCGCTTCAAGGAGCTGCTCGCGTCGCTGGCAGAGGAGTTCGACTACGTCATCGTGGATTCGCCGCCGCTGGGACCCGTCATCGACGCTGCGACGCTGGCGAATGCGGTCGATGGATTCGTCTTGGTCGTCGAGCTGAACTCGACGACGTCACAGCAAGTCACTTCTGCGACGCGGACCCTCGAGCGCGTGGGCGCCGAGGTCCTCGGCTTGGTTGCCAACAAGGCTGCGGTGCAGTCCCGGTCGAGCGAGTACGCGTACTACGCCCAGGAAGACTGACTCTCGGTTTCCACCGTGGGCTTGAAGCGCGCCAGTCTGCGCTTCAGGTGCGCACAGGGCGCAGGCTCCGACCTATTCAGACTCGAGGGCCTGGGCCCTGCCGTCGAGACGGAGTGCCACGATGACCGCCGTCGCCAGGAACGCCGCGTAGCTCACAGCGAAGACGAGGCAGAGCACGAACACCAACGCCGTTGCGGACACCTGAAGCACAGCACAAGTCACCCCGGCCACGGTGAGGGCGATCAGCCGTGAAGCGTCCCAGACAAGCTGGGCGCCCACCTGGCGCAGTGCCACCAGGATCTGTCCAAGGGGACCTGCCGCGATCTGCGCGCCGATCATCACGGCCATCGCCTGCGCGTAGGCCCCCACTCCAGCGAACTCGTCGCCGAGGATCAGGAGGAAGAGGCTCTCAGGTACGAGGGCCACGATCACGGCCACAGCGCAGCCCGCCGGTACCAGTATCGTGAGCCATCGCCTGACCATCGCTGTGGCCGATCGGCCTTCGCGAACCGCCTCCGCGACTGAACCGGTGACGACAGGTAGGACACTGGCAGTAAGCAATCCCACCGGTGTCACCAGTAGGCGCTGTACGGCCGCGAACAGTCCAGCCTCCGCCGGAGGGAAGAGCAGTCCCAGGCTGAAGAGAATGAACCACAGGCTGAGGACGTTCAACAGTCCCGCCGAGGCAAGGCGCAGCCCATCAAGCATCAGGCGACGTTGCCGTTCGACCGCCGGCGCGATCCATGCGAACTGGCGCTTGACTCTGGCGTTCTGAACGACCCAGCCCACCACATAGCCGGCCGCGAAGCCCACTTCCAGGCCGCGCACAGCGTCGGGGGCACCGCCGAGTCCGACTTGTGTTCCAGCGGTCGCTGCCCCCGTTGCCGCCTTGCCTGCGCCGATTCGGCCATAGACGCGATCCCGAATCAGAAGCTGCATCGACACGGCAATGCCAGCCAAACCTGCAGCGGTCAACCAGAACATGGGAAGCACCATGAGGCTAGGGGGCTGTGTCACCAGGCCGTACCCCACTGTGGCCACGGTGGCACCGATTCCGATCACCTGCATGGCACGACGGGCGATCCATCGCACTTCCTCGTCAGGCGCGGTGGGGATCAAAAGCTCGAGACGCAGTGACAGCACCGGGGTCAGGACCGAGGCTACAGCCAGAAAGATCGTCGCCTCCCCGAGAGTCTCGGGGCCGTAGAGTCGCGCGACTAGCGGGGTGGACAGGAAGACCAGTCCCTGTCCGACCAGCGTGCCGAGCGTGATGAGCACGGCGCCGGAGGCATGGCGGCGCAGTCGACTCACGCGGCGATCCGTCCTGGCTCGCGCGCGACCGCGCCCTCACCCACGGAGTCATCAGCTGCCCTCGGCGCCGAGGTGCGTCGTCGCTCCCACCCATCGCGCGGGGCCAATAACAGAAGGACCAGCGCGAGTCCGAGCCCATGACTGAGAATCGACGTCAGGATTGACGTGTTGGACAGAGCGACGACAGGCATGGTCATCACGATCGCTGGCACCCAGGTGGGCATGCCCCGGCTGACAGTGTCGAGCGCCGTGACCATGACACCAAGGAGCACGCCGGCTCCAATGAGACCGGCCCAGCCGAAATTCGCAAAGCCGTCCGCGAAGAGATTGGCATTCGCGGCCATGGTCGGCAACCCCGCCATCCAATCTGCGACGAGGTAGGGCGGGGTGGTGCTGTAGGGGTAGTCGACCCAGCCGCTGAGGATCGAGTGGCCCAGGAGGGCATGTGGGTTGTCGGAGAAGAAAGCGACGTACACCGACGAGAAGGTGCCCGGGGTCATGAGGAAGCGACGTGAGAACAGCGTGGTGAGGAAACCACGCTCGGAGAACAGATCGTCCAGGACCGCCGCGGCGATCATGAGCACTGCCGCACCAGCCAAGAGCAGGGCGCCATTAGGGGCAACTCTCGATCGGAAGATCAGGAGCACGACGATCAGGGCCATCGTCGAGAACAGGATGGTCTTGAAACCCGTTCCCGAGTAGAGCACCAGCTGACCAAGCAACGCCACCGCCACCAACCAGAGGCGTCCCGAGTAGATGCCCCGCGCAAAGATGATGGGATTGACGACGTTCGCCTGGTTGAAGACGAGATACCCCAGGATTCCCGCTTGGGCGAGGCTCGAGGAGAAGTCCTCGCGAACGTCGTACACCGAGTCCAGGGAGATGAGAGACAACGAGAGCCCCTGTGTCGCGATGAGGATCCCGTAGGTCATCAGTGAGATGCCAACGACAATGGCCCAGAAGACGTTGGAGGGGGCGACAATTCTCGGGATAGCGAGAGGTACACGTGAGATCCAGATCGCAGCGAGCACGGCCAGAGCTGTCATCAGCGCCAACAGCACGGCCCTGGATGAGCTGAGATACGACGTGTAGGCACCCATCAGCATGGTCGGGGCCGCCGTCAGCGTGAAGAGGAGCCAGAGGACCGTCCCGGACGGTCGGTCAAGCCGCCGGGGCAACGAGATGGCGCACACCCACACCGCGAGCAAGGTGACGCCGACTGTCCAGGGCTCAGGAGACTCGTAGCGGTAGCCGAGGTAGGAGAAGTTCGGGGAGACGAGGGTGGCGTAGGCGTAGTGAAGGACGAAGGCGTACACGCCAATGAGGGCTGGTACCACGACCACCACCCACACGGGCCACGATAGGCGAACCATTGCCGTCACTCCCGCCCGTGAGGCGGATGCACTCCCAGTGCGCGATAAGCCTCGACGAGCCGCACGCTCTCCGCCTCCCAGTTGAGCTCACCCCGAGAAGCGACCAGGGCATTGCGCGAATGCCGCTCCAACAGCTCCGGATCCTGCGCGTAGCGACGGATGGCCTGAGCAATCTCCGAAGGCCGAGTGGGATCGACGAGGAGTCCGCAGTCATGCTCTGTCAGAATCTGACGCCACAGCGGGAAGTCCGACGCGATGACTGGAGTCCCGGAGGCCATGTACTCGAACATCTTTGTTGGCAACGCTTCGCGATGATTCGGCGTGTCCCGCAGGACGACGAGACCGACCTTGGCCTCCCCCACCAACCGTCGAGCCTCGAGGGGAGCCACGAGGCCATGGAAGTCCACGCGGGTCCAACCGGGGCGCTGCGCGAGGCTCGCGACATAGGTCTCTGAACCCGGGCCCGCGAGTGAAACCCGCCACTCAGCTGGGAACCCTGGATCTGCACACGCCTCGACGAGTTCGTCCATGCCACGGGCTGCAGACAGACCTCCCACGTACACCACCGTGTTGGACCGCCTCTCCACCGGCACAGGCTCGGACCCCTCAACATGCTGCGGATAATTGCGCACGACGGTCGTATGGTCCGGCTTGAAACGCCGCGCAACGGTCTCGGTGGCAGCGATGACGCCATCGGCCCGGTCGGCGACAGCCAGCAGGGCACGCGTTGCCCATGCCACGGGGCGCCGCACGGGGGTGGGCAGGTAGGGCTTGTGCATCACTTGCGACGGGAGGTCTTCGTGGGCGTCGTAGATGACGGTCCGACCCGCAGCCTGAAGCACGGGCACGGCCCACATCAATTCCGGATCGTGGAGGTGCACGACCTCTGCGCGAGAGGCGAGAGCGGCACGCACGGCACGGGCGCTGCCCACGACGATCCTGGAGAGCCTGCCCGAGCGGGGAACCCGTGCGACACGCACGCCTGTGTTTCCAGCCTCAAGGTCATTGTCGATCGCATACAGACCCACGTCGTAACCGGCCTTCGCCAGGGCAGCGGCCTCGCGCAGATGTACCCGGTTGTCCGTCCAGGGGTGCGCAGAGGACAAGTGCAGAACGCGTCCACGCTCGACGCGCGCAGTGCTACGAGCTCGGGGTCGATGAAGTGACGTCATGGAGCATCCTCTCGAACTGTTGAGCTGACTGACGGTACGTGTAGTGACTCAGCACGAAGTCACGACCTTGGCGACCCCATTGCTCTCGCCGGCCTTGCGGGGTTTCCATCATGTCCACCATGCCCCGCGACAAAGCAGCCGCGTCGTCGGCCGGGACAGCGACACCTGCATCAGCGTCCGCGACCACGTTGTTGGCCGCATTGGTCGCGAAGAGGATCGGCCGGGCAGCCAGAAGGTAGTCGAAGACTTTATTGAGGGCGATGCCGTAGGAGTAGAGCTGAAGGTCACGCATATTCGCGATCAGCGCGTCGGCACGCTGGGCGTAGTCGAGGATTTCTGAGCGAGGCAACCGGTCCGTGAACGTGACGCGCTGGGCGACATTCAACCGAGCAGCGAGCTCCACCAGTTCATCTCTTAACGGGCCGCTACCCACAATCTCCAGCGTCACCCGCTGGCCACGTGCTGGCTCGGCTGCCACGACGCTGAATGCTGCAAGGATCGTGTCCACTGCGTTGGCATGACCGAGGGAGCCGAAGTACATCCAATGGAAGTCCGACTCCGCTGGCCTCGAGGCGGGCTGCAGTTCTGGCTGCTCGGCGGCGATTCCGTTGTGCACCCAGTAGAACGGCGTGGAGCTGAACCCCTTGTCCTTCAAGTACGTGTCGACTCTCGGCAGGGGCGACATGACAGCGTCCGCACCACGGATCAGCGATGATTCGAGCAGACCCAGGGTACGTGCGGGCAGGCTCCCTCGAGACATCTTCCCCAACTGGACGAGTGTGTCCGGCCAGATGTCACTGATTTCCAGGACGTAGGGGACCTTGTAGTAACGCGCTGTCATCCAACTCGTCAACGCCGCTGCTGGATTCACGACACGGCCGACAATGACGTCCGGGCGAGGAAGAGACCGTCTCACACGCGGGTCCAACAGGCGCAGCCCGAACACGCCCATGTTGGCGATGCGGGCGAGGCCATTGCCTGTGTAGGCGGGTGCCTTGACCCACGTGGACGAGGACCCCCTCCAACGTACCGGAGTCGAGACGACACCCGTGGGCATGGCGCTCTGGCCAGCGGGGTGCGAGGTCCCGGCCGCGACCACATGGACGTCCCACTCGCTCTCAGCCAGTTCTCGGGCGATCTCCACGTGAAGTCCGGCCCATCCGTCCTTGTCCTCGAACGGGGCGTAGTGGTTAACGATCCACGCAACCTTCTTCGTGGTTCGGCTCATCGCGCTGGCACTCCTTTCACCACGCTTGCGGCAGGGACATCACGGACCACGCAGGCGGCGGCTCCGACCGTGCATTCTGACCCCACGGTGAGGCCCTGCAGCACGACCGCGGCTGCACCTACCAGGGTACGGGCCTGCACACGCACCTCACCCGAGATCACTGCGGCGGGGTTAATGGAGACGAAGTCGTCCAGCACGGCATCGTGGCCCAGGGTGGCGTTGGGATTCACGTGTACGTGGTGGCCGAGACGCACATTCGTCGAGACTTGGACACCGCCGCACACCACCACGCCCTCACCCATCTCAACCGCGGAACCGACGACGGCATCCGGATGCACGACTGAGGGGAATCTCCACCCGGCCGATGAGAGCTTCCGATGGATGCGAGCTCGAACGATCGGACTTCCGACAGCGATGATGACGGCAGCTCCCAGCTGCGGCGGCGCATCCGGGATGCGGCCGAGGAAGGGAATGTTGCGATCGAGCAGACGCTGCCGATTCACCTCGGTGATGGCGTCGTCGTAGACGCCCACGATGCGCCACCCCTCACCCGCCGCGGCAGCACGGGCGTGGGCCTCGACCACGTCGGCAGTCTCCCTTCCGAAACCGCCGGCGCCGATGATGGCCAAGCCGGGCCGTTCATTCACGCTGTCGCCCGCTCACTGCCCGTGAATCGAGACATAGTGGCCTCTCCCTCCGCTGAGATGCCGTCACGTACCAGCACGGCGCGCACGGTGCGCCAGAGGATGCGTAGGTCCTGAGTGAGGGACAGGTTGTCCACGTACTGCACGTCCAACTCGAAGCGATCGTCCCAACCCACAGCATTACGCCCGGAGACCTGTGCCAGGCCAGTAATTCCCGGCCGGACGTCGTGCCGTCGCGCCTGTCGGGCCGTATACAGGGCCAGGTAGTCCACGAGCAGCGGGCGCGGGCCCACCAGGGACATATCGCCCTTGAGCACGTTAACGAGGGAGGGCAACTCATCGAGGCTCGTGGAACGCAGCGCCCGGCCGAATCCCGTGAGCCGCTCTTCGTCCGTTGCGGGACCGTCGAAAAGTGACTCGTCCTTCATCGAACGGAACTTGTAGAGCGTGAAGACGCGGCCGTCCTTGCCTGGGCGCTGCTGGGTGAAGAGCACGGGTCGGCCCAGGTTCTTGGCGACTGCCACGGCGGTCGCCGCCATGAGCGGTGCGGTCACGATCAGGCCGGTCGCTGCCGCCGCGACGTCGATGGCCCGTTTCACGGGCACATACGCCCGGCCGCGGATCACAGGCCCCACGCCTCGCGCAGAGCCAGCAGAACGCGCTCGAAGGCGTCATCGCTCATGGCCGAGCCGCTGGGCAAGGTCAGGCCCGTCTCGAAGAGGCGATCGCTGACGCCAGTGACGGCCGCCGGCCGCTCAACGAACACCGGCTGAGCGTGCATCGGCTTCCACAGCGGGCGCGACTCGATGTTGGCGGCGTCGAGATGCTGCCGCAGGGCGTCGGCATCCTGGGGTGCAACGTCCGGGTCCACCACAACGGAGGTCAGCCAGCAGTTGTCCTCGGCGTCGTCGCCGCCGAAGATCTCGACGCCTGGCACCTGGGCCACTAAGTCTCGGTAAGCCTCGCGCCAGCGCCGGCGCACAGCGATCATCTCGTCCAGCCGTGCGAGCTGGGCCCGCCCGAGGGCTGCCAGCAGATTCGAGAGTCGGTAGTTGTAGCCGATGTCGGTGTGCTCGTAGTGCACGACAGGCTGGCGTGCCTGTGTGGCCAGGTAGCGCACACGATCCGCGATGGCCTGATCCTCCGTGACGAGCATGCCACCGCCGGAGGTGGTCATCACCTTGTTGCCGTTGAAGGAGAACACCGAGGCGCGGCCGAAGCGGCCAGCGGGCGTCCCCTGGTAGCTCGCGCCCAACGACTCGGCAGCATCGCAGAGAACCGGTACCGCATGGCGGTCCGCGACCTCCATGATGGCGTCGTAGTCGCATGCCTTGCCGAGCAGGTCGACCGGGACGACCGCTGCAGCAGGAGTCCCGGCCCGTTCGAGGTCCGTCAGCACCTGGTCAAGAAGCTGCGGGTCCATGTTGCCGGTGCCCTCGAGGCAGTCAACGAAGTACGGGGTGGCTCCGGTGTACTCCACGGCGTTGGCAGTCGCCGCGAAGGTCATCGACGACGTCACCACGATGTCGCCGGGCTTGACGCCCAGTGCCAGGAGGCCCAGGTGAAGACCAGCGGTGCCGGAGGACAGCGCCACAGCGAACTTGGTGCCGATGCGCTCGGCCATCTCGTCCTCGAAGGCGTTGACGTCTGGACCGAGGGGTGCAATCCAGCCAGAGCGGATCGCGGCCACTACCGCATCCTCCTCGGCCTGACCGACGTCTGGGGTGGACATCAGGATCCGGTCCTGGCTCATGCGTTCTCTCCCTCAGTGGTCTCGGTGATCGATCGAGGCTCCGGCCCCGTTTGGCCGGTGGGCGGGGCGGAGTCGCCGCGGACGACCATGCCGTGCTCGTCGAGGGTGTAGCCCATGCGGGTCAGCCACGTCTCGCGCTCCATCTTCTCTGGAGACAGGCTACCCACGCGGGCGTGCGAGATCTTCGGGTGGAACGGCCGCTCGTCGGTCTCGCCCTCGCCGATCAGCTCCTCGTGCAGCTTCTCGCCCTTGCGCAGCCCGGTGTAGCGAATGGAGATGTCCTTGCCGGACATCGCAATCATGCGCTCGGCGATGTCGAGGATCTTCACGGGCTCTCCCATGTCCAGAATGAGCACCTCACCGGCAGAGCCGATGGCACCGGCCTGCACGACCAAGTGGCACGCTTCCGGGATGGTCATGAAGTACCGCGTGACATCCGGGTGCGTGACAGTGATCGGCCCGCCCTGCTCGATTAGCGTGCGGAACGTGGGCAGCATCGAGCCGCGACTGCCGATCACATTGCCGAAGCGCACGGAGAGGTAGGGCTTACCCGTCTCCTCGGCCATCCACGATGTGAGCTTCTCGGCAACACGTTTCGAGTGGCCCAGGGATGAGGTGGGGTTGGCAGCCTTGTCGGTGGAGATGTTGATGAACGTCTCGACGTCCGCGGCGCGCGCGGCCTCGAGCACGTTCAGGGTGCCCAGCACGTTCGACTTCCACGCCTCGTCCGGGTACTGCTCGAGCATCGGCAGGTGTTTGAGCGCGGCTGCGTGGTAGACGACATCCGGGCGGCGCTCGAGGAACACCTCGCGAAGAGCCTCGGGATCTCGGATATCGGCGAGCACCACATCCTTGGTGTGCAGCAGACCGTGGCCCACCGTGGTGATCTGTGCAGACTGCAGCGCGGTCTCGTCGCGGTCCAGCATGATGAGCTCAGCCGGCTCGAAGCGCAGGATCTGGCGGCACAGCTCCGAACCAATGGAACCACCGGCACCCGTGACAAGGACCTTTTTGCCTTTCAGGTACTCAGCGGCGGTGTCCACCGCGGTGTCCACGGGCTCGCGGCCCATGATGTCCTCGATAGAGAGGTCGCGCAGATCGGACAGGCTCGCGTGGCTGGCCAACTCGCGGGAGAGCTGAGGCAGAACACGAACGTGCACGCCGGACTCCGTCGCCACGTCGGCCACTCGGCGCACCAGGTGGTGGTCTGCCGCCGAGATGGCGACGATCAGCTCGGTCGCGTCGGTGCGCTCGATCACTCGGCTCAGGTCATTGAGGGTGCCGCGCACCGGGACACCGCGGACGACACGGTGCCGCAGCGCCGGGTTGTCGTCGAGCAGAGCGACGGGCTTGAACGACGCATCGTCATCCATTTGCATTCGGCGGATCATGTTGTCGCCGAGAACACCTGCCCCGTAGATGATCGTATTTGCCGCGTGCTCTCCGGGGCCGAGCTTTCGCTCCCAGTTCAGCCGGTACAGATAGCGCACACCCAGGAGGAGCAGCAGGGCCAACGGACCAGCGATGAACATCAGTGTTCGAGGCACGTCCCACGCGAGGCCGACCAGCAAGAGCAGGACGGTAATCATGGCGGTGACGATCAGGACGAGAAGACTCATCGAGCGGACTTCATCGAATGTTCCGTATCCGTGGCGTCCTCGGTACACACCCAGGAAGTACCCGACCACCAGCTGCAAGACGACGGTGATGAGCGCGATGCCGATCAGCCCCGACCACGACAGCATGGACACCGCAAACTCATACCGCAGAAGCGCAGCCAGGGGCAGCACAATGGCCCAGATGACGATGTCGATCAGCAGGAAGGCTGTCCACGTCCCCCTCGACGAGGCTCCGCCGACTGCGGAGTCGGGGTGCGCCTCGCGCGATCGGGTCGCAGCGCCCGAGGACTCACTCATGACCAGCTCCTGAGGGAAGTACGCGCGATGCCGCAGCCCAGATCGTATGCATGTGTCATTCGCTCTCTCGTCGTCTGTCTCGGGAGCGGGGGATGTCGCCCCGAGTCCGTGTCGAAAAGGTTCACCGTTCATCGTCAAGCGCGAACGTTACCTTTGAATGCTACCCGCCGGTGCGCCCGCTTTCCGAAGCCAATACGCGACCGCAGATTTAGTTGCTGCTACAAGCTGATGGAGCGAACCTGCAACCCTGGATCGGCCCCGAATCCGATGCCCGAAGGCGGAATGCCATCCGTGACCAGTCGTGACGCCAGGGCGGCCACCATCACGCCGTTGTCGGTGCAGAGGTTGACCGGAGGCACCACGAGCTCAATGCCGGCCGAAGTGCAGCGAGCCGCAAGGAGACTCCGGAGCCGTGAGTTGGCGGCGACTCCTCCACCCAGGAGCAGATGCTGGAGGCCGTGCTCGCGGCACGCTCGGACCGCCTTCGCGGTGATGACGTCAGCCACCGCCTCCTGGAACGAGGCTGCGATGTCCGCGCGGGGAACCTCCGTGCCGCGAGCTTCAAACTGCTCCACGGCACGTGATACCGCGGTCTTCAGTCCAGAGAAGGACCAGTCATGCCGGTGACGCCCCGGCTCCTCCGCCGAGCCAATGAACTTGCCCGCCGTCAGTCCCCGCGGGAAGCGGAAGGCCTTCGGGTCGCCATCCTGGGCCAGCCGATCGATCACCGGGCCGCCCGGATAGCCGGCACCGATCAGCCGGGCCACTTTGTCATACGCTTCGCCAGCAGCGTCATCGATGGTGGAGCCCAGCATCGTCACGTCCCGTGAGATGGAGTCCACACGAAGAATCTCCGTGTGGCCGCCGGAGACCAACAGCGCGCCGAAACGGTCCGGCAGCTCGCCCTGCCAGTGCTCCGGCCGGACGCCATCGAGCAGTCCGACGGCCACGTGGGCGACTAAATGGTTGACACCATAGAGGGGCTTGCCGGTGGCGACGGCGAGGGCCTTGGCCCCGGCGACACCCACCATGAGAGCACCAGCGAGTCCCGGTCCCGCGGTCACGGCCAGGGCATCCACGTCCTCGAGCTGCACACGAGCGGCGCGCAGGGCGCGGTCCACGGTGGGGACCAGCGCCTCGAGATGAGCACGTGCTGCGATTTCCGGGATCACACCCCCGAAACGAACATGCTCGTCGACGGACGAGGCGACCTCGTGGGCCAGCACCTCACCGCCGCGAACAATCCCCACGCCGGTCTCATCACATGAGGTCTCGATGCCGAGCACGAGCGGCGGCGCAGTCAGGTCGGTGGGCATGGACATCAGTGTAGGCGGGTGCTCCCCGACCGGCCGGGGCATCGTCAGTGCTCTGACGCTGACTCGGCGGCCAGCGGGCGCCGCATGATCCATGCGTCTTCACCGCCCGGGTAGTAGCCGCGCCGCGTGTGAATGTGGGCAAACGCGTGGCGTGCGTAGAGCCGCTGGGCTGGGGCATTGGTGGCGCGCACCTCAAGCATCAGCGCCTCGGCTCTGCGTTGCGTCGCCTCACGGATCATCCAGCGCAGTTGGGCAGCCCCAATACCGCGCCCCTGGGCGCTGGGTGCGGTGCCGATGGTCTGCACGTCTGCAATGTCGCCGGCCACCATGATGCCGCCGTAGCCCACGATCTCGCCGGGCTGCAGTCGTCGAAGCTCTGGGTCGGACCCATCGTCGTCGAGCTCGTCGCGAACCACCACGCGGTAGTCCCTCGTCACGGGTCGCCCATCAAGCCCAAGCTGCCCGTCCGGCCCGGACTGAGACAGCTCGCTCTGGTAGAACTCCGGTGGCCACGCGTCGAGCGGAAACAGCGCCTGCTCCCACTGCAGGACCTCCGGGATGTCCCACACGGTCATGCGTCGCAGCAGAAGGCCAGGAGGGAGACCGTCGTCGGTTCCGGCCGTCATCGTGTAGCGGGGGTCGCCGATTTGCGGGGCCCGGGCACCTTGGCATCCGATTCCCTCAGGTACAGGGGTGTGAGCGGCTGAAGCCCACGCCCCCGGCGCAGGGCCAGCAACGCCAGCGCACCGATCGCCTCAGCCTGAGGGGTGAGCTGCTCGAAACCGTCCACGGCGCGCAACTGATCCGGGTACAGGCCAGCTCCGGCACCATAGGCGGGCAGGGGTGTGACCTCACCGGGTGGGGTGACGAAGGGCCCGTGGAGCGGGGTGATCTGACCGCCGACCTGGACGTAGTGACCCCAGTAGACTTCGCGGCGGCGAGCGTCAATCGTGGTGACGAACTCCTCGATCCCGTGCGCGAACGCGTCTTCTGCCACCTGGTGAGCCAGCGCGTCGAGGCTCGTCACGCCGTGCACGGGCACGTTCCATGCGAAGCCCAGCGCTTCGGCTGTGGCCAGCCCCGAGCGCAACCCGGTGAAGGGACCGGGCCCGACGCCGACGGCAATCCCATCCAGGTCCGCCCCGTTGACGTCCGCCTCGCGCAGAACGTCCCGCACCGCCGGAGCCAGCACCTCCGCGTGGCTCGTGGTGTCCTCAGTCGACCAGCGCGCGAACACCGTGTCCTCGGTGACGATGGCTGCCGAAGCTGCCGCCGAGGTGTCCAGTGCGAGAAAGGTGGTCATGGGCGCCAGTGTAGTGGCCGACGCATGTCGCTCTCCGGGCCCCTACAGGTGGACTCGTTCGCCGGTCTGTGCTGAGGAGATCATCGCTTCGGCCACCCGCAACGTGTCCAACCCCTCAGCCATCGAGACATGATCCGAACGCACACCCAGGATCGCGTCCCGGAACGCCTCATGCTCGGTCCGCAACGGCTCGGGCTTCGAGATCGCCAACCGTGTCACGTCCCCCTCAGACACACCCCGGAACGCGGAGACCGCGTCCCACTGCGTCGAGACCGACCCATTGGCCTGGAACGTGAGATCCGCGGCGACCGTGTCCGCGACAAACGCACCCAACTCACCCGTCACCGTGGTCTGACGGATCTTCACCGGAGACAACCAATTCACCACATGATTCGTCACCACACCCCCGCGCAGACGACCCACCGCGACCACCATGTCCTCATGCTCACGACCCGAAGCCGTCACCGTCTCCGCGCCCACCCGCTCGAACGCGGAGTCCGCCAGCCACGCCGTGAGATCGATATCATGCGTGGCCAGATCCTTCACGACCCCCACATCCGCGATCCGTGCCGGGAAACCCCCCTGGCGCAACGTCGAGATCTGCAGCACCCGCCCGATCTCACCTGCCTGGATCCGGCGACGCATCTCCTGCAACGCCGGATTGAACCGCTCAATATGCCCCACGGCCCCGACCAGCCCCGCCTCATCAAAAGCCTGAACCAGCCGGGCCCCGGCCTGCGTGGAGTGCGCGATCGGCTTCTCGACCATCACATGCACACCCGCACCAGCCAGCTTCAACC
>JAUNTT010000028.1 GCA_030538555.1 Micrococcus sp.
TGCGGCGTGCTCGGGTTGCGGGGCGGTCAGCTGCACGCAGGGCTGAATGACCTCCCGTGGAGCGGCGCGCCACCGCGGGAACAGCACTCGGGTGTGCGGGTCTACAGCGACGAGGAACACGATGCACCCCACGGCCACCACCGCGGTGGTGACGCGCACGGCGGCCAGCGGCAGCCACTGGTTCACCGCGAGCTGGTCCACCACGCCCACCCCGGTGAGCAGCAGCACGGATAGGCCCAGCACCCAGCCCAGCCAGCGGTGGTGCGCCAACGGCAGGGGCAGGCAGCACGCCACGAGCGGGAGCAACCACACCAGGTACCAGGGCTGGATGATGGGGGCGAGCACCACGGCCACGAACAGCACTGCCGCTGAGGTCCACACGGGATCTGCGGCCCGCCGGCGCAGCGCACACCACGCCGTGAACGCGAGGACGGCGACGGTGCCCGCGGTATAGAACCAGGACGCTCCCGTGCGCGCCGGGACGTCGGTGAGCAGCGAGATCAGCCAGCCCACACCGATGCCCAACACCCCGAAGGGCGCATACGGGAAGGCGGCCTGACCACTGGTCATCATCGCGGTGAACCATCCGAAGCCCAGACCGGAGCCCAGGCCCGCCGCAGCCAGCACGACGGCGGCGATGAGCGCCGTCGTGATCCAGGGTCCGATCCGGTCCCGCCGGCGCAGCCCGGTGCCGTCGATGAACGGCACCCAGCCGCGCGGCAGCAGCAGCGCCACGAAGGGCAGCATGAGAATCGTCAGCGGCTTGATGGCGATGGACAAAGCGATCAGCCCGACGCCGGCCAGGGCCCGCCATCGCGGCCGCGGCTGCTCCACCAGGAGCACGAAGCCGGCGAGCATGAGGCCCATCATCAGCGAGTCGTTGTGGACAGCGGCCACCATGTAGAGCAGGAACAGGGGGTTGGTCACGGACACCCACACGGCCCAGCCCGGAGTCCGCCCGGCGGCACGGGCCAGGCGCGGCACCGCCCACAGGCACACGGCCATGCCGGCCACGGCGATCAGTCGAAACAGGGTCACGGAGACCTCGGGCACGCCCCGGGAGACCGTCCACACGCCCTCGGCCAGCCAGAGGAAGAGGGGGCCGTAGGGGCTGGGCGACTCCGCCCAGATGGTGTCCGCGCCCTGCATGAACCACCCCGTCAGCGCCGAGACGCCCTTCGCGTACGGGTCGAGGTCGGCGGCCACCATGCGGCCCTGCTGGATGTAGGAGTAGACATCGCGAGAGAAGATCGGCAGGGCGAACAGCAGCGGGACGGACCACCACCAGGCCGCCCGTGTGGCGCAGTGGCCGTGCGTGTCCCAGCGACCGCGCAGTTGCTGGCCGAGGCGGAACCACGAACGCACCAGCAGCATGGCACCGAGCACCAGGATGATCGCGCAGATCAGGACCCCGGGCAGGTCCAGGCGCAGCAGGGTCAGGGGCCGGAAGCGGGCCAGCAGCGACTCGGGCACACTGGGCAGCCACCCCACGCCCCACGAGCCGATCATGACGAGCAGGGAGCCCAGCAGGCCCTGGCGCAGGGCAGCCTGCGGGTCCCGGTCATGGCCGGGCAGGAACCAGGAAATCACGGGCAACGTGTGGGCGCGGGCGCGCGAGCGATGCAGCATGCGCTCCGTGGCCTCAGCGGCGTGGCCGAGTCCCCCCTCGGTCCTCGATGGCCTCACGGTCGCGGTCCGTTCCCGTCGCTCGTGCGGCGTCGTCGTCGGATGAGGCGTGCCAGCGCGGGGCGCACGTGCCAGCCGTCCTTGACGAAGCGGGAGGTCTTGCGGTCCACCACCAGGATGTAGGCGAGGCAGATCGCGGAGACCACAAGGGAGAGGACCTCGACGTCGCGGGCGATGTCCAGGAACTGCCACGTGAACAACTGGTCTGATGCGCCAAACGCCAGGAAGTAGCCGACCGTGAAGGCCGTCCACTTGATCTGCCAGTTGTCCCGGATGCCGATGACCGCGAAGTAGGGCAGCAGCCACAGCAGGTACCACGGCTGGATGATGGGCGAGAGGATCACCAGGGCGGTGAACGCCCACGTCATGCGCTCCATGACCCGATTCTGCGGCCCGACGAACATCAGGATCAGCACGACGATCACGGAGATGATGCGGCCGATGCGCTTGTAAGTGTCCTCGATGCCGTCGGTGGGCAGGCCGAGGAGACCGAAGGTGCCCTGCGTGAGCGAGGTGAGCATGCCCACCGGGGACCACGGGACGGTGCCGGTGCCCGTGCCCAGCATGACCTCAAGCCAGCCGAAGCCGAAGCCGTTGAGTCGGCCCACGACCACCATGATGGCCAGCGCGAGCCCGGCGGTGACGCCCCACATGAACAAGCGGCGGATCCAGCTGGCCCGCGGTCCCGCCCAGAGCAGGCCGATGAACGGCAGCAGCACGAGGGTGATGGGCTTGATGCCCAGGGACAGGGTCACCAGCACGACGCCGAGCACCCCGTAGCCCCAGAAGTGCAACGCCGTCTCGTGATCGCGTGGCCGGCCCGCGCGGTAGGCGTGATAGGTGCCCGCCAGGGCGAGGCCCACCATGAGGGCATCGTTGTGCCCCGAGGCAACGAAGGAGATGGTGAACAGCGGATTGGCCGCGGTGATCCATTGCGCCCAGGCGCCGTTGACGCGCAGCTCGCGGGCGATCAGCGGCACGTAGATCATGGTGAGCACGACGCCGGCCACGGCGACGAGCCGGAACAGGAAAATGGCCAGGTCGGGGTTCTGCTCTCCCGAAACTCGGACCACGGCCTCCTCGATCCAAAGGAAGATCGGCCCGTAGGGGGTCTCCGACTCCGCCCACGTGGTGTCGGCGCCGAGCTGGAACCAGTTGGAGAGCGAGGAGATGCCGTCGACGTAGGGATCCTGTCCGGCGATCATGAGCCGGCCTTGACCCACGTAGGCGAAGATGTCGCGGCTGAAGATGGGCAGGGCGGCGAGCTGCGGCAGGCACCAGAGGGCCGTGGCCCAGGAGACGGTCTTGAGTGCGGCGGGGCCGAAGGGCCGGATCACCTGGCCGAGGCGTAGCCAGGCCCAGAACATGACCCAGCAGCCCAGCGTGAGCAGCACGGTCCCCAGCATGACGCCGGACTCCTGGGTGCGGAAGGGAATCAACCACTGCCACCGGTTGATCGGCGACGCCGAGGCCAGCCAGCCCACGGAGAACGAGCCGAGCACCAGCAGAATCGAGCCGAGGGTGCCGACGACGAGCGCCGTCGTGACCGAGCCGGTCACCTTGGGATCGACGCGCAGACCGCCGACGCCGATGTACTCCGGCACGGCCGCATGCGAGCCGGTGGGAGCGCTGGGGGGAACGTCGGCGGACGGCGAGGTGCTGACACTCATGCCCGACGCCCTTCCTCTTCGCCCGGCGCTTGAAATTCATAATCTATCACCGGGCCGCATTTCCGCCCCGGCGGCGCGCACGCCTGCCCCGGTAGGCTGGCAGGCGTGACCGAGAACGCGAACAACAGCACGGGCGGCTACACCGCCGAGCAGGCTCCCCTGGTGTGGATCGACTGCGAGATGACCGGCCTGCACGTCAGTGTGGACGAGCTCGTGGAGGTGGCCGTGCTCATCACTGACTCCGAGCTGAACATCCTCGACGAGGGCATTGACCTGGTCATCCGGCCCAGCGATGCCGCCGTGGCGCAGATGGACCCGTTCGTGCGTGACATGCACGCCCGTTCCGGGCTGATGCAGGAGTTCGACGCCGGCCTCAGCCTGGAGGAGGCGACCCGTCAGGTGATGGAGTACCTGCGCGAACGCGTCCCCGAGACGGGCAAGGCGCTGCTGGCCGGCAACTCGGTGGGCCAGGACAAGGTGTTCCTCAGCGCCTACATGCCCGAGGTCATCGAGCACCTGCATTATCGGGTTGTGGACGTCTCCACAGTCAAGGAACTCGCCCGCCGGTGGTACCCGCGGGCCTACTACCAGGCACCCGCGAAGACCGGTGGCCACCGTGCACTGGGTGACATTCGTGACTCCATCCAGGAGCTGCGCTACTACCGCGAGGCGGTGTTCGTGGACCAGCCGGGTCCCAGCTCGGACGAGGCGAAGGCCGCGGCACGCCGGGTCACCGGCACACCCGAGTTCGGGTGAGCCTGAGGAAGTGTGTATAGTGGTCTCCGCTGTACCGCGCAGGTGACTGCGGGGTGCTCAGCATGGTGGATGTAGCTCAGTCGGCAGAGCGTCTGGTTGTGGTCCAGAAGGTCGCGGGTTCAATCCCCGTCATTCACCCCATCTGAAGAGGCCCGGGAACCTGCGGTTCCTGGGCCTCTCGTCTCTCTCGAGCCGCGAGGGCCCGTGCGGGCCAGGAAGTGCAGTGCCATGGCAGCGATCCGCCCCATCACCGTCTACGGAGAGCCTGTGCTCCACACGCGTGCCGCGGAGGTCAGCGTGATCGATGACGAGATCCGCACCCTGATCGAGGACATGTACGTCACTCAGGACGCGGCCAACGGCGTCGGCCTGGCGGCCCCGCAGGTGGGGGTGGGTCTGCGGATCTTCACGTGGACCTTCCCGGACACGAGCTCCGTACCGAACATCGGCCACGTCATCAACCCGGTGCTCACCTACCTGTCCAAGGCACCGCAGGAGGCCCCGGACAAGCATGAGCACACGGAGGGCTGCCTCTCTGTTCCGGGGCTGGGCTTCCCGCTGCAGCGCCCGGACCATGTCCGCGTCACCGGCCAGGACGTGACCGGCGCCGCGTTGGACTTCGAGGCGACGGGCTGGTTCGCCCGCATCATGCAGCACGAGTACGACCATCTGAACGGCACCCTCTATGTCAATCGGCTGGAGGGCACGTGGGCGCGGAAGTGGAAGCGCTCCCAGCGCGCCTTGAAGATGAACCAGCCGGGCGTGACCTGGCTGCCCGGCGCCGACGAGGACCCCTTCGGCCACGACGAGGCTATCGAGGCGGAAGCGCAGACTGAGGAGCACCGCGAGGACTGAACCCGGCTGCGCAGCGCAGTGGCCGCTTCGCTACGCGCTCGCGGGTGACTTGTGCCGTCCGACGCGCGGACTGATGCAGCCCAACGACGACGACGGCCCGCCCACCTTCTCAGGTGAACGGGCCGTCGTCGTGTGCGGCGTGGCTCAGGCGGCCGGCACGGAGGGCAGGGACTGGCCCGCCATCTTCTTCACGCAGCGGATCACCTGGTGCGAGTAGCCGTACTCGTTGTCGTACCAGACGTAGAGGATGGCGTTCTTGCCGTCGTTGTTCACCAGGGTGGCGAGACCGTCGACGATGCCTGCCCGGTTGGAGCCCACGAAGTCGGTGGACACGACCTCGGGCGAGGCGATGTAGTCGATCTGGCTGCGCAGCGGACCGGTGAGGGACTCCTGCTTGAGGCGCTCGTTGAGCTCCTCCACCGAGGTGGGCTTGGCCAGGGACAGGTTGAGAATGGCCATGGACACGTCCGGGGTGGGAACGCGGATCGCGTTGCCGGAGAGCTTCCCGGCGAGCTCCGGCAGGGCCTTGGAGACGGCCTTGGCGGCACCGGTCTCGGTGAGCACCATGTTCATGCCGGCGGAGCGGCCGCGGCGCGCGCCCTTGTGGAAGTTGTCCACGAGGTTCTGGTCATTGGTATACGCGTGGACGGTCTCCACGTGGCCGTGCTCCACGCCCCACTCGTCCTGGATGACCTTGAGCACCGGGGTGATGCCGTTGGTGGTGCAGGACGCGGCGGAGATGATGGTGTCCTCGGCGGCGATGTCGTCCGAGTTCACGCCATAGACGATGTTCTTCATCTCGCCCTTGCCGGGTGCGGTGAGCAGCACCTTGGCCACACCGTTGGACTTCAGGTGCAGACCCAGACCCTCGGCGTCACGCCACTTGCCGGTGTTGTCGATGACGATGGCGTTGTCGATGCCGTAGTCGGTGTAGTCGACCTCATCCGGGGAGTTCGAGTAGATGACCTGGATCTCGGTGCCGTTGGCGGTGATGACGTTGCGGTCCTCGTCCACGGTGATGGTGCCGTCGAAGGGGCCGTGGATCGAGTCGCGGCGCAGCAGCGAGGCACGCTTGACGAGATCGTCGTCAGAGTTGCGGCGCACCACGATGGCGCGCAGGCGCAGGGAAGACCCGCCGCCGGCCTGACCAAGGATGATGCGAGCGAGCAGGCGGCCGATGCGGCCGAAGCCGTAGAGCACGACGTCCTGGGCCTCGCCCACGCCCTCGCCGGACTTGCCGGCGACGTCGGCGAACTCGGTGTTCAGGAACTCCTGGAGGTCACCGCCGGCCAACTTGAACTTGCGGGCCAGCTGGGCGAGATCCACGGAGGCCGCGCCCAGATCCATGCCGGCCATGGCCTCGACGAGCGGGTAGGTCTGCTCCACCGGCAGCACCGTCTCGTCGATGCGGCGGGCGTAGCGGTGGGCCTTGATGATGTCCATGACCCCGCGATGCACCAGGGATCGGCCGTAGATGCTGGTGACCACGTTGTTCTCGCGGTACAGGGTGCCCAGCAGCGGCACCATCTTCTCGGCGAGCTCCTGCTGGGTCTTCCACTCGGGGGTCTGGGCGTGATCTGCCACGAGAGTCCTCTCTGAAATCCACTGCGGGCCGATCGCGCACGGATGACCCGCCCACGTCGTCGTTGACGCGAGACATCTACCAGTCTAAAGGCTTGCTGTGAGGCCAGAGTGTGGGATGACCCTGCTGAATCGCGGGGCCGCAGTGATCCCGACGCCGGCTGGTGCGCCGCATCAGGCGGGTAGAATGGAGGCGGGACGGATCGGCAGGCGGCCGCGGCGGCGGGGCAACCCGCCGACGAGGAACGTCCGGGCACCGCAGAGCAGGATGGTGGGTAACGCCCACTCGGGGTAACCCGCAGGCAAGTGCAACAGAAAGCAGACCGCCGTCGTCGGGAGTCTTTCCGGCGGCGGTCAGGGTGAAACGGTGGTGTAAGAGACCACCAGTGGCCTCGGTGACGAGGTCAGCTAGGTAAACCCCATCCGGTGCAAGGCCGAACAGGATGCGTTTGAGGGCTGCTCGCCTGAGGATCCGGGTTGGCCGCTTGAGCCCGTCAGCAATGGCGGGCCTAGATAGATGGTCGTCATCCCGTCACGGGTAACGGTGACGGGTCACAGAACCCGGCGTACCGCCGATCCGTCCCCACGCGTCAACGGCGCCGTCGCTGCCCAGCCATGAAGTCTGACGCCAGGTCGATGGGCACAGCGATCGGGAACTCGGCCGTCACGAGATCCCGCGTGAAGGTCATCGCCCTCCGGCCGTTCGTCACCGTGATGGATGCCGTGTCGCCCTGCCGGCTGATCTGCTGATACTGCAGGTCGTGGTCGCCCGTCATGTCCGCCATGTCACGCGCGTACCCGCCCAGATCATGCAGGAGTTCGACCCAGTGCAGGTCGGCGGATAAATTGAAGCACATTGGGGGAAGAGCTTGATGAAAAGTCTGTTCGCCATCGATCCCCAAATTTTTGGACAGCTCGAGCACACTAGATTCGAGCTCGGTCAGACCAAAGACAACCGACCCCATTCCACATCCATAGACAGCAACTGATGTACCACGAAACGAAATACACTGGATTGAGACAGCTCCGCCACGAGCATGGAGAGCCCTTTCGACTCGAGACAGTACATCTAGAACGCACCCCTGCGTGACGTTCATGATCATATGTTGAGGGAATTTTTCACGAACGATGGACACCAGTCACCGCGACCGGGGCAATAGGTTGTCACCACACCAAACCGTTTTCCATCGCTAGTGTCTGTCCGCATATCCACGACAGCGCGGACCGTGACAGAATCAATGACCGTGCACTTGCGGAAAATCCACCAGCCACTGCACCTGACGTTATTAACGAGAGTTTCATACTTATACCGCGTCCCGCCAAGGTGTTGTCGACCCTGATTCCACTGCGTAGTCGCCCTGGCAACACGCCACGTCAAGTTGTGCTTGGACCTCAGCTTGTCATCAATATTGGTACGGAGGTTGATCTGACGCCGCCCGTTGTCATTCCAGCTATAGCGAACGGGGTAATTCTGGCTCCAAGCGGTGACGTGACCTGCGGGATCAGCCGAGTCCTTCGGGAGCGGGTCGGTACCAAACTCGATGTCACCCTCCCTTGTGAACAGCTCCAAGACGTCTCATTTCGCACGGCCCCTTTACCCCGTCGCCTACCATCGGCGACACTCATTGTCCCTACCTGCGTCGAGGCTACAGCAACTCGTCACGAATGTAACATCACAAAATGATACCATTTCGCCCACGGTGAGATCGGCCAGAAGACACCTGACCGACGCAAGCGTCGATCTTCGAGTCCGCGGCCGAGTGCACATGAGACCCCCAGGCTCTGGGGAAGACCGACGTCCGGTGGGTCTTGTGCTGGGCGAACATCAGGTGCCTCGCCCACATGCCTTCGCCGGGAGGGTGACCGATTCACCTCAGTACTCGTCCGTCTCGACCTTCTCGAACCGCAGATTGACCACGTGCTCGCGGTCCTCGCGGTCCACCAACTGGTAGCCGTAGATCTCGCCCACGCGCAGCGCCTCCGCCATGGAGGGCCGACGGCGATCGCGCGGCCACTGCAGGGTCGCCTCGGGCTGGCCCGTGAACACGGTCTCGCGGAGACGCAGTTCGAAGTCCGAGGCCTTGGTCCGCTGCGCCCCCGAGGCGCGGGCGCCATAGACGACGACCGCGATGAGCACAGCCAGCACCACCGGGAACACGATGCCGATGACCTGGAACGCGCCGAACTCCTCAGGCATGGGACCTCCCTCTCGCGGCACGGGGTACGGAACGGCTCCACGCTACCCTGACAGGCGTGCTTCTCCTCCTCCCGCCCTCCGAGGGCAAGACCGCCCCCGCCTCCGGCGCCGCCCTGGATCTCGAGACTCTCGCCCTCGCCGAGCACGACGACGTCACCGCGGCTCGCCGGGACATGCTCGCGGCCCTGCGAGAGGTCTCCCAGCGCGACGACGCACTCACGCTCCTGGGCGTCGGCGCCAGCCTGGCCGACGAAGTCACGGCCAACACCCACCTCGAGACCGCACCAGCGGCCCCCGGCCACCGCGTCTTCACCGGGGTACTCTTCGAGGCCCTCGACTACGCGAGCCTGACCGCAGCGCAGCGGGCCAAGGCACGCGAGCAGGTCCTCGTGTTCTCCGCCCTGTTCGGCGCCACCCGACTCGGCGATCGTCTGCCCGCGCACCGGCTGTCCATCGGCGCGAAGCTGCCCGGGTTCCCGGGCCTCGCCGCGTGGTGGAAGCCCACGCTCACCCCAGCCCTCGACGCCCTGGCCGCCGACGGCCAGCCGATCGTCGACTGCCGCTCCGGCGGCTACGCGGCCCAGTGGAAGCCCCCCGCCTCCCAGACAGTGACCGTCGATGTCTTCCAGCTGCGCGGCGGCGAGCGCACCGTGGTCTCGCACTTCGCCAAGTACACGCGCGGGCTGGTGGCCCGGGCCCTGCTCCAGGCGCCGTCACGGTCGGTGCGCACGCTGGCCGGCGTCGAGAAGGTCGTGTCAGCCGCCGGAAGCCCGGCGGGTCCCTACGACTGGACGGTTCAGGTGCGCCCACCCCACGGTACGAAGCCGGGCTCGCTGCAGGTCATCCTGCCCGAGGCCTGAGCCGCCGCATCCTGAGACGCCGCGGCCGACGCGCCGCCCGGCCCCCTCGTCAGTGACGGTCTCCGTGATCGGAGGCGACGAGCTCCACCTCGAACCCGTCCTCGGATTCGAGGTAGGCGGCGTAGTGGTTGCGGCCGCCCGCATAGGGGTGCGTGTCCGCGAAGAGGAGCGAGAAGCCATGCTCCTTGGCCTCCTCCGCCAGCTGGTCCACCTGGGCGCGCGTGCCGGCGTCGAAGGCGAGGTGATTCAGCCCGGGCCGGCGACGCTCATGCCCGCCGCCCTGCACATCGGTGCCCGACTCCAGCACGATGTACTCCCCCGCCCCCTGATAGGAACGGCCCTCGGCCCACTGGCCGTTCTGCACGTAGCCGAGCTGTTCGAGCATCCACCCCAGGCTGGCCTCGGCGCGCGGCAAGTCAGCCACCCAGATCTCCACGTGGTGGAGGCGGCCAGGCAGCCCTCGAGTGGGTTCGACGTCGGTGTCCGCGGAGTCCAGCACCTCGGCGCGAGAGTCGGTCGGCTCCTCCGAGCTGGCATCGGGCGCGTGCACGGCGATCTTGGATGCGCCCGCGTCCCACTGCCCGCCGCGGGCGCCGGCGTCCATGGCCTCATTGGAGAGCTGGTCCGCGTCCTTGTTCTTGGCACGCGGGATCCAGGTATAGCTGACGCGTCCCGGCGGGTAGAGATCGCGGGCCTCGGCGGCCAAGCGGCGCATGTCCTCATGCTTGATCTTCCAGCGCCCGGACATCTGCTCGACCACGAGCTTGGAGTCCATCAGCACGTGCACCTCGGCGGCGGGGTCGATGCTCAGGGCCAGCTTGAGCCCGGCGATCAGACCCGAGTATTCGGCCACGTTGTTCGAGGCTTTGCCCAGTGGTGCGGCGTCGGTCAGCAGCACCTGCCCGGTCCGGGGGTCGCGTACCAGCGCCCCGTAGCCGGCGACCCCGGGATTGCCGCGGGAGCCGCCGTCGGCTTCGACCTGCAGGACTCTGTCACTCACGGGAAATGTTCTCCTTGATAGGGGTGGGAACGTCAGCTGCGGACCAGCAGGGCGCCGGTCTCCGGGCACTCGGCCACGGTCTCCGCGGGCAGCGACTGGAGGCGGTCCAGTTCGACGGGGCTCAGCGGAGTGCTCGAGGCCGAGGTGCCGGTCGCGGTCAGCCGGGCCGCGCCCACGCCACCATTGCGGGCCCGAATCTTGTCATAGCGCTGCACGAGCTCTGCCGGCAGCGATCCCGCCAGGGTGGCCCGCTCGGCAGCCAGAGATCGGCCCTCGGCGGTGATGCGGGCACCTTCGGCGCGCAGGTGATCGGCCCGCTGGGTCACGGCCTGCTCGGCCTCGGCGAGCTGAGTGGTCAGCTCCTGACGGCCCGATTCGGCGCCGGTGACCTGCGCCGCGGTCTGCTCGGCCTCGGCCTCGTGCTCGGTGAGCAGACCGTCGAGGGTCTGCTCTTCGTGCATCATCGCCTCGAGTTCCTTGTGGCTGCCGTGGCCGTCGTGGAGGCGGTTGTGCGTGCGGTCGCGGTGGGCGCGCGTGGCGCTGGCCTTGTCCCGCGCGGCAGTCGCCGTCGCCTGCAGTCCGGCCAGCGTGTCCTCCGCGTGGGCGATCTGGGTGCGCAGCTGCTTCACGCGGGCTTGGGCCTGGGCGTAGGCGTCATTGGAGCGCAGGCGCGCGAGGTCGGCCTTGGCACGGTCGATGCGGGTGTCCAGGTCCTGCAGCGTGAGCAGCTGCTCCTGGGTGGCGATCGGGGCGGTGAGGGTGCTCATGAGTCTGACCTTCCGACGAGGATGAAGTCCCAGGGATCGGTGACGATCCCGGAGACGGCGAGGGTGGTGGAGAAGCCGCGGTCCGCCAAGAGGTTCTCGAGTGCCTGGGCCGCGGCCGGCAGCCAGAGCCACTCGCTGGCGAAATGCGAGACGTCCACGAGGTAGGGACGGCCGTCGCCCAGACCGGCGTGCTCGCGGGCCTCGGAGGCCGGATGGTGACGTAGATCGGCGGTGACGTAGACGTCCGCGTCACTGGCCCGGACGGCGTCGAACAGGCTGTCCCCGGCGCCCCCGCAGACGGCAACGCGGCGCACGAGCGCGCTCGGATCGCCCGCCACGCGCACCCCGGAGGCCACGGCGGGCAGGGTCACGAACACGCGTTCGGCGAAGGCCTGCAGGCTCATGGGAGCCTCGAGCTCGCCGACCCGTCCAATGCCGTCCTCCGCGGTCCCGTGCTCGGCGGGCGCGAGCGGGCTGACGTCCTGGACGCCGAGTAGCTCCGCGATGACATCCGAGACGCCGCCGACCGCCGAGTCGCCGTTGGTGTGAGCGGTGATCAACGCGCACTGGTTCTCGATCAGGGTGTGCAGAACATCGCCCTTGAACCCGGTGCCGGCCACCGAGGTGACGCCGCGCAGCAGCAGCGGGTGGTGCGTAATGAGCAGCTCAGCGTCCATGCTGACCGCCTCATCCACGACCGCCGCCACCGGGTCCACCGCCCAATGGATCCGGCGCACCGGTGCATCCGGGCGCCCAGCCACCAACCCGACGGCGTCCCACGACTCGGCGAGCGAGTCCGGCCACAGTTCCTCGATGGCATCGAGGACGTCGGCCACGGTGGGGGTGCGCGGATCACTCATAGTCGCCATTGTGCCGAACTCGAGTCTCGGAATGAATCCGTCCCGCGCGGCGCTGAGTGTGGATGTGAGCCCACAGCACTCTGACGAGCGCACCCCGACGCCCCCGTCCACTCCACCCGCGAACACCGCCGCCGACACGTCGTCCGGTGCGACGACGTCGGGAAACGCGGTGCGTGAACTGACGCTGGCCGGCGGGTGCTTCTGGTGCCTCGACGCCGTCTATGTGCGCCTGCGTGGCGTGCTCAGCGTGGAGTCCGGCTACACCGGCGGCGCCCACCCGGCGCCCGACTACGAGTCCGTGTGCACGGGCATGACGGGCCACGCCGAGGCCGTGCGGGTGCGCTTCGACGAGTCGGTCATCCCCGCCGAGATCATCATGGATGTCTTCGCCACGAGCCACGACCCCACCTCGCTGAATCGCCAGGGCCACGATGTGGGCACCCAGTACCGCTCGGCCGTGTTTTACACGGATGAGGACGAACGCGAGTTCTTCGAGGCGCAGCTGGCGCGACTGCAGCCCGCTTTCTCGCGGCCGATCGTGACCACCATTGAGCCAGCCGGTGTCTGGCATCCGGCCGAGGCCGTGCACCAGGGCTTCTACGATCGTCAGCCGTTCAACGGCTACTGCCGCGTGGTCATCGACCCCAAGGTCAGGGCGTTGCGCGAACACTACGCCGCGTGGCTGAAGGCTTAAGCGGCCACGACGCCGATGGCTAGTGTTGACACCATCACCGCCGCGAGCATCCCCTGACATCGCGGCACCGAAAGACCATCTCCCGAGCTTGTGAAAGGACTGCCGCACGATGAGCGCCATTCTGAACAACATCACCGAGGCCGTGGGCAACACGCCGCTCGTCCGCCTGAACCGTCTCTCCGAGGGTCTGCCCGGCACGGTGGCCGTGAAGCTCGAGTTCTACAACCCGGCCAACTCCGTGAAGGACCGCATCGGGCGCTCCATCGTGGACGCTGCCGAGGCCGCCGGTGAGCTCAAGCCCGGCGGGACCATCGTGGAGGGCACTTCGGGCAACACCGGCATCGCCCTGGCCATGGTCGGCGCGGCCCGCGGCTACAAGGTCATCCTCACGATGCCGGAGACCATGTCCACCGAACGCCGTGTCATGCTGCGCGCCTACGGTGCCGAGATCGTCCTGACCCCCGGCTCCGAGGGCATGCGCGGTGCCGTGGAGCGCGCGCAGAAGATCGTGGCCGAGACGGACAACGCCATCTGGGCCCGCCAGTTCGCCAATCAGGCCAACGTGGAGGCGCACTACACCACCACCGGCCCCGAGCTGTGGGAGGCCACCGACGGCGAGATCGACGTCTTCGTGTGCGGCGTGGGCACCGGCGGGACCGTCACGGGTGCCGGCCGCTACTTGCGCGAGCGCAAGCCGGACATCCGCCTCGTGGTGGTCGAGCCCACCGACTCCCCCGTGCTCTCCGGCGGTCAGCCCGGCCCCCACAAGATTCAGGGCCTGGGCGCCAACTTCGTCCCGGACATCCTGGACCAGGAGATCTACGACGACGTCTACACCGCCAGCCTCGACGAGGCCGTCTCCACCGCCCGCGACCTGGGGACGAAGGAGGGCATCCTCGGCGGCATCTCCTCGGGTGCGATCGTGGCCGCCGCGCTGAAGGAGGCTGCCAAGCAGGAGAACGAGGGCAAGCTGATCGTCGCCGTCGTGTGCGACTACGGCGAGCGCTACATCTCCACCGTCCTGTTCGAGGACATTCGCGGCTGAGACTGAACTCACGCTGTGTCAGCCCCTACGGCGGGCCCGGTCAGGAATGACCGGGCCCGCCGTCGTCGTTGTAGGCAGTGAGATTCGGCGCTGCGTGGATGGCGCGCGAATCACCGACGCCGTCACCGGAAAGGTGCCCGAAGCATGGGTCTGTTCTCCCGCATGAAGGAAGACATCGCGAATGTGCGCAGCCACGATCCCGCCGCGCGCGGTGATGTGGAGGTCGCCTTGGTGTATTCCGGTCTGCACGCCGTGTGGGCGCACCGGGTGGCGCACCGCCTGTGGCAGCACGAGCGTCTCAAGACGCCGGCCCGCGCCCTGTCCCAGCTGACGCGGTCCCTGACGGGCATTGAGATTCACCCCGGCGCGACGATCGGCCGGCGCTTCTTCATCGATCACGGCATGGGCGTGGTCATCGGCGAGACTGCCGAGATCGGTGACGACGTCATGCTCTACCACGGGGTCACCCTGGGTGGTCGCTCGCTCGAGAAGACGAAGCGCCACCCGACGCTGCAGGACGGCGTGGTGGTGGGCGCCGGGGCGAAGGTGCTGGGTCCCGTGGTGATCGGCGAGGGCTCGTCCGTGGGCGCGAACGCCGTGGTGGTCAAGGACACCCCGGCCGACTCCATTGCCACGGGCATTCCCGCCTCCGTGCGCCAGCGCAATCCCACCACCGAGTCCCAGAAGGCCGTGGACCCGGCCGAGTACGTCGACCCCGCGATGTATATCTGAGGTCGACGCACTCGCCGTCGGGATCAAGCCGGGATGGTGCCGCCCCAGTCCGTGAAGTAGTACCGGACGGGTGAGTGCGGGATGGCCTCCCACAGCTCAGGATCCAGCGAGGCCACGGTGCCGTCAGCCATGCCGGTGAGTAGGGCGGTGGTGCCGAGGATGTTCTGCTGGATCAGCTTGCCGCGCGCCTTCTGTCCGAGGTTGCCGTCGCGGGTGTTGCCGGAGGTCTCGAAGAAGATGGCCGGATTCGAGTGGCCGGCCGCGTTGAGGCCGTTCCAGTTCAGGCCCATCATCATGGCCGAGACCACGCCGCCGCGAATGTCGATGACGTAGCCGTCGCCGACGTCGTAGCGGTCCGTGGTGATGTGACCCCGGTGCCGGGTCTGCTGCCACACGTGCGCGGCCATCTGCCGGGTGAGCACGTCATAGGCGCCGCCCTGCAGACCGGGCAGGGTGGGTCCGCCGGGTGCCAGCGAGATGCCCAGGGAGAAGGAGATGTCCTCCCCGGTGACGCGGTCCTGCTTGAGGCCCTGATGGTGGATGTCGAGGACGAACTCGGGCTTGACCATCGTCCAGTACTCGTACCAGGCGCGGGACTCGCGCGCCACGAAGGCGTTGGGGGCCCAGTCGCGGTTGAGGTCCACGCGGCGCTCGGCGCCGGAGGCGGTGCGCAGCGGCTGGTTGGTGGCGCGGTCCCACAGGGTGGTGGTGCGGGTGTTCATCTCGGAGCCGTCCGGATTGTACATCGGGATGATGTGCACCGTGAAGGCCTCGCGCAGCCGCCGGTACTCGGGCGAGCCGTTGCTGCCCAGCATCCGCAGCACGTGCATCGGCGCGTCGAGACCGTAGGGCTCGTCGCCGTGGATGCGGCCCTGAATCCAGACCGGGGTGGGGCCGTGGCCGACGGTGGCCACGTAGAGGTCGCGGCCCTGCTCGGAGTGGGTCTCGGCGGTCCCGACGGCGGCCAGCGTGGTGACGCGGACCTGGCCGCGGGACGTGTGCTCGATCTGGCGGAGGTCGCGCACCATGTCCGCGTAGGTGCGGATCGCACCGGTGGGGGTGTTGTTCGGGTTCGGCATGGTGCCGGCCATCGCGGGCTGGGCCAGCGCCGGCGCGGCGAGAGCTGCGGCGAGCACGCCCAGGGCACCTCGCCGGGACAGACCGGACGGCGTCGGACCGGTGGAGGCGGTGCCGAGGGCGGCCTCGTCCTTCGGGGTGCAGGTGGACAGGGCGGCGGAATGGGAGTGATGTGCAGTCATGACTGCCATGATGTCCCACCGTGTCCTGAGTCACATAGCGCGATGTGTCTCTGGTTGACCCTTCATGTGCGCGAAACGACTCCGCCTCGCGACGCGCCGGTGCGGCCTCAGGCGCTGACCTCGCTGCGGTCCCCGGACCACTGGGTATGGAACGAGCCCTCGCGATCGGTGCGGCGGTAGGTGTGAGCGCCGAAGTAGTCCCGCTGCCCCTGGATCAGCGCGGCCGGCAGCCGATCGGCGCGCAGGCCGTCGTAGTAGGCCAGCGCCGAGGAGAACACCGGCACGGGAACGCCCGCAGAGACGGCGGTCGCCACCACGCGGCGCCAGGCGGGCAGGGCCTCGGCGATCGCGCGGCTGAACTCGGGGGCGAACAGCAGGTTCAGGGGCTGGCCCTCGGCGCGGGTGCCGGGCTCGGGGTGGCGGGTGGTGTCCCGGCCGCCGAAGGCGCGCATGATCACGTCGAGCAGGTCGGCTCGGATGATGCAGCCGTCCCGCCACAGCGAGGCGATCGTCCCCAGGTCCAAGCTCCAGCCATACTCCTCGGCCGCGGCGCTGAGCATGTCCAGGCCCTGGGCATAGGCCACCAGCTTCGAGGCGAACAGGGCCTGGCGCACATCCTCCACGAAGGCGTCCCGGTCCGCGGGCTGCGGGGCCTGGAAGGACTCGGTGCCGGCTTCCAGCTGCTCCTGCGCTTGGCGACGCACGGCGCGCTGCGAGGAGATGGAGCGAGCGAAGACGGACTCGGCGATCGCGGCGATCGGGGCGCCGACGTCGAGCCCGGAAACGGCGGTCCAGCGGCCGGTGCCCTTCTGCCCGGCCTCATCCACGATCACATCCACGAGCGGGGCACCGGTCTCGGCGTCGACATGGGACAGCACCTCGGCGCTGATCTCGATGAGGTAGGAGGCAAGGTCGGTCTGATTCCACGCCGTGAAGATCTCCGCCTGCTCGGCGGGCTCGATGCCGGCCACCCGCCGCAGCAGGTCATAGGCCTCGCCGATGACCTGCATGTCGGCGTACTCGATGCCGTTGTGCACCATCTTCACGTAGTGACCGGCGCCGTCGGTGCCGACCCAGGCGCAGCACGGCTCGCCCTCGAAGTCGGCGGCGATCTTCTCGAGCATGGGACCCAGCGCGTCGTAGGACTCGCGGGGACCGCCCGGCATGATGGCCGGTCCGTTCAGCGCACCCTCTTCGCCACCGGAGACGCCGACACCCACGAAGTGCAGGCCCTGAGCGGCCAGTGCGGCCTCGCGCCGCCGGGTGTCCTCATAGTGCGAGTTGCCCGCGTCGATGATGATGTCGCCGGCCTCGAGCAGCGGCACGAGCTGGTCGATCACGTCGTCCACGGGCTGGCCGGCCTTGACCATGATGAGCACGCGACGGGGCACGGCGAGCGCGTCCACGAGTTCGGCGAGCGTCTGCGTGGCCACGAACTCCCCGTCCGTGCCGTGCTCGGCGATGAGCTGGTCCGTGCGGCCGCGGCTGCGGTTGTGCAGGGCCACGGTGTAGCCGTTGCGGGCGAAGTTGCGGGCGAGGTTCGCGCCCATCACGGCCAGGCCGGTGACGCCGATGTCCGCCGTGCCGCGCACGGATGCCGGGGTGTTCGTCTCGCTCATGGTGTCCCTTTCGGAGGTCGCGCCACGGCGCACCCCTGTTCTCGCTGTTCCCCCGTGGTCACGCGCCGGGTCAGTGCGCCGGCCGATTCACGGGTGATCGACTCGGTTCCACCCTACGCCGCAGCGCGGTGGCGTGAACGAGCTCAGTCGCCGACGGCGTCGCGCCCGCGAATGATGATGTTCGGATCCGGGGTGCCGACGACGTCGTGGTCCTTGCCCTCGTAGTCGAACTGGGACAGGAAGTAGCGCATCGCGTTGAGGCGCGCTCGCTTCTTGTCATTGGAGCGGATGGAGATCCACGGCGCATGGTCGGTGTCCGTGTGCCGGAACATGGCCTCCTTCGCATCCGTGTACGCCTCCCAGCGGTCCAGGGACTCGAGGTCCATGGGCGAGAGCTTCCACTGCCGGACCGGGTCGATCTGGCGAATCGCGAAACGAGTGCGCTGCTCGGTCTGGGTGACGGAGAACCAGAACTTGGTCAGGTGAATGCCGTCGTCCACGAGCATCTTCTCGAAGAGCGGGACCTGGTTCATGAAGGTCGCGTACTGATCGTCCGTGCTGAAGCCCATGACGCGCTCGACGCCGGCCCGGTTGTACCAGGAGCGGTCGAACAGCACGATCTCCCCCTCCGTGGGGAAGTGATTGATGTAGCGCTGGAAGTACCACTGGCCCTGCTCACGGTCCGAGGGCTTGTTCAGCGCCACCACGCGGGCGGTGCGCGGGTTCAGATGCTCAGTGAAGCGCTTGATGGTGCCGCCCTTGCCGGCGGCGTCGCGGCCCTCAAACACGATGATGTGACGCTGACCGGTGTCCTCGCCCCAGTACTGCAGCTTGAGCAGCTCGATCTGCAGGCGGTACTTCTCGAGCTCGTACTCCTCGCGAGACATGCGGGTCTCGTACGGGTAGTCCTCCCGCCAGGTCTCCACCGCCCGGCCCTGCGGGTCGATGAGGTCCGGGTCATTCGTGTGGCCGTCGGAGACGGTGTAGCCGCCCTCGCGCAGCTTGTCGATGAACTCGCGAAGGTTCTCGCGGGGGGCGTCGGGGCTGAGCAGCTGCACGGTAGCGTCTCCCTTTCCTGCAAGCGTTGGTCGGCACTGGGCACGCGCCGCACGGTCACGACGCCGGCCGGCGCAGCACCGGTGCACGTCGTTGCCTTCCATTATGGTCACCGGACGGGCACGGTCTGGGGTGCTGGGCGAGAGACCGACATGAACACGAGGTGAACGCTGACCGTCAGGAGCAGCGCTCGCGGCTCAGAGCAGGTTGACCAGCAGCACGTAGGCGCCGGTGCCGGCTGCGATGGACAGCAGTGTCCGCCGCCCGCCGAGCAGGTGAACCATGACGGTCACGGCCGCCGCGGTCACGGCGAACCCGACCTGGCGTATGTCCACGGGGTCACCGGGAGCGAGGTCGGCGGCGTCGAGCAGCATGACGAGAGCCAGGATGCTGAGCACACCCGCTGGCATCCAGATGGCCAGGCGTCCCACCAGTTCCGATTCAAGCAACGGTCCGACGACGGCGAAGGGCACAGCCCGCAAGAGGAAGGTCACCCCGCCGGCGACGAGGGCTGCGGCGATCACATGCCAGGGCTCGATCATGCGCGGGGCTCCTCTCCGGAAGGGTGATCCACGGCGATCGTGGTGGTGGGCCCGGTGGGCAGGGCCAGGGCTCCGGTGTCGGGGTCGGGTTCGGGCAGGCCGGTGCGGTGGCCGCCGCGCTGGAGCGCGAAGCCGAGCAGCAGCAAGATCGCGTAGAGCGTGAACGCCACCACGAGCACCTGACCCGGTACCAGCCACAGAGCCACCCCGACGGCGACGAGGGCGAGAGCAACGAGCGGCAGCTGCGCGCGGCTGCGGACGGCGTCGAGGGCCAGGACGATGAAGAGGGCGACGAGGGCGAACTCGAGTCCCTGGACGGGTCCGGGCAGCAGGCCCGCGATGAGCACACCGGCCACGCCCCCGAGGACCCAGTACAGGTGCAACGCCACCTGCATGGCGAGCAGCCGTGGCGAGGTCCAGCCGCGGCGGTGAGCGGCCGCGATTGCGTACGCCTCGTCGATGAGAGCGGCCATGGAGTACAGCCGGCCAAGGCGCGAGCGGACCACGTGGAGGGGAAAAGAGAGCGCGTAGAAGATGTGCCGGAAGTTCAGCAAGAACACGGTCACGGCGATCGTGAGCAGGGGTGTGCCCGCCGCAATGAGGCTGACGAGCAGTAGTTCCACGGATCCTGCGAAGACCACGGCCGAGAGCAGGGGTGCGGCCCACCCGGGCAACCCGGCCTGGACCACGAGCATGCCGAAGGCGACGCCGAGGGGAAACAGGCCCAGCCCGGCTGCGGCGGAGAGGCGGACGCCCGTGCGGATCTCCGCAGCGGTGGTAGGGGTGTCACGGGTGGTCATGGTGTCTCAGTCTGCACCCCGCGCCACGCCCGGCGCGCGAGGACAGCGGCGAGCAGGGCCAGGGCTGCGGCTCCGGCGGCCACCGGGGGGAGGCCGAGGGCGGCGCCCAGCCAGCCGGCGAGGGGGTAGGTGAGCAGGAAGCACGCGTGGGAGAGTGCGAACTGCGCGGCGAAGACGCCTGGCAGGGCGGCGTCGGTGGTGTTGCGGCGCAGCAGGCGAGCGCTGGGTACGAGCACGGCGGCATTCGCCGCGCCGAGTCCGGCCCACAACGCGATGGCACCGGGCCAGATGAGGGGCTCGGGAGCCCACGCCAGCATCAGAGCGACGACGGCGAGCAGGCCGGCCATCGTGAACGCCCCGGCGAGCATGATGCGCCGGTCCGGGATGCGGTCGAGGACACGCGTGATCGTCAGCGCCACCAGCATGGAGCCGGCGCCGTTGGCGGCAAGGAGTAGGGCGACGTCCGACTGCGGGCGAGCCAGGTCGGCCTGGACGAGCACCACCGTGTTCACGATGACCCAGGCGGTCCCGGCGGCGACGGCCAAGTTGAGGGCGAGCAGACCGCGCAGCTCGGGGGCTCGCGCCATGATGCGGGTGCCGGAGGTGAGCCGGTCCAGGAAGGGGGACGGCGGCGTCGGGGTGCGCGTAGGCAGGGTGGCGACTGCTACTAGTGAGGCAGAGACGAGGAACCCGATGACGGTGCCGACGAACAGCTCGTGGTAGGTCATGACCGTGAGCAGGGCGGCAGCGAGCAGCGGGCTGGCGAGAGCCTCGAGATCGTAGGCGAGCCGGGAGAGTGCGAGCCCTCGGGTGTACTCGCGTTCGGCGGTGAGCACCTGTGGGATCAGCGCTTGGAAGGTGGGCGTGAAGGTGGCGGAGGCGGACTGCAGCAGGAAGATCAGCACGTAGATCTGCCAGGCCTCGCTGACGAAGGGCAGGGCGAGGGCGACGCCTGCCCGCACGAGGTCCGCGGTGATGAGCACGGGCTTTCGCGGCAGCGACGCCGTCAGGGCGGCGGCGACCGGTGAGACCGCGACGTAGGCGATCATCTTGATGGCCAGCGCAGTGCCGAGCACGACGCCGGCCTCTCCCCCGGCGATCTCAAAGGCCAGCAGCCCCAGGGCCACGGTGAGCAGGCCGGTCCCGAGCAACGCGATCGCCTGCGCGGAGAACAGCCGCGCGTAGGTGGGGTGCGCGAGCACACCGAAGATCGAGTTCATGGAGACCATTGGACACCATCCGCCTGGTGCCGACGATGGCGACCGCCACGAGGCGCCACCTGCTGCGTGACCACCCCTGACCTGCCCTCACCGGCGACGCCCCGACCAACCCCACCCCCACCGTTTTCGCGTCGAATCTCGGCGCTATAGAGCCCTCAGAACGCTGAGATTCGACCCGAAAACCCACTCCCCACTCCCCGCCGGAAACTTCGGTGCGCGAACGACCCGTATGACGGACCTTCGGCGGCTCAGAAGGGTCGTTTGCGCACCGAATTTTCACCAGCGCACGAGCAGCCTCACGACGGCTGAGGGTGGGGCCAGTGCTGAGTTGAGGCGCGAGGCTTCAGGACGCAAGTGCGTCAGCGCGTCAGTCCTCGATGAAACCGCTACAGCCCCACCCGGCCGGGTTCTCGATGCAGTCTTCAGCCACATTCCGGGTCTCAAGCCGCCAGATGTCAGCCACCACCGGCTCCGACTCGAGGGTGATGGTGCCCGGGATGAACTGCCACGGACCACCAGCCACCTGACACTGCGCCGCGTACACCGTGGAGAGTCGCACGTCGTAGGTGCCGGTCTCCTTATAGACATGGGAGGTCGGCGTCTGGACATCGAACTCGGCGAGCTCGTAGCCCGGCACCATGGTGGTACGGGTGGGTGTGCCGTCCCCGTAGTCCCAGAAGTAACGAATCGGCGTGGCCCGGATGGTCACCGCCTGACCGAGCATCGCCTGCGTAGCCTCCAATGGTGAGGAATCGGCCCAGAAGTTCGTCTCCGCATTGCGCAGGCCAAGTCCGTCGGCACGGAACGTGTGGACCGTAGGCGGGGTGACGAGGAGCTCGCGGACTTTCTCGATGGTCACGGTCACCACCGGCGGAACGTCGGGTGTCTCGGCCGGTGCCGCATCCCCGCTGTCTCCGACAGGGGTCGGCGCTGGCGACTCGGCCGGGGTGACCAGTGGCGGGGAGCCACTGCAGAAAGGTGACGACGTTGCCGTCTCGCCGTTCGCGTAGGTCTCGGTAGCTGTCAGTCAGTACTCACCCTCCGGGCACCGCTCAGTCTCGTTAAGCATGCAGTCACCGGTGTTGTACTGATAGCCCAGCCCATCGCACATGGCCAGAATCTCGCCACCGTCCCCGGACCCGACGCGGGAGAACTCACGAGATACCGAACTCCGCCCCCGCGAGCTCTCGGAGGGGATAAGTGCTCCAATTTCATGGCCGTTGGCGGTGAAAGGGGACTCGCGCGCGTCCTGCGGCGTGAAGGTCGCGCCCGGGTCCGCAGGTGACGGGCTGAGTTCGCCTGCACGTGGCGCTGATGGCAAGACGCCACCTGAGGTGCGCGCTGGGGTTTCACCAACGGCTGGTGTATCCGGTGTAACTAAGGATCCTTGGCAGGCGACCCATACCCCGGCGACACCAGCACGCCGCTGACCCGGTTGCTGGAGGTTTCCAGCGCAAGACGACTTGGATTCTTCCTGGGAATTGCTCTCCTCGTTTGTTGGCGCATCGTTGGCGATAGCGGTGGGCGTAAAACCGAGAACAAGGATAGTGGCAATGACGACCGCGATTAGCTTGGACTTCATTCGATCAACCGTTCATTTCAACGCTGGAAATTAGCCACTGCGCCTGCTCCGAATCCCATGTCGTCAAGACGTCCCAGGCTGCACGCGTAAAGGGCTCCGAAGAATCCCTCTCAACCTCGATGCCATACTGATCGTAACCCACACTCGCGGAGTGCTGGACGACCATGTAGACCATGATCCCCTCACTCCCATCCGATGCCCTCCCGACTGTTGCTGCAGACACTTTCGGTCGCTCTCCGGTCTCCCATCCGCCCTGGTCATAGATCCATGTGAAGTACTCAGTCCAGTTGTCACATGCCTGACACTGGTCCAGGACGACTTCATTCATCGGCTCTGGATCGCCTGTCCGCTGCAAGTAGTAGAGCGTGTCCCAAAAGTACGACGCTGTGGCGACGGCGGCACGCTCAGAGTCGCCCCTCGCGTTCAGGGGCCGCTCCGGCACCGGCACGTTCTCCGCCGGGCCCTCAGTCGAAGCGGGCTTGTACGCCCCACCCGGCGACCCACTGGCCTCGCCCGGCACGCCAGCCTCACCCGACTCAC
>JAUNTT010000174.1 GCA_030538555.1 Micrococcus sp.
AACACCGAGATTCGACCCGACAACTCCACGAGTGGGGTCATTCGGCGAGGCTCAGCTCCAGTGATCTGGGCACGACGGCGTCGCACCGCCTCGATCAGGCCGCGGAAGTTCTCGCGCGCGTCCTGGGCCGTGGCACGGAACGTCACCCAGCCGCGTTCCTGGCAGTAGCGGTCCCGGTGGGCGTCTCGAGCCTGTTGGGCTGCCGTGAGGTGGTGGAATCCGTCGTACTGCAGCGCGGCACGCCACTCGGGGAAGGCGGCGTCGAGCTCGGGACAGAAGAGGTCGTCTGAATCGATCCGGTACTGCAACAGTGGTTCTCCCAGCCCAGCGTCGATGCACGCCAACCGCATCCGCGTCTCCGGCGGAGAGTCGGCCCCCACGCGGATCAGGTCGAGGCTGTGCCGCGCGTTCTTGATGCCCTTGAAGCGGCCCACGTCGGCCAGCGTGCGGCGCAGAGCGTCGATGCTGGAAAGCGGCGCGGCGCGGCCCGACGGCGTCCACGGTCGCTTGACACAGTGGTCACCGGCCGCCACGAGATCGTCCACCAGCCACGGAAACCCCAGAGAACACAGATCCAGCCACGTACGCTCCAGGCTCGTCACCCGGAGCCCGAGGATTTGGGCGATGTGGGCAGCGGGCAGCGGGCGACGATGGTCGAGGACCCCGTCTCGCCGCATCCGTGATCCTGGTCTGTCGACCGTGAACTGCACCGCGGTGGTCCGCGCACCGAGCAGGTCGTCGCTGGCCATCCGTGCGTGGCTGTGCGGAAAGGGAATCCCGTGCAGGTGGGCGGCGGTCTCATGGGAGAGCACCGCGTCGGGTCGCACCCGCAACAGGGCTGCGAGATGCTCGGGGGAGCGGCCATGGGCAGGAGGCAGTCGGCCGAGCTGCTCCCACGCGGTGGATGCTGTGTCGTCGGTCCGGTAGATGCCGTGCTGGACGCGAACGATGTCCGCGCGTCGTGTGCGATCCGGATGCAGACGCGCAGCGCGCAGGTCGGAGGGGGTGACGACGGGACCGACGCCGTCGGGAAGCGGAGCTGGAAGACGAGCCATATCCCCATCGTCGGGGGCCGGAGAGCCCTCCCGAGGGCGACGGTGGACATCTGTGGATAAGTGCCTACTCCTGTCCCACCGACCGCACCATGCCGAGTCCTCCGTGAGTGACCCCACACCCTTCCCTTTCGGATCGAATCTCGGCGTTCTGAGGCCTCAGAACACCGAGATTCGACCCCAAAAGCCCAGGGGTGGGTTGGGGTTAGGCGTCGTCGCCGACGAGGGAGTCTTCCCAGGCCTGGTGCAGCGCTGCGAAGCGGCCACCCGCGGCGATCAGCTCGGCCGGCGAGCCGTCCTCCACAATGCGCCCGGCGTCCACCACCAGCACGCGGTCGGCGATCTCCACGGTCGAGAGCCGGTGGGCGATGATCAGCGCCGTCCGGTTGCCGAGCAGCGACTCGAGCCCGTCCTGGACGAGCCGTTCGCTCGGCAGATCCAACGACGACGTCGCCTCATCCAGGATCAGCACCGCGGGATCGGCGAGGAACGCCCGGGCGAAGGACACGAGCTGCCGCTGCCCCGCGCTGAGCCGGCCACCGCGCTTCGAGACATCCGTGTCATAGCCCTCGGGCATGGCCAGGATGAACTCGTGCGCGCCGACCGCCCGCGCCGCGGCCTGGATCTCCGCCTCCGAGGCGCCCGGCTTGCCCAGCGCGATGTTCTCCGCGATGGACCCGGAGAACAGGAACGCCTCCTGGGTCACCATCACCACATTGCGGCGCAGGTCCACCGAGGCCAGCTCGCGCAGGTCCACGCCGTCCAGGGTCAGGGTGCCCGACGAGAGGTCGTAGAACCGGGCGATGAGCTTCACCAGCGTGGACTTGCCCGCCCCTGTGGTCCCGACGACGGCCACCGTCTGTCCGGCGGGAATCGTCAGGTCGAACTCCGGCAGCACCACGGCGCCTGTGCCGTAACCGAACACGGCCTGCCGGAACTCGAGTCGGCCCGAGGCCACGCCCTCGCCGACGCGCGTGGCGCCGGGCAGCAGGGCTGGCGTGGCCGGCTCCACCACGGTGGGCTCCTCCTCGAGCAGGCCGGAGACCTTCTCGAGCGCGGCACCCGCAGACTGGAAGGAGGAGTAGAACATCGCCACCATTTCCATCGGCTGGAACACGCGGCGCCCGGCGAGCAGCAGGGCCACGAGCACGCCCACGGCCAGCTCGCCGTCCAGCACGCGCATGCCGCCGAAGACCAGCAGGGCCACGACTGTGAGGTTGCCGGTGACCACGAGGCCGGGCTGCAGGACGCCGAAGAGGTTCAGCGACTCCACCATGTCATTGCGGTAGGCGGTGGCCAGGCGGGCGTAGGTGCGCTCGTTGGAACGCTGACGGCGGAAGGCCTGCACGGCGCGGATACCGGTCATGGTCTCCACGAAGTGCACGATCGAGCGCGCCGAAGACACCCGCGAGCGGCGGTACACCGCCTCGGAGCGCACCTGGTACCAGCGCACCATGATGGCCACGGGGACGAACGCGATGAGCAGGACGAAGAAGCTCTGCACGTCCAGGATCAGGATGGACACGGCCGTGAACAGCATGAACATCACGCCGGAGACCAGGGCCGAGACACCTTGATCCAGCAGTTCGCGCAGCGCCTCGAGATCCGAGGTCTGCCGCGAGATCACGCGCCCCGAGGTGTAGGTCTCGTGGAAGCCCAGGCTCAAGCGCTGCGTGTGGCGGAACACGCGCAGGCGCAGGGCGAGCAGCATCTGCTGACTCGCCTTCGCCGTGAGCCATGTGTAGATGCCCAACAGCACCCCGGTGACGAGTCCCACCGCGGCGTAGGTCCCGCCGAAGGTCAGCACCACCGGCCACGGACTCTCACCGGCCTGCACGGCGGCGATGACCCGGGGCAGACCGTCGTCGATCGTCCAGGCGATCAACAGCGGCACGGCCGCCCGCCCGGCGTTCGAGATCACCACGAGCAGCACCGTCAGGAGCAGCATCCCCTTGACCGGGGCCGCGAGCTGGCGCAGCAGCGCCCAGGACCGACGCCGAATGTGGCGTCGCTCCTCGGCGGTGTAGCTGAGATTCTCCTCGCCGCCCACACCGAGCACGCGCAGTGAGGAGCTGCCGCGCTTGGGCAGGATCGACAGGGTCGAGGTGTCGGTCGACACA
>JAUNTT010000029.1 GCA_030538555.1 Micrococcus sp.
GAAGTTCTCGAGGATCTTCGGCGGCTCGGGGGCGGGGGTCGCGGCGATGGCGTCGAAGGTGTGCTGCGCGGTCTCCGAGTCGAAGTAGCCGTGATGCGCGTAGATCCGCAGGCGCTCCATCAGTCCGGGCTGGTCCAGCTCGGGGTGGAACTGGGTGGCGTACTGGCGGGTGCCGATGCGGAACATCTGCACGGGGCACGCCGTGCCGCGCACCAGGATCTCGGCGCCCTCGGGCAGGGCCGTGATCGCCTCCTTGTGTCCCACATACGCCGCGAACGACGCCGGCAGCCCGGCCAGCAGCGGATCTCGCGTGCCGGCGTCGGTGACGGTCACGGTGATCGGACCCGCCGATTCTCCGTAGGTCCCATCCACCTGGGCGCCGAGGTAGGCGCCGAGCGTCCCGATGCCGTAGCAGCAACCCAGGAACGGTAGATCCTCCGCGATGACCACATCGAGCATGCGGGCCAGCTCGGCCTCGACCCCGCGTTGGATCTCGGACTTCTGCTCGGCCGGCACGGAGGTGGTGAAGGGGCTGCCGGGCAGGATGACGCCGGCGTGCAGGCGCAGGATCTCGTCCCACTCCAGGGGCAGCGCACCGCCGGTCTGGGCCCGCTCCGCCAGCACCTGATCGAGCCGCAGCACCGTGAGCTGCTCGTCTGCGTAACCGCCCAGGCGCCGCACGGCCTCCGCCTCGCCCAGCGCGGCGTCGTCCTCCGGCCGCGTCTGGATCAGCAGGAACGGGCGTGGCGGGGCAGCTGTCTCATCGGTGGGCACCGGTTCAGGGTACTTCCTGCGCTGCGATCTCCGCCGCCAGATCCCGCCCCAGCTCACGGAGCAGGACGGCCGCGCGGTCGCTCGAGTCGGCATCGGAGCGTGCCCGATCCCGCAGGCTCCATGCCTGGCTGATGCCCGCCGTCGCCAGGTCGCTCTCGCCCAGGCTGATCCGGCCGGCCACGGCCCACACTCTCTCGACGCCGGCCGCATGGGCCGCCGCCGCGATCACCGCGGGTCCCTTGCCCTGCAGGGTCTGCGCGTCCAGGCTGCCCTCGCCGACGATCACGATGTCCGCCGCAGCGGCCTGGTCCGCGAAGCCCGTCAGCGCGAGCACCTGTTCCGCCCCGGACTTCAGGCGTGCGCCGAGGGCGAGCAGCGCGAACCCGGTCCCGCCGGCCGCCCCGGCCCCCGGAGTCGCCGCGAGACGCGAGCCGCCCGGCAGAAGTGCGGCCACGTGGGCCAGTCTGGCGTCGAGGTCGTTGAGGGTGTCCGGGCTGGCCCCCTTCTGGACGGCGAAGACGTGTGCTGCACCCTCGGGCCCGGTGAGCGGGGCGGTGACGTCGCAGGCCACGGTGAGGACCGCGTCGCCCAGTCGCTGGCGGGCGGGTCTGAGGTCGATGCCGGCCACCCGGGACAGCTGGCCCGCGGCCGGTGTGACGGGGTGGCCGGCGTCGTCGACGATCTCCGCGCCGAGGGCGTGCAGGAGTCCGAGCCCGGCGTCGGTGGAGGCGCTGCCGCCGATGCCGATGAGCAGCTCGCGGGCGCCGTCGTTCAGGGCCGCCGCGATGGCGTGGCCGAGCCCGGCCGTGGAGGCGTGGGCATGGGTCTGCGGGGTGGGGTGGCCGATGCCCGGCAGCCCGCACGCGGCAGCGAGCTCGATGACGGCCGACTCGTCACGCCGGGCGATCTGGTTGCGATGCCGCTGGCCGAGGGCGTCAGGGACGACGACCTCGTGCGCCGTGAAGCCGGCGGCCAGCGCGGCGGCCACGGTGCCCTCTCCGCCGTCGGCGATGGGGTGCTCGGTGACGCTCAGGGTGCCGCCGCCGGCGGTGCGCAGGGCGTCCGCGAGCACGGCGCACGCCTCAGTGGCGGTCAGCGACCCCTTGAACTTGTCCAGGGCGAGCAGCACATTCGTCATGGCACCATCCTGCCGGGTCCCGCGAGCCGACGGCGCACGGTTCGACCTCCGGTTTGCATCACGACCTCACGCAAAAACGGGGGGTCGTGATGCACAGTGGAGGTCGATGGCGGCGAGGGTGGCGGGCAGGGTCGGCCCGCCGCCTCAGATCAGCCCGCGGATGCTCCCCAGCTCGCGGGCGATCCGCGAGTCCAGGTCCGACTCGGACAGGGTCTCGGAGCCACCACGGGCGCGCAGGTAGAGCAGGGCGGTCCACCGCGCCCGACGCCACGTGAGCTCGGCGTCGCGGTCGCCGGCCTGCAACGCCCGGGCGATCTCGCGGTCATAGAGCTGCGGCTCGTTGAGCTGACGCTGGCGGACTTCCAGCACGCGGGCGGCGCGGCCGGGTTCACTGGGGACCTCATCGGCCTCGAGCAGGCGCTTGCCCAGATTGGCGGCGCTGATGTGGTCGTTCTCTTCGCGCAGGATCTGCGCGGCCAGTCCGAGTCCCGCCTGAATGGACTTCCAGCGGCCCACCGCCCCATCCCAGGGCAGATTGGTCAGCAAACCGAGCACCTGCAGCGCGCCCTCGCGGTCCTCGTGCTGCAGATACAGCCTCTCGGCCATCCCCAGCACGTCCTCCAGCTGGGAGCCGGAGCGCAGATTCAGCCCGTGGGACAGGCGAGCGGCGGTCCCGGTGAGCTCGAGGTCCTCGGGGTGGCGCTGGCCGACCGCCACCATCCGCGCCTCGGGAGTGCCGGCGTCGGTGGCCGCAAAGTCCGTGCTGACCTGTGCGGCCACGGGATCGGGGCGATCAGTGCGCACGCGGATCACGGACCCGTAGGCGATGCGCACCTCGCGGCCGTCCTCGAGGGTCGCCACCACGAGCGCGGGGGTGCCGAAGTCGTCACGCTGCACCCGCACGGCGGAGACGGGCGGGGCGGTGTCACCGCGGCGGGTGAGGAAGCTGTCGCCGGGCTCGACCTCGCGAGCCGGCATGGGGCGCAGGTAGGCGCCGGCACGGGTGCTCACGTCAGCGACCCCAGCCCACGTGCGCGAGCGCCTGACGCACCAGGTTGCCGCGTCCGCCGATGAACTCAGCCTGCACGTCCTCGCTCAGCGCCTCCTCGGGGGTCAGCCAGGTCAGCTCGAGGGCGTCCTGGCGCGGATTGCATTCGCCGCTCACGGGGACCACGTAGAGCAGAGACACGGCATGCTGCCGCTCGTCCGTCAGCCCGGTCTCGGAGGGAGCCGGGAAGTACTCGGCGACGGCGCACGGCTGAATCGACGGCGGCAGCTGCGGGAACGCCATGGGGCCGAGGTCCTTCTCGAGGTGACGCATCAGCGCCGCACGCACGGTCTCGCGGTACATCACGCGCCCGGAGACGAAGGTCCGCTCGAACTGCCCGGTCTGGTCGGCCACATACAGCAGGCCGATCTCGCTGACGTAGCCGAGCGCGTCCACGCGCACCGGCAGGGCCTCCACGTAGACCATCGGCAGGCGGCGCCGGGCCTCGTAGAGGTCGTCGTCGGAGAGCCAGCCGGGGTTCGGGTCGGGGGTGCGCACGCTCATGGTTTCAGTTGTACCGGAGTTCGTCCGCTCAGGCACCCCCGCCCGGGGTGGGTTCCGCTGACCGGGAACACCGTGGCCGTCTCCTGGCGCATCCGACGCCGGTCAGCCCGACGCCGACCGCCGCGGCTAGCCTGGTCGCATGCCGTCCTACCGTTGCCGCCTGGAGATTGGCGATCTGCACCCGGGTCACGAGCCCGCCGAGGTGATGACCATGGCGGAGGCTGCCCTGCAGGCCACGCATGAGGTGGCCGCACGGGACATCGAGGTGGTGGCCCGGGTGCCGCGCATCGTGCTGCGGATCGCGGTGCCGCCGTCGCACGCCCAGGCCGAGGACGCCGAAGCGTGGGCCGCGGGTCTGCGCATGCAGGAGGCCGTGGCGGACATCGCTCAGACGGGTGCGTTGACCGTGCTCCGGCGCGACGGCGGCCGGTGGGTTCCGGTGCGCGTCTGACCCCGCTCCCGTGCGCGTTTGACCCCTCCCGGGGTCGGGGCACGCGGCTCAGCGCAGTAGCGCGCGCTGCTCTTCCTGGTGGATCCGGTAGCGGCGGGTGCCCACCAGCAGCACCACGGCGAAGGCGCCGAAGATCGCGGGCAGCCCGACGAGCTCGGACTGCAGCACCCCCAGCGGGGCCGGCAGCAGCCGCGGCACGGCCAGCCAGAACAGGGACAGCCCCATGACCAGGGCGATGCTCATACGGCCGCGCTCGGTGAGCGCGAGCCGCGCGCCCAGCACGACGACGGCGATCACCGCGAGCATCGACCAGACGGCGCCGGGCACGCCCGGGATGCGCAGCCCCCAGGCATGGAAGGCAGCCGAGACCGTGGTGAGGCCGAAGACCAGCACGAAGCCGACCAGGGCGCCCAGGAAGCCGTCCGTGCACCAGTCTTCGGCACGGTTGCGGGGTGGTGCAAGGTTGAGGTGATGGATCACGGGGAACAGGCATGCGGCCGCCGCAATCCACGCGAAGGCCTCGACGCCGAAGGGCAGGAAGATGGCGACCGGGAACCAGGCCGCCAGCAGCAGCAGCGCGGAGCCAGCGAGCCAGCCCGTGGTGCGTTGGCGGCTGGCAATAGCTTGCCGGGGGCCCCACTGGTGGAGGGCGTAGGCGACGGCTCCGGACCACAGCAGCGGCCAGGTCAGGGCGTGAAGGAAGAACGGTGCGAGCACCATGCTGGAGGCCTGGTACCGGCCCGCGTGCGCGGCCCAGTAGGAGCCAGCGTCGACGGCGGAGAGCCCCGGAACGCGGCCAAAAATGCCCAAACCCCAGATCCCGGCGAGGACGAACACGCCCGCGGCGAGGGTGACGAACACTTGCCGGGCGCGGTCGGCGCGCGTCAACGGGCCCTCCACCTCGACGTGGTCCTCGGGCCCGGTTCCGTCGCTGGGCACTGGCTGACGGATCTCCCCGGTAGCGGGTCCGACGGCGGCACCTGCACCGGCACCTGAACCAGCGGCCCCGGCCGCACTCGCACCCGCCGCATTCGCCCCGCCGGCCGCACCCGTACCGCGGGATCCGTCGGCGCTCGTGGACCCCACTCGCGCGCGGCGTGCGGCGTTCTCCATGGCGCGGGCCTTGTTGGCGAGCCGGTTGTTGTGCCGCCACGCGGGCAGGTAGGCCAGGGCGCGCTGCACGAGCTCCTCGTCGCTGACCTGCTCCTCGGGCTGGGCGAGCAGACGACGCTCCTGCGGGGCAGGGATGGACAGGGAGCCGTCGAGCTGGCGTGCCGCCATGCGCAGCGCCCAGGTCTCGCGGTCCTGATGTGCGCGGAAGGCGTCCGCGGCGCGCTCGCGCACGGCCTCCTCGGCGGCGAGGACGCGGTCCTCCCAAAACTGGGCCTGACGCAGTCCGGCGGCGGCATGGCGGCGCGTGAAACGCCGTGCGGCCAGGGTCTGTGCCTCGCGCTGCGCGACGGCGCGTCGCTCGGCCTCGGCGCGCGCCCGCTCGGCGGCCAGCCGCTCCTGTTCACGGCGACGCTCAGCGGCCACGGCAGCTTCGGCACGCTGGCGCTCGCGCTCTTCTTGGGCGCGGGCCTCACGCTCGCGGCGCTCCGCCTGAATCCGTGCACGCTCGGCGGCGGCCTCCGCCTCGCGCTGGCGGCGGGCCTCCTCGGCGCTCTTGCGCTGCTGCGCGGCGGTAGCGGCGCGCTGCTTGTCCTCGGTCTGCTGCCGACGACGACGCTGTACCTCTTGCGCCCGACGGCGCTTCAGTTCCGCCTTGCGCTGGGCGGCCACCCGTGCGGCCGTGCGCAGGCGCTCCTGCTCATCGATCCAGGCCTGGGTGTCCTGGGCGCGTCGCTGCGCCTCCGCGGCGGCGATGCGGGCGGCCTCGGCCTCGGCGTGCTGCTGGGCACGCTCGGCGGCGGCCAGCGCGGCGGCCTGCTCCTGGGCGGCCACGCGGGCGGCTCGGGCGGTGGCCTCGCGCCGCCGTCGCTCATCCGCGGCAGCGCGTTCCCGGCGCTCCGCCTCCCGCTGACGCCGTGCCGCCAGAGCCTCGTGACGGGAGGACTCCTCGCGTTCGGCGCGGGCGGCAGCCTCGGCCTCGAGCCGGGCGAGCTCGGCGGCCCGGGCTCGGGCGGTCTCGGTCGCTTCCCGACGGCGTCGCTCGGCCTCCTCGTGGCGCTTGGCTTCCGCGGCGGCCCGCTTGGCCTCCTGTTCGGCGAGCTTCTCCGGGTCGGTCTCCTGCGGAATCAGTCGGGCGACGGGGGCGGCCAGCGGCGCGGCAATCCGCTCGATCGGCACGTTGGGGCTGCCCAGGGAGTCGAGGACGTCGCTGAGCCCGCGGCGCGGACGCGGCTCGCGCGGGGGCAGGCCCTGCTCTTCGGCTACCAGGCGCTCCTGCTCGGCCTGCTCTTGGCGGGCGAGGGCCTCGGCGCGGGCGCGTTCGGCGTAGCGGGCTCGGGCATCGGCTCCGATCGCGAGTTCCTCGCGGCGCTCGGCCTGGGCGGCGCGGGCGAGTTCGCGCTGCTCTTCCTCGTCCGCGGCGCGCTCTTCGGCGGCACGCAGTCGGGCATGTTCGAGTTCAGCCTCCCGGCGTGCGGCGCTCTCCTCGATCTGCGAGAGCTCCTCGGCGCGAGCGCGGGCAACCTCGGCGGCGCGGGCGCGGCGCTGCTCGGCACGACGATGGGCGCGCTCCTCCGCGGCCCGGCGTCGTTCGGCGGCAGCCGCCCGGCGCTCCGGATCGCTCAGCGGGGCGAAGAGGGCGGTGGCGGTGGCGTCCAGGGGCTTAGCCAGGGGTCCGGCCGAGGGGCTGCCCAGCGCATCGAGCAGTTCGGAGAGGCCACGGCGGCGGCGTCGGGTGGCCTCGGCGCCGGCGGTGTGCTCCGCATCCGTCCCGGTGTCAGCGCCAGGACGGTCGCCAGCGCCAGCGCCAGCGCCCGTCGCGGTGCCGGTGTCGAGGGCTGCCGGGCCGTCCGTGCGATCGGTCTGCACGGGACCGGCGGAGGCGGGGTCGGTGGACGCGGAGCGACGGCTGGACTTGCGGGCCTTGGTGATGTGAACCGGGGTGGCGCGCTCGCCGGCCAGATACGCGCGCTGGGCCCGCAGCTGCCGGCGGCTCAGCTCCTTGGCGCTGCCGAGGGCGCGGCGCGGGGTCCCAGCCCGAGGGGCGGCCGCCTCGGAGTGGTGCCCAGCGCCCTCAGTCTGTGGTGCAGGCTCACGCGCCGGCTGAGACTCTGCCGCACGCACGGGGGCCGCGGCGGCTCTCTTGAGCCGTTCGAGGGCGGCCGAGGAGTCCGAGGTGGCGGACATGTGCGGCTCACCCCCTTCTTCTAGCTCGTGCGTGACGGCACGCGCGCCTGGGCGGCGCCGGTGGACCCGATCCAGCGTACCGAAACGCTCTGAACGCGATGGTCGCCGCACGGTCATTGTGATCAGGCCGAGACGTTCTGCCGCGGCGCTTCCTGCAGCCGTGCCCGGGACACGAACTCTCGGGGCTCCCCTGTGACGGGATCGATGAAGCTCAGGCGCCGGGCCAACAGCTGCAGCGGTCGAGAGAAGTCATCCGGGGCGACGTCGAGCAGATCGGGATAGAACGGGTCGAACGCGATGCCCAGTCCCAGTGAGGCCAGGTGCAGGCGCAGCTGGTGGGTGCGCCCCGTGCGCGGGCTCAGCCGCCAGTGCGCCACCGACTGACCCGCCAGGGTTCCGGGGCTGGGCCCGACGCCGAGCAGCTCGATCCGGGTCTCGGCATTGGCGCCGACATGGGGGCGGTTGGCGTGCCGCGTGCGCACCGGATCGCCCGCCCGCCGCCCCGAGGCACGCACCGGAATCTCCTCGACCACGGAGCGCAGGATGCCCTTGTCCTTGCGGATCCGGCTGCGCACCACCAGCGGAAAGCGCTCGGTGAGCGCGCCGACGTCGTCGTCGGCGGATCCGGGCGGGTGCGGCACCGGCAGCGCCGAGACGGCCTCATAGGACTTCTGGGCGGCACGGCGCTCGAAGAGCAGGTGGTAGGCCCCGCGGGTCGCGGGATCGCAGGAGAACATCACGACGCCAGCCGTGGCGCGGTCGAGCCGGTGCAGGGGCACGAGGTCGTCGATGCCCAGCTCCCGGCGCAGGCGCACGAGCGCGGTCTCCTGAATGAAGCGACCGCCGGGGGTGACGGGGAGAAAGTGCGGCTTGTCGATCACCACGAGGCGCTCATCGCGGTGCAGCACCGTGTACTGCACCGGCAGGGCCGGCTCGTGGGGCAGGTCCCGGTAGTACCAGAGGAACTCGTGCACCCCCAGCGCGGTCTCCGCCGGGACGGGTTGGCCCTCGGCGCCCACGATCTCTGAGTCCCGGAAACGGCGACGGATGCCGTCCGGGTCCACGTGGCCGAAGCGATCGAGCAGGTAGTCCTGCACGCTGGCCCACGGTCCCGACGCCGGCACGCGCAACCGGGTCGGATTGACGCCGTTGCGCACGGGAAGCGGGGGTCTCACAGCCACCGCCCCAGCCTAGGCCCGCGGGCGGTAAGAATCAGAAGTTTTTTATGACCGCCGCCAACCCTGGGGGTAAGTCCACTAGTTGAGACGGTGGTGACAGTCGTTGAATCGTTGCTGGATGTGAGTATGCTCCTGCAACAAGATCGCCTTACAACTCCGGAGGCGCGAGACCCAGGTGGTGTGGGGGTGCGCAGTGGCGTCTAACGCACGGGACGACCCGGCGGCGGTAGCCACATCATTTCTCAGGGAGTACGATCGATGGGCCCAAGATGGATTCGCCGCGGCCAATATGGAAGACGTCTCGTCACTCGCCTCGCCAGGGATGGTCGATGGCCTGAAGTCGGATTCGTACTGGTACTCCCGCGGTGAAGTCCGGCAGGTCGGCTCGATGGCCTACAGTGGATTGACCGTGACCCGTAAAGATGTCGACTCGGCAACTGTCGTCGTGAAAGTAGATGCCTCGGGGGTAACTTTGACTGCAGAGGGTGATGAGATAGAGTTTGACCAGGGGCAGGCAAATCAACTTGAGTTGTTTCTCATTATGGACGACAAATCTTCCATGTGGCTGGTTGATCAAGTGCAGGCAACGAGACAGTGATTCAGTGAGTTTTTTTGTAGCCTGATTTCTCTCGCAGAATGCATCGCGCATCTCTTTGCCTGCTTTTCCTATGAGTGGCCGCGGATCGACCCATCGCACACGTCGAATTGGGCGAGCCCGAAAACCCCTTTTCGACCCATAGGTCAACAGGCACTCAGCGGTACCGCCATGTCAGGTCTGACAGCGAGGACACCACCAGAGCTGACGTTCGGGATCCTCGGGTGAGCCGTAGTCCTCCCGGCGCACCGGGCCGCGGCAGCGGAAGCAGGGCTGGCGTTGATGCCCGTAGACCCACGAGGACGACTGGGGGCGTCCCCGCGGCGCGAGGAGTCCGGCGGGGGCACGCGTGGGGGCGGCGACGCCGGGCCGGGGCGAGCGGACCAGGACGCGCACGCCGAAGGGGGCGGCGGCGTCGGGACGGACTTGCGTGGTGGTGCGGGTGTGGCCGAGGGCGGGCACCGCGGGGGGCACATTGGCACGCAGCAGGTCCCGCGCCAGCAGGACAAGTCCGGGCACATCGTCCACGTCCCCGATCCGCCGGTGAGGGTCGATGCCAGCGAGCAGCAGCGACTCACAGCGGTAGATGTTGCCGATCCCGGAGACGAGGCGCTGGTCCAGCAGGGCAAGCCCGACGGGTCGATCCGGGTCCGCGGTGAGCCGGCGCACGGACTCGGCGAGCAGCTCCGCGGCGGTCTCGGGATCGCGGTCCCAGGCTGGGTCGAGCAGATCGGGGCCGAGGAAGCCCAGCCGATCCGCCTCGTCGGCGGTGGGCAGCAGCTCGAGCAGACCCAGTTCGATGCCCAGTACGAGCCGGTGGGCGGTGCCGAGCACACAGCGGACCTTCCAGGCCGGGGCGGGCCAGCGCGGGGGCTGTGGTGGCGCCTGCGGGGCTGCGGCGCTGGACTCCATCTCACCCACCCACCAGCGGCCCTCCATCTTGAGGTGGCTGAGCAGCGTAAGCTCGCGCGGCCCGGTCAGGGGTGAGGCGGCGGGGGCCTCGAGGCGGATCAGCAGGTACTTCGACCGCGGGTCCACGCTGGTGACCTGGAAGCCGACGAGCTGCGCGGTGGCGTGAGCGGGCACCCGCAGCTCGGCGCTGGTGAGGGTCGAGAGGCTGGGGTCGTGGTCCGGTCCGCGCCGGCCGGTGAACGGGTCGAGGCCGAAAGCCGCGCGCACGCGGTGCGCGGCCCGGACCAGCGAGTCGCCTTCAGGCATGGTGCGTGCTCCGGCGCCGCGTCAGGCCGCGTTGAGCTGCCACGTGACGCCGAAGCGGTCGGCGAGCCACGTGAAGCGCTGCGAGAAGCCGTAGTCGCCGGGTGGCATGAGGTCGGCGCCGCCGTCGGCGAGCAGGGCGTCATGGATGGCGTCCACGGTGCCCGCCTCGGGCAGCTCGACGAACAGGCTGATGGCGGGCGTGAAGCTGAAGTCGTGGCTGGTGAAGGAGTCGAAGAAGCGCAGCCGCTGTCCGGCGATCTCGAGCTCGCCGTGCAGGACCTTGCCGGCCCAGTCAGCACCGCGCGGGGTGGAGTCGTCGAAGAGGTCGCGGCGGATCTCGGTGACGGGCAGGTGCTCGATGAACGCCGTGCGGTAGGCGTCCATGGCGGCCCCGGCGTCGCCCTCGAACATGAGGAAGGGCGTCACGGACGCACCGGAGGGCTGCGGCAGGGAGTCCCGCTCGGGGGCGGCCTCGGGGTCGGTCAGGGTGGCGTCGGTGAACGCGTCGTCGACGGCGTCGGAGAGTGCATCGGTCATGGGGGTGAACGTACCTTCCTGGGACTCAGTTGCGGTAGCGCAGACCGCTGGGTGAGGAGTAGAACCCGGCCTCGAGCAGGGCGGCCGCCAGGGGTGTGCCGAGGATGGGGGCACCGTTGAGCTTCTCGAGGGCGAGGCGTTCGGTACGGGCGCGGCGCAGGGCCCAGACCAGGGCGTGGGCGGCGGCGGTGAGTCGCTCGGACTCGTCCGTGAACGCCAGCAGGGTTCGCCCGCCGCGTTCGAGGTACAGGGTCAGCTCCCCACCCGTGAGCACGACGACGGCGCCCGCCTTGCGTCCGGGGCGATGTCCCGTCCCGCTGACGCCGGCCTCACCCGCCGGGACCTCGGGCCAGTCCAGGGCGGCGCCGTAGGGGTTGGCGGGATCGGTCGCGGCCAGGGCGAGTGCGGTGACGGAATCGGTGGGGCTGTCCTGCTCCTTCTCGCGCTGGAATCCCCGCAGTTGGTCCACCACCGCACCGGTGGAGAACTGGGCGCCGCCCAGGCGGTCCACGAAGTGCCCGCGCCGCACCTGACCGGACTCCTCCATCCGGGTCAGCAGCTGATACTGGCGGGCGAACCCGCCGGGCACATCCTCGGCCACCACGGAGCCGCGCGTGATGACGCCATAGCGGTCCAGCAGGACCTCGGCGGCGGCGTGGGCCCGGAGGGTGGTATCGGACTCCGGGCTCGGCAGCAGACTCCACCGTCCGGCCGCGCGGGCCTGCTCGGCCGCACTGAGCCCACCGGTCTCAGCCGCACTCGTGCGTGCCAGGCCGCCACCGAGGCCACCACCCACGCCGCTCAGTCCGCCGCCCGCCTCGAGGCCTGCGGCCCGGTCGCGCAGCAGGCGTTCGCGCGTGAGCCGGGCTCCGCCCAGGCGTGCCGTCCGGGCGCGAGGTCGGCGGGGCTGGGTCTTATGGGCGGTCTTGCCACCGGAGAGCAGACCGCGCACGGGGGCAAAGGTGTCATTGCCGACGCGGCCCTGCCACACCAGCTGCCACAGGGCCTCGAGCACCTGCGGGGCCCGCGGCGGCGTCGGGGTGTCCTGCTCCGCGTGTTCGTGAACCACCCGATCCCGGACGCGCTCCACGAGCGCGCCGAAGAACCAGGCGCCGCCCGAGCCGAGCACGTCGAGGACGTGCTGCTGCAGGGAGCTCAGCTCGGGCTCGGGCGGGCGCAAGGTGAGATCCGCGGTGGCCGCGGGATGCAGAGCCACCCAGCCATCGGTGCCGGAGGTCGCGGCGGTTCCTGACCAGACGTACTCCCCGGAGGAGAGCAGCTCGTCGAGCATCGCCGGCGTGTAATCCCGCACCCGGGTGGGCAGGATGAGGGACTCCCACGCGCTCGCCGGCAGGGGCGAGCCGGCGAGCTGATCGAGGACCGTGGCCACGCCATCCACGCCCTCGAGGGTGGCCGAGCCGCGGAACTCGCCGTCGCGACGCCGGGCACGAGGCTTCAGGTGCTGCCAGTCGGCGAGGAACCGGGCGTAGGCGGACTGGTCCACCGGTTCCACCTCGGCGCGCAGGGCAGACAGGGAGCGGCGTCGGATCCGACGGAGGATCTCGACCTCGCACCACTCGGCGTCCACGCCGGACGCACCCGGGACGCCGTCGGGACGGAACGCGCCGGCGGTGATGCGCCGGGCGGAGGCGAGCCGCTGGAGGACGGGTAGGACGACGGCGGCACCGAGGCCGAGCGCGGTGGCGGCCTCGGCGGCGGTGAACGGTCCGTGGGTGCGGGCGTAGCGGGAGACCAGATCGCCGAGGGGATCGTCCACGGGCTCGAGGAAGGCGACGGGCACGCCGTGGGGGATGGGGGCACCGAGGGCATCGCGCAGGCGGGCCGCGTCTTCGACGGCGGCGATGCGCTCCTGCCCGCCCAGCCGCACCCGGAAGACCCGCCCTGTGGCCTCGAGCGCGGTCACGTGCTGGTTCACGGCCTCGGGGTCGGTGACGCGGCGTTGGGCTTCGGTGATACTGAGCGGCCCGACGAGGCGCAGCAGATCGGCCAGGCCCTCGGCTCCGGTGAGGCGGCGCTGCTCCGAGAGCCGCTGGGCGTCGGCCTCGACGGCGGCGATGACGTCCGGGTCCAGCAGTTCGCGCAGCTCGTCGGCCCCCAGCAGCTCGGAGAGCAGGGCGGGGTCCAGGGACAGGGCTGCGGCACGCCGCTCGGCCAGGGGCGAGTCGCCCTCGTAGATGAACTGGGCGACGTAGCCGAAGAGCAGGGACTGCGCGAAGGGGCTCGGCGTCTGGGTGGTGACCTCCGCGATGCGCACGCGCCGCCCGGCGATCTTTGTGGCCACGTCCTTGAGCGCGGGCAGGTCGTAGACGTCCTGCAGTACTTCGCGCACCGTCTCGAGGATCACGGGGAATCGGGGGTGCTTGCGTGCCACGTCGAGCAGCTGCGCCGAGCGTTGCCGCTGCTGCCACAGCGGGGTGCGCTTGCCCGGATTGCGGCGGGGCAACAGCAGGGAACGGGCCGCATTTTCGCGGAAGCGGGCGGCGAACAGGGCCGAGGATCCGACCTCCGCGGTGACGATCGCGTCGAGCTCCTCGGCGGCGAACTCGAAGAGCTCAGCACCGGGCGGATCCCCGTCCATCAACGGGATGCGCAGCACGATCCCGTCATCGGCGGCCATGGCGGCACCCGAGGAGGTGTCGATGCCGTAGCGCTGGTGCAGCCGGGCGCCGACCGCGAGGGCCCAGGGGGCGTGCACCCCCATCCCGTAGGGCGAGTGCAGGACCACGCGCCAGTCGCCGAGCTCGTCGGTGAAGCGCTCCACCACCAACGTCTGCTCACTGGGAATGACCCCGACGGCGGCGTGCTGGTCCGCCAGGTAGCGGCGCAGGTTCTCGGCGGCGTCCTCGTCCAGGCCGGCGTCCTGCAGACGCTGCGCGGTCTCCTCGCTCGTGCTGGCATCGGTGGCGCCGGTGTGGACATCGCGGCGGAAGCGTCCCACGGCCTCCCCGAGCTCGGCGGGGCGTCCGGCGGCATCCCCGCGCCAGAAGGGCAGCTTCCCGGGCTGGCCGTAGGCGGGCAGCACCAGGACGCGGTCGGCGGTGATGTCCACGATCTGCCAGCTGGTGGCGCCCAGGAGGATCACGTCGCCCACGCGGGACTCGTAGACCATCTCCTCGTCCAGCTCGCCCACGCGCCGACCGCCGGTGCGCGCGGATCCGGTGGCCGGGGCGGCGTCGTTGCCCTCGCCGTCCGAGCCTGCCGCGCTGTCCGTGGCGAGGAAGACGCCGAACAGGCCGCGATCCGGGATGGTGCCGCCCGAGGTCACGGCGAGACGTTGGGCGCCGGGTCGTCCCGCCAGCGTGCCCTGTTCGCGGTCCCAGAGCAGGCGCGGGCGCAGTTCGGCGAATTCGTCGGAGGGGTAGCGTCCGGCGAGCAGGTCCAATACGGACTCGTAGGCGGACTGGGGCAGAGCGCTGTAGGGAGCGGCGCGGCGCACCACCTCGAACCACGCCTGGTCGTCCAGGTCCTCGATGGACACGGCCGCCACGGTCTGCTGGGCCAGGATGTCCAGGGGGTGGGTCGGCACCTGCAGGGCCTCGATCCTCCCGGCCCGCATGCGCTCGCTCACGACGGCGGTGTCCACCAGATCCGCGCGATGCTGCGGGAAGAACACCCCCGCAGACACCTCGCCCACCTGGTGTCCCGCGCGGCCCACCCGTTGCAGGGCGGAGGCGACCGAGGGCGGTGAGGCCACCTGGATGACCAGGTCCACCGCGCCCATGTCGATGCCCAGCTCCAGTGAGCTGGTGGCCACCACGCAGCGGATCTGCCCGGTCTTCAGGGCGTCCTCCACGATCGCGCGCTGCTCCTTGGAGACCGAGCCGTGGTGAGCGCGGGCGAAGTCCGTGATGACCCGGGCGTCGTCGTCCGCGTCCTCGGCCGTGGGGGAGGCCCGCCCGACGCCGGCCGCTCCGCCGATCTGCGCGGGGTAGCGGGCCGACGCACCGGAGGTGGGCGCGCCGTCGTCGGGGTCCTCGGCGGGGTGCTGCCGCAGCTCCCAGATCTCATTGAGCCGGCCGGTGAGCCGCTCGGCCTGCCGGCGGGAGTTGGCGAAGACGATGGTGGAGCGGTGGCTGGCCACCAGTTCCACGATGCGCTCCTCGATGTGCGGCCACAGGGAGCCGCCGGGGCCGTCCGGGTCCGAGGGCGCCGGGCCGATGTCGGAGAGATCGGGCACGGGGACAGTGACCGTGAGGTCCCATTTCTTCGTGGAGGCGGGGCGGACCACCGTGACGGGCTGGATGCCGCCGAGGAACCGGGCGACCTCGCTGGCCGGCTCCACGGTGGCGGAGAGTCCGATGCGCTGCACGGGGCGCGGCAGCAGGGCGTCGAGGCGTTCGAGACTGATGGCCAGGTGGGCGCCACGCTTGGTGCCGGCCACCGCGTGGACCTCGTCCACGATCACCGTCTCCACGCCGGTCAGCGCCGAGCGGGCCTGGGAGGTCAGCATGAGATACAGCGACTCGGGCGTGGTGATGAGGATGTCCGGCGGGTCCTGCACCAGACGACGACGCTCCGCGGCCGGGGTGTCTCCCGAGCGGACGCCCACGCGCACCTCGGGGGCCTCGAGTCCCAGGCGCTTGGCCGTCTGGGTGATGCCGATCAGCGGGGAGCGCAGATTCCGCTCCACGTCCACGCCGAGTGCCTTGAGCGGGGAGATGTAGAGGACGCGAGTGGAGGCGCGGGGCGTGTCCTCGGTGTCGGTGGCCGTGACCGGTGCCGCCGCCGAGCCCGGTGCCGCGGCGCTGGGGTCCCGGACGAAGGAGTCCAGTGCCCACAGGAAGGCGGAGAGCGTCTTGCCTGAGCCGGTGGGGGCGATGACGAGCGCATGCGCACCGGAGGACACGGCATCCCACGCGCCCAGCTGCGCGGCGGTGGGCGCGGGAAACGCCCCCGTGAACCACGTCCGCGTGGGCTCGGAGAACCGGCCCAGCACCGTCTCGGCGGAGGGCTCAGACATGGTGGTAGGGCCGTCCGGCGGAGATCTCTTGGGCGCGGTAGACCTGCTCGGCGAGGATCAGGCGCACCAGTTGATGCGGGAACACCAGACCGGACAGGGACCACACCCGGTTCGCCCTCGCGTGGACCAGGTGGTCCACCCCGTAGGCACCGCCGATGATCATGGTCACCGGGGTGCCGACGTCGAACACCGATTGCAGGTGCCGGGCCAACCCGGGCGAGTCAAAGCCCTTCCCGCGCTCGTCCAACAGCAGGACATGCTCGGCCGGGGTCAGCTTTGCCAAGATCCGCTCGGATTCCTCCGTGCGCGCTGCGTCCTCCTGGCGCGAGGAGTGCGGCAGCAGCTGCCAGGAGAGGTCATAGGGCTTCTTCAGGCGCGTCTCATAGCGGGTGATCCCTTCGGACACCCACGACTCATGCTTTTTGCCGATGGCCAGCACCTTGACGGACATGCTCCCATCATGGCACCGGCCCCCGAAACGATAAGCCGCCAACGCTGTCAGGGCGGCGCTCTACACTGTGGCACGCACCATGCTGGCGGGCCTCTAGTCACCGTCCGCGCAGGACGGAGGGGCGCCCATGAATACAGCCAGGAACACACCGCAGGAGCCCGCGCGCCCGCGCCCGCGCCCCCGGCGCAGCGTGATCGGCTGGTTCGTGGCCGGGATCGGCGCGCTGATCGCCGCGGTGGCCGCGGTGTTTCTCACGCGTGGCCGCCTCTGGGACACCCGCGCCACCACAGCCTCCGCCGCGTTCGCAGCACCCGAAGACATGGTCGCCCACCCCGGGTTGCGCTACGCCACGCAGCCGGGGCAGGGCGGCGTCGTCGACGTCTATACCCCGCGCGGACCCGGGCCATTCCCCGTGCTGTTGTGGACCTTCGGTTCGGGCTGGACCTCGGACCAGGGGAATCGACACGGCGATCGGATCGCCCGCGCCCTGGTGCCGCACGGCTACGCGGTGGCCGCCTTCTCGGTGCGCAACTCCGGGCAGGGGAAGTTCCCCTCGCACGTCCAGGACGCCAAGGCCGCCGTGCGCTGGCTGCGCGGCCACGCCCGGATCCTGCAGTTAGACCCACAGCGCATGGCGATCGGTGGCAACTCCTCGGGCGGGTGGATCGCGATGATGACGGCCACGACGAACGGCGACCCCGAGTTCGAGGGGCTCGTCGGCCAGGATTGGGGCGTGGATTCCCGCGTGCAGGCCGCGGTGAACTTCTTCGCGCCCGTGGACTTCCTGGACATGGACGGCCAGATGCTGCCCGGGGCCTGCGCGGACTTTAACAAGGGGCTGGGCATCAGCAACTGTCACTCCGATGACCGCGGCTTCGAGTCCCGCATGCTCGGCGTCCCGGTGCGCTCCGACGCCGCCCTGGTGCGCAAGGCCAGCCCCCGCACTCACGTGACGCACGATTCCCCGCCGACCCTGATCGTGCATGGCACCCGTGACATGGTGGTCCCGCATCAGCAGAGCATGGAGCTTTACCGCACCCTGGTCGAGCACGACGTGTCCAGCATCTACTACGAGGTCCACGGCGGCGGTCACGTGGTGGATCTCGCCCGCGACAACAACGTCGCCACCGCCCAGGTCCACCGGCACCACGTCCCCGAGAGCGCCGCGCGGGAGCACTTCACGTGGGAGGCCGTGGCCGCCTTCCTCGATGCGGAGATGCCGGGGCGGGGGTAGCCACGGGCGGCCGGCTCGCGTGCGGTGCGGGACCACATCGGTACCGCTGCGTGACCGCTGGGCGGTTTTCTGCGACGACAAAGGCCCCGAGATCCGCTTGTTTCTGCGGATTTCGGGGCCTTCGACTGTGGCGGTGACGGTGGGATTTGAACCCACGGTACGGGGTTACCGTACACAGCATTTCGAGTGCTGCACCTTCGGCCGCTCGGACACGTCACCAGACCTGCACACCCTACCGGAGCGCCGCCGTCGTGCTCAAACCGGGCGCCGCGGGCTTCCCGACGACGCCACCCGGCTCCGCCTGCCCGCTCAGCCGCGGTGGGCGGCAAAGAAGTCGCGCAGCAGGCGCGCGGATTCGTCCGCGCGCACGCCGCCGCGCACTTCCGGTGTGTGGTTGAACCGGGGTTCGCGCAGCACGTCCAGCACGGAGCCGGCGGCGCCGGCCTTCTCATCCCACGCGCCGAAGACCACGCGCGGGATGCGCGAGAGCAGGATGGCCCCGGCGCACATCGGGCAGGGTTCCAGGGTGACGACCAGGGTGCAGTCGCTCAGGCGCCATCCGTCGCCAACACCGGCCGTCACGCGTGCGGCCACGGCGGCGCGGATCGCCAGGACCTCGGCGTGTGCGGTGGGGTCATGGCCCTGTTCTCGCTCGTTGCCCGCGGCGGCCAGCACGTGACCATTGCCGTCCAGCACGACGGCGCCGATCGGCACATCGCCGGCCACACCGGCATCGCGGGCGGCGTCGAGGGCCAGGCCCATCCAGGCGTGCTCCTGCTCGGCCGTGAGGCGCAGCGGGGCGGACGCGGGGGTGGGCACGGCACCAGCGTAGGCGCTGGGCGGTAGGTTGGGGGCATGCGCGTACACGTCGTCGACCACCCCCTCGTGGCCCACAAGCTGACCATCCTCCGGGACAAAAAGACCCCGTCCATGATCTTCCGCCAGCTCACCGAGGAGCTCGTGATGCTGCTCGGCTATGAGGCCACGCGGGATGTGGCCGTGGAGGAGGTGCAGATCGAGACGCCGGTGACCACCACGGTGGGTCTGAGCCTCAAGCGCCCGCGTCCGCTCGTGGTGCCGATCCTGCGCGCCGGCTTAGGGATGCTCGAGGGCATGGTGAAGATGGCCCCCTCGGCGGAGGTCGGGTTCCTCGGCATGGCCCGCAATGAGGAGACGCTGGACATCATCACCTACGCCGAGCGGCTGCCCCAGGATCTGACCGGGCGCCACGTGTTCGTGCTGGACCCCATGCTCGCGACCGGCGGCACCCTGGTGGAGGCCATCCGCTTCCTGTACGAGCGGGGCGCGGAGCGCGTGACCTGCGTGTGCCTGCTGGCCGCCCCCGAGGGCATCGAGAAGCTCGAGGCGGAGCTGGGGGAGCACGACGTCGAGCTCTACCTCGCCGCCCTGGACGAGAAGCTCAACGAGAAGTCGTACATCGTGCCCGGTCTCGGCGACGCCGGTGACCGCCTCTACGGCCTGGCGGAGTGAGATACAGCGACTGTCTGGGTAGAACCTGAATGTGTCGTGGCCGCCGAAGGCCTTGACATGAGGAGCGTGACCCCCGTGCCGGCGCTGGCACGGGGGTCACGCGCGTCGTGAGCCGCATATTCGTGCCGACGGAGGGATGAGAGGCGGGGCCGGTGGGCGGCGTGTGGCTAGTGATCGCGCCGCGGACGGGCTCGTGGGGCATGCGTATGCTTATGAGGCCGCGCGAATAGTGACGCTACTCACATATCAGGGGCCGGATAATCACTATGTGAGACCGCCGCGCTAGTGTTACTTGCGAGTTGCCTCTGTTACGTCACAATCTTGTTATGTGACGCGGCGAGCTGGCCGATGAGCCCAGCCAGATCGCCATACCGATTCGTCAAGGGCGAGGAGATACTCCCATGACTGAGAACGCCGGCTACGTGCACATCTCCGTGCGGAACGCGCAGCGTCGCGCCGCGATGGCTGAGCGCGGTCGCGCCACCCTGCGTGTGGCCACCGAGCAGGATGCGCGCCCCACCACGAGTCCCACCCCCGTCCTGGCCGACCGCGGTCCCGGGCCGCGCGCGGTGTCCCGCGAGAACGAGGCCCGCGGCTTCGTGCTCTACGTGGGCATGGACGAGCTGGCTGCCTCCGCGGCCGGCACCTCCCTGACCCGGCTGGCCAACGAGCTACGTCACTACGTGGAGTCCCTGGTCCCGGGCTCCGAGTCCAGCGCCGCCGTCGCCATCGCTCCGGGTGGTGCCGAAGGCACCGATCTCGAGGTGGTCCGTCAGGTCCTCGGCGATCCCACCGTCCAGGGCGTGAGCCGCCCGGACCTCGCCCAGGCCCCCAGCCCCGTCTCCACCCGTCAGCCCGGCGTGCTCATCGACCTCTCCCGCCGCGAGGTCCAGCTGGACGGCGAGAACCTGAACCTCACGTTCAAGGAGTTCGAGCTGCTCAACTACCTCGTGGACAACGACGAGCGCACCGTGGGCCGCGACGAGTTGCTCGGCACCCTGTGGCGCAATGCCGATGAGGTCCCCAACGAGCGCACCATCGACGTGCACATCCGCCGTCTGCGCTCCAAGCTCGGCCGTCTCTCCAACACCGTGCGCACCGTGCGCGGCCAGGGCTACCGCTTCTACCGCCACCCCGAGGTCGTCGTTTGGGCCGCACCGGAGTACAGCATCTGAGTCAGGACAGCATCTGAGTCATCCCGATGGCGGCACGGTCGCCGACGGACCGGCCTTGCGATCATGGCCTCACCCGCACCTAGGGTGGGGCCATGACTGCTTCCGCACCGGGTTCTGCACCGCGCCGCCTGCTCGTCCTGCGCCACGCCAAGGCGGGAGGATCCGCGGACGGCATCGACCATCACCGCGAGCTCACCGCCCATGGGCATGAGGAGGCTCAGCGCATCGGCGCGTGGATCGCCGAGCACATCCAGCGCGTCGACCAGGTGGTCTGCTCGGATGCGCAGCGCACGCGCCAGACCTGTGTCTGGGTGCTGGACGCCCTCGGCGAGCTGGCCCCGACGCCGTCGTTGGACTCTCGGCTCTACGAGGCCGACGCCGCCAACGCCTTGAGCATCATCAACGAGACCGAGCCGGGGGTCGGCACCCTGCTGGTGGTTGGCCACATGCCCTGGGTGCAGGAGCTGGGGCTGCGCCTGATCGATGCTGGGTCCGACCAGGACGCGGTGATGGACATGGCCCAGGACTATCCGACTGCCGGCCTGCAGGTCTTCGACGTGCCGGGGGAGTGGGACACCCTGGACGGCCGCGACGCCACGCTGACGCAGTTCATCAGCCCCTGATCGGACGGGCTGGAGGGCCGCCATTCACCCGAGGGCAGGCGTGGCGGTGGCACCGGCGTCGGGCTCCTGCCGCCCTCCCGGGTGGGAAGCGTCCCGGACCCGCCGTCCCGGGTGGCCAATGTCCCGCATTCGCGAAGATGGGGGACGGTGCCCACCCGGGAGCGAGGCAGGGGGCCACAACCCACCCCGGAGGGGAGATGCCGGTCCACATCCCACCCGGGAGCGGGGGCTGGGGTCCACACCCCACGTCCCTCTCGTGAATGCCGAGGCGGGCACGAGAAAGGCCCCGATCCTGATGGATCGGGGCCTTCGAGTGTGCGCCCTAAGGGATTCGAACCCCTGACCTTCTGTTCCGTAGACAGACGCTCTATCCAGCTGAGCTAAGGGCGCATCTGCTCACCGCGACCGTGCGGCGAACTCGTAGAACACTACACGGCCCGCCAGGCGAACGCAAAATCGGCCGCTCCCTCGCCGCGGGGGGTGAGCGCCGACGCCGTTGCGAGTCCGTCGTCGGTGATCTTCGGCATGGGCGCTCCGGTAGCATGGCAGGCAACCGTGAAGCCACAAGGACGTGGTGCCACGCCTCGCTGGTGTGCGCCCGTCCGTGTGTCTGATCGACCCGGTCCAGGATCGTCAATGGGAGGACTCCCCGCCATGGCTGACAACGCCGCCGCCTTCGCAGACCTTGCCACCGCGAACGCGCCCACGGACTACGCGAAGCTCCTCGAGTGGGTTTCCGAGGTCGCCGAACTGACGCAGCCGAGCGCCGTGCACTGGGTGGACGGCTCGCAGGAGGAGTATGACCGCCTCGCCGAGGAGCTCGTGGAGGCCGGCACGCTGACCAAGCTTGCCGAGGACAAGTTCCCCCACTCCTTCGCGGCCTTCTCCGATCCCGCGGACGTCGCCCGCGTGGAGGACCGCACCTTCATCTGCTCCGAGAAGAAGGAGGACGCCGGGTTCACCAACAACTGGATGGACCCCGCCGAGATGAAGCGCATCCTGACGGACACCTTCCGCGGCTCCATGCGCGGGCGCACCATGTACGTCATCCCGTTCGTCATGGGCCACCTCGAGGCCGAGGACCCCAAGTACGGCGTCGAGATCACCGACTCCGCCTACGTGGTGATGTCCATGCGCATCATGGCGCGCATCGGTGCGGACGTGCTGGCCAAGATGTCCGAGGAGCAGGCCTTCTTCGTGCCCGCCCTGCACTCCGTCGGCGCTCCGCTCGAGGAGGGCCAGGAGGACGTCGCGTGGCCGTGCAACCCCACCAAGTGGATCGTGCACTTCCCCGAGGAGCGCTCCATCTGGTCCTACGGCTCCGGCTACGGCGGCAACGCATTGCTGGGCAAGAAGTGCTACGCCCTGCGCATCGCCTCGGTCATGGCCCGCGACGAGCAGTGGCTGGCCGAGCACATGCTGATCCTCAAGCTGACCTCCCCGCAAGCCAAGAGCTACCACATCGCCGGTGCCTTCCCTTCGGCGTGCGGCAAGACCAACCTCGCGCTGATCGATCCCACTGTCGAGGGCTGGAAGGCCGAGACCCTGGGTGACGACATCACGTGGATCCGCCCCGGCAAGAACGGCGAGTTCCGCGTGGTCAACCCGGAGACCGGCTACTTCGGCGTGGCCCCCGGCACCGGCTGGTCGACCAACCCGAACGCCATGCGTGCGATCGCGAAGGGCAACTCCCTGTTCACGAACGTCGCGCTCACCGAGGACGGCGGCGTGTGGTGGGAGGGCATGACCGACGAGGTCCCCGAGCGCCTCACCGACTGGCGCGGCAACCCCTGGACCCTCGAGTCCGGCACCCCGGCAGCCCACCCGAACTCGCGCTTCTGCACCCCGATCGATCAGACGGACATGCTGGCCGACGAGTACCACAACCCGGACGGCGTGAAGCTGGACGCGATCCTCTTCGGCGGCCGCCGCAAGACCACCGTCCCGCTGGTCACCGAGGCCTTTGACTGGACCGACGGCATCCTCAAGGGCGCCACGCTGTCCTCCGAGACCACGGCTGCTGCCGCCGGTGCCGTGGGCGTGGTCCGCCGCGACCCCATGGCGATGCTGCCGTTCCTCGGTTACGACGCCGGCGACTACCTCGACCACTGGGTGACGGTCTCCGGCCGCGCCGAGGCCGATCAGCTGCCGCGCATCTTCTTGGTCAACTGGTTCCGCCGCAACCGCGACGGCGGCTTCGCCTGGCCCGGCTTCGGTGAGAACTCGCGCGTGCTCAAGTGGGTCGTCGAGCGCATTGAGGGCACCGCGGATGCCGCCGAGACCCCGATCGGCATGGTCCCGACGCCGGAGTCCCTCGACCTGACCGGTCTGGACGTCTCGGCGGACGACCTCGAGGACGCCCTCAAGGTGGACGCCGCCGAGTGGGAGGCCGAGAACGAGCTCATCGAGACCTGGCTGGGTCGCTTCGGCGAGTCCCTCCCCACCTCCATTCGTGAGCAGTTCGAGGCGCAGAAGGAGCGCTTCGCCCGCTGAGCTGGCGGG
>JAUNTT010000175.1 GCA_030538555.1 Micrococcus sp.
GGTGCGCAGCGTCATGCCCGGGTGCAGCAGGGTGTTGGTGGTCATGCCGTTGGCAGCAGCCAGGGCGGACTGGGACATGCCAGCGCGCTGGGCCAGCACCCACCAGCCATCGCCGGCGCGGACGGTGACAGTGTTGGCGGCTGCGTCATCGGCGACAGCCACGGAGCCGGCAGTGATGGCGCCGGTTGCGCCCAGGGCCAGCGCCAGGGAGGCGGCGACGGCGCGCGGGGCGCGGGAAGTCTTGGGGGTCTCAGACATTCGTTTTCCTCGTGGACGGCACTGACGAGACCAGGTCGGTCGTCATGATCCACGCGGGATCACAGGGGATACAGACAGTGCGAGTGAACGGATTGGGTGAGGCCGGAATCCGCCCGGAGAGCGGTGGGGAAGGGCCGTGCGGAGCGGCCCCTGTGGACCGAACCGTTATCGAATATACATCGTTGTTACGCAATCGCAACCTTCTGCGGAAACTTGTATACAAGCCGGCCGTTCCCTGGGAGAAACCTGTTACTGAACGGTAGCTCAGGAAGTCCTACTTGCAGGTAACATCAGCCGCAAGAACCCGCCGATCCGTCACCTGTGGAGGTCACCGCATGACTCACGCATACGATCCCCTTGCCGTCGCCGGCGTCGCCGAGACCGATCTCGACTTCGCTGCCGCCGACTTCTACGCCTTCGAGGAGCTGCTCTCCGACGATGAGCGTACCCGTCTGCGCGAGATCCGCGAGTGGGCCAACGCCGAGCTCCGCCCCCTGGCCGTGAAGCACTGGGCTGCCGACACCTTCCCACACGAGGTGATCGAGACCATCGCCGCGCAGGACATCATCTCGCCGGTGCACCGCCAGGGCCGCTCCAACCTCTATGCCGGCCTCGTCCACGCCGAGCTGACACGCGTGGACACCTCGCTGGCCACCTTCATGGGCGTCCACGATGGCCTCTTCACGGGCACTCTCGAGGCTTTGGCCTCGCCCGAGCAGCAGGAGAAGTGGCTGCCCGATGTCTACGCGATGAAGAAGATCGGCGCCTTCGGCCTCACCGAGCCCCTCGGCGGCTCTGACGTGGCCGGCGGCACCCGCACCACCGCCGAGAAGAAGGGGGACACCTGGGTCCTCAATGGCGAGAAGCGCTGGATCGGCAACGCCACCTTCAGTGACTGGGTCGTGATCTTCGCTCGCGATGTCGAAGACAACCAGGTCAAGACGTTCCTCGTGGACACCTCCCTGCCCGGCTACTCCGCCACCAAGATCGAGAACAAGATCGCCCTGCGCATCGTGCAGAACGCGCACATCCACCTGGACAACGTGGAGGTGGCCGACGAGTTCCACCTGGCCCACGGCAACTCCTTCCATGACGTGAACAAGGTCCTGCGCGTCACGCGCCTGGCCGTCGCCTGGCAGGCCGTGGGCCTGCAGCTGGCCGCCTATGACGTCGCCCGGCGTTATGTGATCGGCCGCCACCAGTTCGGCAAGCCGTTGGCCCGCTTCCAGCTGGTCCAGGACAAGCTCGTGCGGATGATGGGCAACACCGTGGCCTCCACCGGCATGATGGTCCGCCTCTCGCAGCTGGCCGATCAGGGCCAGGCCGACGACGCCCGTTCGGCGTTGGCCAAGGCCTTCACCACCGAGCGGATGCGGGAGACCGTGGCGCTGGGTCGCGAGCTGCTCGGTGGCAACGGCATCGTCGCCGACTATGAGGCGGCCAAGATCTTCGCCGACGCCGAGGCTGTCTACTCCTATGAGGGCACGCGCGACATCAATACCCTCGTCGCGGGGCGGGCGCTCACCGGCGTGTCCGCCTTCGTGTGAGCCTCGCGTGAGCCACGGTGCGGGTGGGCGCGGGTGAGCTAGCCTCGAAGGCGATGACCACCCCGCCTGCCCCCGCCGCTGCCGACGCCGCACCTCAGCGCCCGCTGCGCCTGCTGCTGGACGCTCGCTACACGCGCACCGACTTCCACGACGGCATCTCGCGCTACGGGGCGAGCCTGGCGGCGGCGGCAGCAACGCTGGCCCGCACCCCGGAGTGGTCCGGGCGGATCCAGCTCGGCATGCTGATCAACGATCCCGCCCAGCTGCGCCTGCTGCCCAACGAGATTCCGTGGCATCGCGTCAGCGCGCCCACCAGCCCGCTGGAGCCCCTGCTGGCCCGGCAGATCAATCCATTGCTGCCCGACGTCGTGTTCTCTCCCATGCAGACCATGGGCACGCTGGGCCGCCGCTACGGCCAGATCCTCACCCTGCACGACCTCATCTATTACGAACACCCCACGCCGCCGAGCTCGCTGCCCGAGCCGATCCGCTGGCTGTGGCGCGGCTATCACCTCAGCTACACCCCGCAACGCCTCCTGCTGAATCGGGCCGACCGGGTGGCCACGGTCTCCGCCACGACGGCGGGGCTCATCGCCCAGCACCGGCTCACCCGCCGGCCCGTGGACGTCATCGCCAATGCGGCGCAGCCCGTCGCCACCTCGCGAGACCCGGAGGGTCCCCGCACCCGTGACCTTGTCTACATGGGCTCCTTCATGTCCTACAAGGACGTCGAGTCTCTGCTCGAGGCGGTGCCGCTGCTGCCGGGCTACACCCTGCACCTGCTCTCGCGCATCAGCCCGGCCCGGCGCGCTGAGCTCGAGGAGTATCTCGTCCAGGCCCGACGCCGCCGCGGACAGCACGGCGGCGAGGTCACCTTCCACGGGGGCGTCAGCGATGAGGCCTACACCGCGCTTGTCGCGCAAGCCACGGCGCTGGTCACCCTGTCCCGGGCCGAGGGATTCGGCCTGCCGGTGGCTGAGGCCATGGCCCAGGGCACCCCGGTCATCGGTTCGGCCATGCCCATCTTCGAGGAGATCGGCGGCACGACGGGTGGCTTCCTGCCAGTGCCCCTGACGGGGGACCGCGGAGCCGCGCTGGCCCAGCGGGTGCGCGAGCTCGACGCCCCGGGTGCCTTTGCCCGCGCCTCCCGCGCGGCGGTGGCCCAGGCTGCCACCTTCTCCTGGGAGGCCTCCGCGCGGGCCCTCTTCACCGCCGCCCGGCAGGTTCACGCCGCCCGCGGGCGTGAGCGGCGCGCACGCTAGGGCTCGCGCACCCTGCGGACGCCGCGAACGCTACGGACG
>JAUNTT010000176.1 GCA_030538555.1 Micrococcus sp.
CAGAGCATCTGTCTTGTAAACAGAGGGTCGCCGGTTCGAATCCGGCAGGGGGCTCGAAGCAGAATCCCCCGGAATCGTGATGATTCCGGGGGATTCTTGCGTTCAGGGGTGGGGCGGGGGCGGTGGGGCACATCAGGTGTTGTGTGGTCTTTTGGGGTGGTCTGTGGTGGTTCGAGCGGAACAGAACCGGAACGCATTCCGCTGGGTCGCGACCGCCGCTCCGGGGTGGGCAATGTCCCGTTCCTGTGGTCCGGGGTGGGCAATGTCCCGCATTCTCGAAAATAGGGGACGGTTCCCACCCGGGAGCGAGCGGGCGGGACGGTTCCCACCCGGGAGTGGGCGGGCGGCGTCAGTTGCCGGTGCCGCCGCCGTCGTCTCCGCCGTCCGAGGCAGCGTGCGCGGGCGCCGCGGCAATCAGGGCGACGGCCGGGACGGACCACGCGAGAGACGTGGCGATCGTGCGGCGGCTGGTTGTGGTGGTGTTGTTGTCCATGGGAGGTCCCCTTCCTCGCTGCCCGCATGCGCGGGGGCGCGCACCGGGTCTCTGGTACGGGGCAATCTACCCCTGCCGGCTGTGAGCGGCGCCACACTGTCACGATGTATGACGGCGCCGGACCCCCGGCGCCGCCCGGTTCGCCGGCTCAGCGGAAGGCGGAGACCCCGGTGAGGGCGCGGGCCACGATGAGCGAGTTGATCGCGTAGGTGCCCTCATAGGAGTAGATGGCCTCGAGGTCGTTCATGAACTTCGTCATCTCGTAGTCCGCCACGATGCCGTTGCCGCCGAGGGCGTCGCGGCCCAGGGCCACCGAGGAGCGGGCGAGGCGGGTGGAGGTGGACTTGGCCATCGCCGCGTGCATCATGGTCAGCTCGCCGCGATCCTGCAGCTCCACGATCTGGCGCATCATGCCCGCCGAGGCGGCCAGGTTGCCCGCGATCTCCGCCAGGTGCTGCTGGATGATCTGGAACGCGGCCAGCGGCTTGCCGAACTGCTGGCGCTCGAGCGAATAGTTACGCAGCACGTCCAGCACGCCCTGCTGCAGGCCCACGCCCTGCCAGCCCACCCAGGCGCGGGAGGCCAGCAACAGGTCATTGGCCGCGGCGAAGGTCGTCGCACCGGGCAGCAGGGCCGACTCCGGCAGCTCCACGTTCTCGAACACGATGTCCGCGTTCTGCATGATCTTCAGACCGGTCTTGCGCTCAATCTTCGTGGCTGCGTAGCCGGGGGTGTCCGTCGGGACCAGGAAGCCCTTGATCTGCGCGTCAGCGGTGTCCTTGGCCCACACGATGGCCACCTCGCCCAGCGTGCCTGCGCCGATCCAGCGCTTCGCACCGTTGATCCGCCAGCCGTCCTCGGTGCGCTCAGCCGAGGTCTCCAGGCCGCCGGCGATGTCCGAGCCGTGCTCCGGCTCGGTCAGACAGAACGCGCCCACGGCCTCGAGGGCCTCGAGGCGGGGCAGCCAGCGCTGCTTCTGCTCTTCGGAGCCCAGGTGCGCGATGGTGCCCACGATCAGCTCGTTGTGGATGCCCACCAGCGCGGACAGGGAGAGGTCCACGCGAGCGATCGCCGCGTGCACCAGCCCCTGGAAGAGCTGCGAGGAGCCGTCGGTGAACACCTTGCCCAGGCCCAGCTCGCCCAGGCCCGGCAGCAGGTCCCACGTGAACTCGTCGCGGCTCCACGGCTCCACCACGGCCGGGCGGACAACCTCCTGCAGGTGCTTCTCGATGGCCTCCAGGCGCGTGCGCTCCGCCTCGGAGAGCCCGGCACGAAGATCCAGTAGATCGATCGAGGGCAGTGCGGACGGTGCGGGCATGGTGGGCCTCCTCGGTGGGCAACGGCGCGGGAGCCGATCCGGGCAGGCGCGGACGCGGGCTGCCGTGATCGGACTCACATCTTTACGGATGAGACTCACGGTACCGGGCCGCGGCGCACAGCAAAAGAGTGAACCGCGGTTCACTGAGTGGACACCACTGGATCTCGTGACCCAGGTCACGCCTAGGCTGGGCATGACCGATGTTGTTCGCCCCCTAGAGGAGGTCACCGAGGACCATGAACGTCACTGCACAGCTCCGTGAGGCCCGCGACCTGCTGGTCACCCATCAGCAGGACTACGACGCCGCCCGCCGGGAGTTCTCCTGGCCCCGCTTCTCCGAGTTCAACTTCGCCACCGACTGGTTCGACCAGCTCGCCGCGGACCCCGAGCGTGGGTCCACCGACGCCCTCGTGATCGTCGAGGAGGACGGTCAGACGCTGCGCCGCACCTACGCCGAGCTCTCCGCCTCCTCCACCCAGATCGCCGCATGGCTGCAGTCGATCGGCGTGCAGCGCGGTGACCGTCTCATCCTGATGCTGGACAACCAGGTGGAGCTCTGGGAGACCATGCTCGCGTGCATCCGCATCGGAGCCGTCATGGTCCCCACCACCACCCAGATGACGGCCGTGGACCTGCAGGACCGTGTGGACCGCGCCGAGGCCCGCTGGGCGGTGGCCAACGCCGCCAACCTCAAGAAGTTCGACGACGTCACCGGGGAATGCACGCTGATCCACGTGCCCGGCGTCTACGCCGAGGAGCAGCAGCGCGCGGCCCCCGAGGTCAGCGGACGCACCGTCCACGCCTTCGACGACGCCCGCACGTTCGAGGGCGAACCGCACCTGGACGCCCCCACCGGCGCCGACGAGACCCTGCTGCTCTACTTCACTTCCGGCACCACCTCGAAGCCCAAGCTCGTGGAGCACACCCACACCTCCTACCCCGTGGGCCACCTCTCCACCATCTACTGGATCGGCCTGCAGCCCGGCGATGTGCACCTCAACGTGGCCTCCCCGGGATGGGCCAAGCACGCCTGGTCGAACGTCTTTGCCCCGTGGCTGGCCGAGGCCACGATCTTCGTCCTGAACTTCAAGAAGTTCGACGCCGCCTCGCTCATGTCCGCCATGGAGGCCGGGGGAGTCACCAGCTTCTGTGCCCCGCCCACCGTGTGGCGCATGCTGATCAAGGCCGACCTGAGCCAGCTGAAGACCCCGCCGCAGAAGACGATCTCGGCCGGCGAGCCGCTCAACGCTGAGGTCATCGACCAGGT
>JAUNTT010000177.1 GCA_030538555.1 Micrococcus sp.
CGGGCCCAGCCCGTGGCGGGAGACCGGGGTGAGGGCGCTACGGCGCACCGGCCTCGCCGTCGGCGGGGTGGCCGCCCTGGGCCTGGCTGGTGCCGCCTACGGGTTCGCCGAGGCGAGCTGCTACGCGGTGCGTCGGCACCATCTGCCTGTCCTTCCGGCGGGCTCCGCGCCGTTGCGCGTGCTGCACCTCTCCGACATCCACCTGCTGCCGTGGCAGCGGCGCAAGATCGGCTGGGTCCGCCAGCTGGCGCAGCTGCGGCCGGACGTCGTCGTGAACACCGGGGACAACATCTCCGCCGAAGCCTCCATTGGACTGCTGCTGGAAGCCCTTGAGCCGCTGCTGCACGTGCCCGGGGTGTTCGTGCCCGGCTCGAATGACTACTACGCGCCCAAGCCCGCGAATCCGCTGCGCTACTTCGCGGGGCCCTCGAAGGTAGAGGGTGAACGACGCCGGCTGCCCCACGACGACCTGTTCTCCGCGTTCCGAGCCGCCGGTTGGGCCGACCTGACCAACCGCCGCGAGACGCTGCGGATCGCCGCGGGCGCGCACACCGTGGAGATCCTCGCCGCAGGCACCGACGACCCGCATTTGCGCCTCGACCGCTGGCCCGGCTTCGGGACGCGAGCCGGTGCAGCGGGCGAGCCCGTGTTCCGTCTCGGCGTCACGCACGCCCCCTACACGCGGGTGCTGGACGCGATGGTCACCGACGGGGCAGACCTGATTCTGGCGGGCCACACGCACGGCGGACAGATCTGCCTGCCCTTCTATGGCGCCCTCGTCACCAATTGCGATCTGCCCCGCGCCCAGGCCTCCGGCGTGTCGAGATGGACGGCCGGTGGGCGCACCGTTCCGCTCGAGGTCAGCGCCGGAATTGGCGCAGCTGCCACGATGCCGCTGCGGGTGGCGTGCCGCCCCGAGGCCGTGGTCTTGGAGCTGACGCAGCGCCGGGACGGCGTGCAGGCTTAACGTCTCGATGCCCGGGGGTACAGTCTTGGACGATGACCTCCGCCACCTCCTCCGCAGCGCCGACGCGTGAGCCTCTGAGCCTGCGTGCCGCCGTCGCCGGGCTGTCCCCCTATCTGGACGGCGTGCTCGTGCGCTGGTCCCTCGGCCTCGTCGCGGCCCTGCTGGCCGGGCTCGTGGCCCTGGCCATCCCGCAGGTCATCCAGGTCCTGGTCAACAGCGTGTTCGGCGCCGCCGGCACGGGCACAGCTGACACCGCCGCCCCGGACACCACGGGACTGTGGTGGGCCGTGGGGGTGCTGGCGGTGCTGGGCGTGGCCGAGGCCGCGTTCATCTACCTGCGCCGCTTCTTCATCCTGCCTCCGGCCGCGGACGTGGAGAACCGGGCACGGATCAGCCTCTACCGCCGGCTGCAGCGGCTGCCCGTGAGCTTCCACGACGCGTGGCCCTCCGGCCAGCTGCTCTCCCGCTCGCAGGCGGACCTCGGGTTCCTGCGGCGCTGGATCGCGTTCGGCTCCGTGATGCTCGTGGTGGAGACCGTGACCCTCACGGTGGGGCTCGTCCTGCTGTTCACCATGTCCTGGCAGCTCGCGCTGATCTACCTGGTGGCCGCGGTGCCCATCCTGGTGCGCGGCTTCCGCTTCCGCGTCGACTTCCGGGCCGCTTCCCGGCTCTCCCAAGACCAGGCGGGCGACGTCGCCACCACGGTCGAGGAGTCCGTGCACGGCATCCGCGTACTCAAGGCCTTCGGCCGCGGCAGCCACGCCCTCGAGGGGTTCTTTGATCGCGCCGAGACGCTGCGCGGCACCGAGGTCCACAAGGCCGGGGTGCTCTCCAAGTTCATCGGCTTTGTGGTCGCCCTGCCGGAGGTGGTGCTCGGTGTGGCCCTGGGCCTGGGCATCTACCTCGTGGCCACGGACCAGCTCACGGTCGGTGGCATCGCCGCGTACTTCGCCACCACCGCCGTCCTCGCCCGGCCCATCGAGGGCATCGGGCCGCTGCTGGGCATGACGCTCACCGCCAAGACCGCCATCGACCGCCACCTCGAGGTGATGAACACCGAGGTGGACCTCACCTCCCCGGCGGGCACCGACGAGGCGGAAGCGGAGGCCATCGGCACGCGCGCGACCCCGCGTGACTGGGCCACGAGCCACGGCGAAGACGCCTCCCAGACGCACGCGACCGGCGTCGTGACCGAGGGGCTGCCACCCTCCCGCGGGCGCCTGAGCTTCACGGGCGTGAAGTACCGCTACCCCGACGCCGCCGCCTCGACTCCGGCGCTGCTGCGCGGCGTGGATCTCGAGCTGATACCCGGGGAGACCCTCGCGCTCGTGGGGACCACCGGCTCGGGCAAGTCCACGCTGGTGCAGTTGGTCCCGCGCCTGTATGACGTGACGGCCGGGTCTGTGGCCGTGGACGGTCTGGATGTGCGTGACTACCCGCTCGAGGAGCTGCGGCGGCGCGTGTCGATCGCCTTCGAGGACGCGACCCTGTTCTCGGACAGCATCCGCCGCAATGTGCTGCTCGGCGCCCCGGCCGAGGTGATCCGGGACGGGCTGGAGTCGCCGGCCGCAGAGGAGTTGCTGCGCGTGGCTCTGGAGACCGCGCAGGCCCAGTTCACTCACGACCTGCCCGAGGGTGTGGACACGGAGATCGGCGAGGAGGGGCTGAGCCTGTCCGGCGGTCAACGGCAGCGGATCGCGCTGGCACGGGCCATCGCCGCCCAGCCGCAGATCCTGGTGCTCGACGACCCGCTCTCCGCCCTGGACGTGCGCACCGAGGAGGCCGTGACCCAGCGGCTACGCGAGGTCCTCGCCGCCACCACCACGCTCATCGTGGCCCACCGGCCCTCCACCGTAGCCCTGGCGGACCGGGTGGCCGTGCTGCAGGACGGGCGCGTGCTCGACGTCGGCACCCACACCCAGCTGCTGGCTCGGTGTCCGGAGTACCGCCACATCATCACGACCGACATGGAGGCACAGTGACCTTCTCACGACGTGCCACCGCGCGCTCCGAGCGTCGCTCCGAGGGGGCCTCAGGGGCCTCAGG
>JAUNTT010000030.1 GCA_030538555.1 Micrococcus sp.
TTTTTCCCTTTCCCCCACACTACTCCGGGGGGGAAAACCAAAAATTGGGGGGGCGGACGGGTTGGGGGGAGTCGGGGTGGGTGGGTTGTGGGGTTTCGGGGCGGGGGGGGCGTGGGTGCTCGCGGAGGGTGGGGCGTGGGTGCTCGCGGAGGCCGCTGCGTGGGCAGGCGGCGACGCCCCTGCACTCGCTAACCTGGGCGCATGTCCAGCCACGTGCGTCCCGCCCGCTCCTTCCTTGCCCTGCTGCGCAACCCGAAACTGCGCCGCAGCCTGGGCGCCGTGCTCGCCGGGACGGCCATCGCCAACGACGCCGACACTCTGCGCCCCGCCACAGCGCTCGGGGCGGTGACCCTCACCGCAGACGGCACGCCCCACCTCGACGAGACCTTCCTCCGGGACACCATCGCGGGTCTCGACGCCGCCCTGTCGCCCCTGGCGGTGCTCGACGGCGAGCGCATCGACGTCGTCGAACTGGCGGAAGCGGACGTGGATGAGGCGGTGGCGCGAGTGGCCCGCCGCGTTGTCGGGAGCGAGGAGCGGGTGAGCGAGGAGAACCTCAACGGGCGGCTCGCACTATTCGTCGAGGACGTCGCGTTCTTCCGGCGTCACGCCGTGGACTTAGGCGTGCTCGACCGCGAGCTGGACGGCTCCGCGTACTGGCGGCGCTGAGCGACCGGCGCTGAGGCGCTCCGACGCGCACCATGTCCTCGTGACGATCATCGACAATGCCGTCTACATCGACGGTCGGCGCGTGCTGGCGCCCACGAGCCTGTCCCACACGGGGGCGGACTCCAGCCCGCTCAGTCGAGCCCGAGCTCGTCCTTGCTGAAGGCGTACAGGTAGGGCACGCCGGCCTCGGTCTCAATGCGCTCGGCGGCACCGGTGCCGCGGTCCACGATGACGGCCACGGCCTTGACCGTGCCCCCGGCCTTGCGCACGCCCTCCACGGCAGTCAGCGCGGAGCCGCCGGTGGTGGAGGTGTCCTCAAGCACGACGACGTCGCGGTCCTTCACGCCGGGCCCTTCGACCTGGCGGCCCATCCCGTAGGACTTCTGGGCCTTGCGCACCACGAAGGCATCCAGAGTGCGGCCCTGGGCACCGGCCTGGTGCATCATCGCGGTGGCGACCGGGTCTGCACCCATCGTCAGGCCGCCCATGGTCGCGTAGTCGATGCCGGCGTCGTCGAGCAGGCGCAGCATGACGCGCCCGATCAGCGGGGCGGCCTCGTGATGCAGGGTGACGCGCCGCAGGTCCACGTAGTAGTCGGCTTCCTTGCCGGAGGACAGGGTCACCTTGCCGTGCACCACGGCGAGCTCGGTGATGAGCTCCTTGAGGCGGGCGCGGTCCTGTTCGGGCGTGGGGGCGGCGTCGTTGCTCATGCCCGTCAGTCTAGGCGGGCCAGTGGGCAGGATCCGTGCCTACGCTGGGGAGCATGCGTGAACTCCAGCAGCGAATCGTGGCAGAGATGGGCGTGCGCCCGGAGATCGATCCGGCGGCCGAGGTGGAGCGGCGGGTGCAGTTCCTCGCGGACTACCTGCAGGTCACGGGGGCGGCGGGTTTCGTGCTCGGCATCTCCGGCGGCGTGGATTCCACCGCGGGTGGCAGGCTCGCCCAGCTCGCCGTGGAGCGGGTGCGCGCGCAGTCGGGGCCCGACGACGCCGACTCGGCACCCAGCAATCGCCCGGTCTTCACCGCCGTCCGGTTGCCGTACAAGGAGCAGGCCGACGAGTCGGATGCGGCCGATGCGATGGAGTTCATCGGTGCTGATGAGCCGCTCACGGTCAACATCGCCGCCGCGACCCTGGGGCTGGGTGAGGCCTTCGCAGCGGGCACCGGCGAGGAGATCTCCGACTACAACAACGGCAACGTCAAGGCCCGCATGCGCATGGTCACGCAGTACGCGCTCGCTGGGCGCCGCGGGCAGCTCGTGATCGGCACCGATCATGGGGCGGAGTCGATCACGGGCTTCTTCACCAAGTTCGGCGACGGCGCCGCGGACGTCCTCCCGTTGTTCGGGCTGAACAAGCGTCAGGTTCGGGCCGTGGCCAAGGAGCTGGGCGCGCCGGAGCACCTGTGGAACAAGGTGCCCACCGCGGACCTGCTGGATGACAACCCGGGCCGCACCGACGAGGACGAGCTGGGCCTGCGCTACGACGACATTGACGACTACCTCGAGGGCCGCGAGATCGATCCCGAGGTCGCCGAGAAGCTCGAGGGTATCTGGACCCGCTCCCGCCACAAGCGCACCACCCCGGTCACGATCCTGGATGAGTGGTGGCGCTGAGCCGGGACACTCGTTGCGTGTCGATGGGGATGCAAGGACCTTCAGGCGCACCCACGGAGAATTCGGTCCAAAAGTACTGATGGTTCTGGCCAAAGGTCTATGTTCGCCTGGCAACTGACAACCGTAGGGTCGAACGCATGGAGGGGAGGATGTCTCCTGGACCTCGGGCGAGACCTCTCCACCATGCCTGCCGTCATCGGCGGGCCGCGGAGAAGCGGAGATTGCATGCGAGCCATGAAGACACAGATCACCGCCGCGCCGGCCCGCTCCCCCACCACGCCCAGACAAAGAGGTGAAATTTCGCGGTACTTCATCCGCGGTTTCGGTCCGATGGCTATTACCACGATTGTGGGGGCCCTCGTCGCCATACCCCTCCGCGCTGGACCCGCCGACCTCGCGGCCTTCGCAGCATGGGGGACCGGATGGGCTCTCATTGTGGGGTTGATCTCCTCGCTGGGGCGATGGCGCACACCGGCCATATGGCCGATCCTGAGTGTCGTCCCCCTGTTCCTTCACTTCTTCACAAGCCTGCCGGTGCCCTTGTGGGCTCCGTCCACCCTCCTGCTGATCGTGCTCATCGCTGAACGGCGGGCACGCAACAGGTCCGTCTCCTGAGCCCCACACGTCGGCGCCGTCAGATCGGACCACCCCAGCTACCCTGGACACCGTGAAGATCGCTACCTGGAACGTCAACTCGCTGCGTGCCCGTGCCGACCGTGTGGAGGAGTTCCTGGACCGCCATCAGATCGATGTGCTGGCCATCCAGGAGACCAAGTGCAAGGACGAGAACTTCCCGTGGGAGGCGTTCGAACGCGCCGGCTATGAGGTCGCGCACTTCGGGATCTCACAGTGGAACGGCGTGGCCATCGCCTCCCGCGTGGGGCTGGAGGATGTGCAGCGCGGCTTCCCGGATCAGCCGCACTTCGGCAAGGGCGGCAAGGACCCGCACTTGGAGGCCCGCGCCATCGGCGCCACCGTCGGCGCCGAATCCCACCTGGACCCCGTCCGCCTGTGGAGCCTCTACGTCCCCAACGGCCGCGCCCTGCAGGACGAGCACATGGGTTACAAGCTGCACTGGCTGGACGTCCTCAAGGACCACGCCGCGCAGCGCCTCGCCGCGGACCCCGAGACCCGCCTGATTCTCGCCGGCGACTTCAATGTGGCTCCGCAGGATGAGGACGTCTGGGACATGCAGTACTTCCTCGACAACGAGCTCACGCACGTCTCTCCTGACGAGCGCGCAGCGTTCCACGCGTTCGAGGACGCGGGCCTGGTCGACGTCGTCCGCCCCCGCCATCCCGGGCCAGGCACCTACACCTATTGGGACTACAAGGCGCTGCGCTTCCCGAAGAAGGAGGGCATGCGCATCGACTTCCAGCTGCTCTCCCCCGCCCTGGCCGAGACGGTCACGAACGCCTGGATCGACCGCGAGGAGCGCAAGGGCAAGGGCGCCTCGGATCACGCTCCGGTGGTCGTCGAGCTCGGGTGAGCAACGTCGTCGGGACCGCCCATCTGCGAGTCTACGAGCCGGCCTCGGCCTTCGGTGAGCACCTGCAGCTGCGGCTGAGCTGGGCTGCCGCGCTCACGCACTCTCGGGTGGACGAGCTGACTCGCCAGCGCAGCCTCGCCCGGGTGGCGCGGCGGGTGCCGGACCCGTTCCCGCCCACCGATCAGAAGGACCTGAGCCGGGTCCTCTACGCCTCCGACGGTAGCCGGGTCTTCTGCCCGGACCAGCTCTCGCTGCGGGCCGCCGTCGCCGCCGACGAGCTCCGGGAGCTGTTGACGCCCGAGGCCTTCGACGCCCTGATCCCGCCGGCTGCCCTGCAACGGCATCGCACACGCGTCACCGAGGACCTGCGCGAGGCCACCGATCCCCGCGCCGGCGAGGACACGCCCCGTCCCGGCGAGCGCCTGCGCACCCGCTCCTCCACGTGGAGCGTGCCCCTGTCCTGGCTGCTGATGCTGGACCCGGATGAGGAGCCGTACCGGCGCGACGACGACGTCACGGCCCGGCGCACCGAGGTGCTTCCCGCGGCCCTGGCCCGGCTGTGGAAGGCCGAGGGGGTGCTCAAGGTCCACGCCGCCGACGCCGATCTGCTGCCGGAGGTCACCGATCTGATCGCGTGGCTGCAGGGCTTCGGCCAGGACGCCGTCCTGGAGCTGGACTACGGCACCCTGACCGACTGGGTGTGGCCGGACGAGTCTGCCTTCGACCTGTGGACCCTGCTGGATGCGCTCGAGGTGCAGGACGAGGCCACCGCGAGCGTGGCGCAAGACCGGCTCAACAAGCGCTGGTCAACGGTGGCGCTGCGAGCGCAGGCCAACTAGCAACCCGCTGACGGCCAGGCCCAGGGCGACGGCGCCGAGCGCACGCCAGATGAGCTCGACGTCGGTGAAGATGCCCATGCCGATGAAGAACAGCAGGGAGACGATGAGTCCGGCGGCCTCCATACCGCGCGAGGCCTTCAGCGAGTCACCCTCGGGGGTGGGCGCCGGCGGGCGAGCCGTGGTGGAGGGACGGGTGCGCTGCGGAGTGGGTTCGGTGTTCATGGGGTGGTCCTTTCGTGGACGGTGTGGGTTTTTTATGCTGGTTCAGGTGCCGTGGTGCCCGGAAGCACCCTGAGCAGGGTCTCGTCTGCGCCCTTCGGTGCGCGACGAAGGTGGTGGTGTCCCGTGCGTGTCAGCGCAGTGAGCTGGTGCAGCACCGCCGGGGAGGCGGTGAGGGCCCGGAATCGGGTGCTGATCCCGGCGTAGCAGTGGGCGGCCACGAGCAGCGGCCCGCTGGTCCGGCGCCCGAGGCGCAGGGTCAGCGACGTGGTCCCGTGGACGCTGGAGCCGGGCAGCACGGTGACTCGATCGGCGAGGAAGCGGGTGCGGGCGGTGATCAATCCTGACTCGAGTTCGGTGCTCAGGCGGGTGCGCAGAATCTGCCCCACCCGCACCGTGACGGCCAGTCCAAGCAGGCTCAGCAGGGCCGCCACCCACCACCACCAGTGCGCCACGTACGCGGTCAGCCACCAGATGCCTCCGACGACGCCGCTCACGCACGCCAGCCCCATAACGGCGCTGAGCACGGTGCTGGAGCGGTCCTGCACCGCGGCCACATCCCGGTAGCGCGGGAAGTGCGTCTCCACGATCTCCCGGACCGTGGCGTGCGGCAGCGAGGGCAGCACAAGGTTGCTGCCAAGCTGGTCCGCACTGTCCAAGGACAGCACGCTCAGCCGCGTTCGTGCGGTGAGCTGTTCGACGATGCCGCGCTGCCACTGCAGCCCCTGCACGTGGCGGGGGTCGATGCGGCGGCGGTGCGTCGCCAGCAGTCCGTAGGTGATCAGGAGCGCGCCGTCGGCCTGTGCCCACACCTGCATGCGGTGGTATTTCAGGGCGGTGGCGGCCACCCCGACGCCGAGTCCGGCCAGGATCAGCCCCAACAGTCCCCAGCCGTTGCCGGCCCACTGCGCCACCGTGGACTCGAACGCCTCGGACCAGCCGATCCAGGAGGTCACCTCGAGCAGGGCGAAGTAGACGGGCGGCACCAGGAGGAAGACCTGGCCGTAGACGACGGCGATGAACAGCATGTCCCGCGGGGTCATCGCGTAGACCAACGACGCCGGCTCGGTTGACTCCGTCGCAACGCTCGACGCCGGCTCGGCTGAGTCCGCCACCGCGATCGACGCCGGCTCGTGGGATGAAGACGCTGGCGAGGGCGACGCGGTCGCTCCGACGCCATCCGGCCCGGCCGGCGTAGCAGGCACACCGGCAGCACTCTCGGCGAGCTCGGGGGCGTCGCGGTCGCGGGCCCGGTGGAGCGCGTCCAGCGCGGGGGCGCTGAGCGCCTCGAGCACGAGGGGTGCACCGCCGCTGCCGCTCTGGCACACGGTGACCTCGGTCAGGCGAAACAGTCGATGCCCCAGACCGGCCTTCTCGTCGAGGGCAGAGATCTGATCCCAGTGGGCGACGTCGCGCCGCCGGCTGATGAGCCCGGAGACCACCTCGATACCGGTGGCAGAGATGCGGTACCGGACGGTGGCCAGTCGGACCCACGGGCGCAGGACGGTGTTCACGGCCATCAGAACGACGGCGACCGTGCCGATCTGCGTCCACGGAGCCACCCACGTGCTGACCCACCACAGCAGTCCGGCGAAGCCGAGCAGCAGCGGTAGCACGGAGGTGAGGTAGTGCGAGAGCACCAAGCGCGCGGAATCGCGGAGAATCAGGGGCTCGTTCATGTGTCACGCTCCGGGTCGATGCCGGCCAGGACGACGGCCTTGACGCGTTCGGCTTCCTCGAGGGTCAGGGGACCGACGGTCTCGCCCTCCACGATGCAGTGGCAGCGCAGGGAGGCCAGGCCGAACATGCGTTCCAGGGGGCCCTGCGTGATGTGCACGCGAAGAATTTGGGGGACGGCCACGGTCATGGACTGCCGAACAAACTTTCCGCGGCGGATATCCACGGCATCCTTGCTCACGCCATACGCGTAGTAGCGATACGCGATGCGATTGAGAATACCGAGCTCCACGGCCGCGCCGAGAAGAATCAGCCCGAGAGCAATCCACTGGAGGATGAAGGCCAACTCGGAGCCCCACACGTGGGCAATGACGAGCACGATCGGAATAAGAATGACCGGCGTGACAATAGACCGGAGGGTCCAATAGGGCCGGACGGCGGCCGGCAGACGCAGGGGTGCCGACGCGTCGGCGTCGGGGGTGGTTGCCTCGAATGCTCGCGGCATGGGGTCCTCCTCAAGTGAGAGTAGGAAAGAGAAGCGTGCGCAGGACCCTGCGCACGCGGTGCACCGCCCAGGGGCGGGTCGGACCGTCGTCCGGCCCGCCCCTTGGAAGGGTGTGGGTGACGTGTCACCCGGTCAGCGCTGAGGACTTCAGCACTCAGATGCCGGCTGCGCGACGCAGGTACGGCAGGGCCGGAACCAGGCCGCCGTAGCGGCGCAGCAGGTTCAGGACTGTCTGCCAGGCGCGGCGGGCGTAGGCGATCAGGCGCAGGATCTGCACGGGGTACAGGTCGGGGGGCGGGCCGGGGTCGCACCGGGCGATGAGGGTGCCAAGGGTCTTTAGAATCTCTCTTTCGTGTGGGGTGTTGGGGGGTCCGGCGGGTGGGTGGGTGAAGGGTGCCGCGGCTCAGATGCCGAGGATGCGGCGGATTTCGGCGACGGTCCGCTCGAGGCCGAGGGCGGCGAGCAGGGTCTGGACGTGACGCCAGTTCCGGCGGGCGTAGTCGACGACGCGGGCGGCGACACGGGCGCCACCGAAGCGCCAGGCGAGAGCGAGGACGCGGCGGATGAATTCAGCGAGGGGCATGGGGGTTCTCCTTGGTGTGGTGGTGGTTGATGTGGTGTGCGTGGAGGTGAGTGGGTGGCCGCGCCGGGATCAGCGGATGATCCCGATCCGGCGCATGATCCACTCGACGGTGGCGGCGAAGCCGTTGAGGGCCAAGTAGCGCTCCACCGCCGGCCAGTTGGACCGGACGAAGCTGGCGGCACGGGTGACCGCGGGACGGCCGTAACGCCAGGCGAGAGCGAGCAGACGAACGATGAAAGCTGCCATGAGAATGTCTCCTTGAAAAGTGGGTGGTGCTGAGTTGTCACGGAAGCCGGCTGGCCGCGAGATCGGATGATCTTTCCGTCTTGAATCCGTGTCTACCTCGGTGGCTTCCTCGTTTTCAATAACTCAATACTCTCGAGAATATGTAGGCGCACCCAGAGACTTTCGGCGCTTTCCTGGGGCAACTTTTCTCGCGTTTGTTTCCGCCGCCAAGGACCTGCCCGACGCCGCCCCTCACGGCGCTCGCACGAGCGACGGAGGTCGCGCGCTGAGGGCCGAAGGACGGGCGCGGTGATGGGCCGAAGGTGGGACTCGAAGGTGGCGCCCGGCCCGCGACCCAGAGCGTGGTCCCGCACCATGACAGGGCCGGCAGATCTCGATCAGCAGGGCGTCACCACCAGCAGGTCGGGCGTGTGCCGTGGGTTACAGTGAGCGCATGATCCGGGTCCTCATCGCTGACGATCAGCACCTCATGCGCCGAGCCCTTGAGCACTTCCTGGCTCAGGCGGAGGACATCGACGTCATCGGCGGCGCCGATGACGGTGTCCAGGCCGTGGAGTTGGCCCGCGAGTTGCGCCCCGATGTGGTCCTCATGGACATGCAGATGCCGCGCATGGACGGAGTCGAGGCCACGGCAGCCATCACCTCCGAACTGGACGACGTGCGGGTGCTGGCCATCACCACGTTCACCTCGGAGGAGTACCTCATCCCCGCACTGCAGGCCGGCGCCTCCGGCTACCTGCTCAAGGACGCCTCCCCAGATGAGGTGACGGAGGGTGTGCGTCGCGTGCATCGCGGCGACGCGGTGTTCTCCGCAAGCGTGGCTCACGACCTCATCGCCGCGGCCACTGCGAGCCCGGCGCGCTCCCGGACTGCCGAGGAGCTGCCGGCCCACGAGAAGCTCACCGAACGGGAGCTGCAGGTGGTGCAGGAGCTGGCCGAGGGCCGCTCCAACGCCGAGATCGCCGAGGCGCTGTTTCTCGCCGAGGCCACCGTGAAGGGACACCTGGGCAAGATCATGGACAAGTGGCAGGTTCGCGACCGCGTGCAGCTGCTGCTCAAGGCCGCCCAGACCGGTCTCGTGACCCTCTGACGCTCGGCCGCCAGGGCATTCGGCCACGTCACCGCCGTGGCCCCACACCACGTCGCCCCCCAACACGACGAAGCCCGGCAGGAGTCTCTCCCTGCCGGGCTTCGCCGGTATGCGTCAGGCCGCCGCACTCACAGCGGCGGGGCCATTCACTTGTCCCGCGGCGGGCACACCTTGAGCCACCGGCAGAACCAGTTGTCCGGACCCTCGTGGCGATCCTCCTCGATCGGAGTCATCTTCACCACAGACAGGGCCGCAGGGTTCGTCTCGGTGGCGGTCAGCGCCGAGGCGGGCACGGCGGCGGACAGGGCGAAGGTCACAGCGGCGGCGGTGGTGAGGAACTTCTTCACGGGTGTCTCCTGTAGGTGTGAGGCGAGGCTGCGGGAGTGATGGTCGGTGTGGCGTTGCTGCCGGGACCTAGTCTTTCTGGGTCCCACGTCACTTCTGAGCCCCGAAAGACTCCTTTCCCACCCGACGTAAGTCGCGTTCTGCCCTCCTTCGCGTGGCCTAGCTAGGATGACTGACGCAGGGATGACACCCGTGGCGCGAGCGGAGGGGGCACGCATGACAGTTCCGGCCCACCATGTGGTGCATCTGGGTCCGCTCACGCTCACCGCCACCCCCGTTCCCCGCGCGGTGCGCATCGTGACCTGGATCTTCATCGCGTGGTACGTGGCCATGGAGGTCCTGTTCCAGTTCATCGATGCCCCCGAGGGAGGCACCGCTGGGTGGGACGTCGTGGTCCAGGTGGCTACCCTGTTTCTCTTCGCGGGGCTGATCACCCTGCACCCCATTTTTGGCACCCTGGTGTTCCTTGCCGTCCTGCTGGGCGGTGCCGCGCTGTGGGCTCCCCACTTCATGGATCTGGAGCTCGCGCTGGCGGCCTATCTCGTGGGGCTGAGCGCACATCTGGCCCTGGGGCTGCTCGTCGCGAGCGGCTTCGTCGTCTGGTTCCTGCTGGTGGGTCTGATCCACGGCGGATGGCCGCCGACGGGAACCGTTCAGCTCATCGCCGTGCTGATCGCCGCCGCCTTGGGTCTGGCCACGCGCGCCCTGCGGGCCCGGTTGCGTGCCTCGGCCGAGCGGGCCGCGGCCCAGCGCGCTCAGGAAGAACAAGCCCAGGCAGAGATCCGGCGCGGCATCGCCGCAGACCTGCATGACGTCGTCGGGCACGGCCTCACGGTGGTGGCGATGCACGCCGCGGTGCTCTCCACCTCCCGGGACGCGGACGCCGCACGGGAGACGCGCGGGGTGATCCGCGAGGCCACGGCGCAGGCACGGGTGGATCTGCAGCACATGGTCACCGAGCTCGCCTCGGCCCCCGATGACGGCGTCATGGCCCCGGATTCCGGCGGACTCTCCGCCGTGCTCAGCGTGGACGAAATGCTGGAGCGCTACGCCTCGCGGCTGCGCAGCGCCGGCTTTGACACGGAGGCCACCGCGGATGTGGAGACGACCGTCCCGTCCTCGCTGATGCCCACGGTGCATCGGCTGATCCAGGAGGGCAGCACTAACGTCCTCAAGCATGCCCAGCCTCCGGCTCGTGTCCACCTCGCGGTGACCGTCACGCCGGACGCCGTGACGGTCACCGTGCGCAATACGCTGCACGCCCGGGCCGCCGAGGAGAAGATGCCGGCCTCCGGGTTCGGGATCACGGGCCTCGAGGAGCGCGTGCGCGTGTTCGGCGGAGACCTGGAGATCGGCCCGCAGGGTGTGGACTGGGTTCTCGACGCGCACATTCCGTTCCGGAGGACCCCATGACATCCGGAGCCGCGCCACGCGGAACGCGCTGGCTGCCTCGTCCGGTGCGCTGGGGTCTGTGGGCCCTCATCGCGCTGACGATGGGTGTCCTGCTCCTACTCCAGATGCCGGTCGCCACGCCCGAGGCCTTGACCGCCCTCATCCTCGCCGGATGCTGCCTGCTGATGACCTACTCCCCGTGGGGTGGTTCGCTCGCCCTGATCGCCGCGGTGAGTGTGCTGACCCTGGCGAACTATGGCGAGCCCAGCATGGTCGGACTCGCCGTGGTGCTGGGCTCCGGCATTGCTGGAGTCGCAGGATCGCGCGTTCTGCTGGTGGCGCTCAGTATTGCTGTCGGAGTCGGACTCGCTCTCGCCCTCACTCTCACGCCCCTCGCCGTGTTCGATCTCGTCGCCACCCTCACGTCTGCCTTCCTGCTGGCCGCCTGCGGGCGCCTGTTGCGGGCGCGACTCACCCGGCTGCACGCCGCGCATGAGTCGGAGGCCCGCTTCGCGGAGCAGCTGGAGGAGGTCCGCCGTGCGGAGCGGCGCCGGATTGCGGTGGAGATGAACCAGGTGGTGGGCCGTGGACTGGACATCATCGATGAGCAGACGCGCTACCTCGACGCCGCCGACCCCGGCCTCCATGCCCACCCGGTGACCCCCCTGCCCCCCGCCGAGCAGCGAGAGACCGAGCAGGAGATTCACCGCGCGGCCAAGCAGGCGCTGGCGGATCTGCGGACCCTGCTCATCGCGTTGCGCGAGGTGGATCCGCCGTCGTCGGTTCAGCGCTGAGGCATCGAGGAGAGGAACGCGCTCGGATCCAGGGCGGGCCGCTTGGACTCGGCCAGGCGCTGCCGGAACGCGGGATCGATGTCCCCCACGTAGAGCCAGCCCAGCAGCCGCTCGTGCTCGTGGAGCCCATGGGCGGCGCGCACCGGCTCGGTGTTCGTGAGCAGTCCGGAGCGCCACATGACACCCCAGCCCGCCTGCCACAGCGCCAGCTCCAGCAGGTGCGCCGCGCCAGCTGCGGTGGCGTGCTGCTCCCACTCCGGGACGCCGGGGTGCGGATGATGCTGGGCGACGACGGCGATCAGCAGTTCCGCCCGGTACGGCTTGGGATTGACTTCCCCCTCGGCGCGTGCCTCGCCAGCGGCGGCGTCGAGCGCCTCCCCCAGAACTCGGCGGTCCTCGCCACGCAGCAAGATCAGCCGCCACGGGCGTAGCGCTTTGTGATCAGCGACGGGGGTGACGGCCGCGAGCAGGCGGGCGATCTCCTCGTCGCTGGGGGTCTGCGGACCCACCTTGGACACGGACCGGCGCTGGGCCATCGCCTGCAGGACGGGGTCGTCGAAGTGCTTCATGCCTGCCATTGTGTTCGCTGCCGCCCCGTTTCGCACGAACCCTGAGTCCCGTAGGCTCCCCGCATGGACATCGCCACCACCGTCCGACAGCGTTTGCAGGGCCAGGACGTCCTGATGGACAGCCCCGTGACGCCGAATGAGGTGAGAGTCTCGACCTATGTCGACGAGCTAGGGACGGAAGGCTGGCTGATCACCCTGGTGCTGGACACGGGGCAAGACGAGGCGTGGCAGTACGGCCCGCTCACCGAAGCCAAGCGCGATGTGGCGATTGCCGTCGACAAGTTCGTCTCCAGCACGCCCGGCATGAGCCTGCCAGGCCTCACGCTCGTCACAGTCGCCGCGGCCGAACCGGATGATGACGTCGAGGACGAGGAGGACGACGAGGACGCGTCCGAGGGTGCGAGCGGGCGTGAAGATCAGTGCTTCGAGAGCGCCTAGGACGGAGCACCATCATGGCAAGTCCCATCAAGCCGTGGTCGTTAGTGAGAACGGCCGAGCGGCTAGCGAGTCCTACAAACCCCCAAGACGGCCGCGGGCTCCGGCGCAGGACAGATCTCCGACCGCGCGACACGCATTCCGAATGTGCACGTGCCCACATCGAGCGCCGATGGAGTGGCGACCCTGCATCAGGCATGGTCCCAGTACGGCGTCCCCTCGGAACTGGTCCGACTCGCATCGGCTTTCACCGAGCTGCAGCTCGCTCGGCACGATGCGGATGACAACGGTTCGTACAGCCCCACCCGGTTCGTCACCATCACGCATGTGGACCAAGCCCGTGAATCTTTGCGTTTGGCGAAGCAGCTGAGGAGCCTGCATCGGTCGACGACCGAGCCTCGTGAAGAGGCAGCTCAGGCATATCGCGTCTTTCTCCGTCTCGCGCTGGCGCACAGCGGCGGCGCGCGTAGGCGGTGACGCATCCCGCCTCGCGCCGGGCGAACAGGCAGGCCTTCCGCGTGCAGCCGCTACCGTGGAGCGTGTGAGCAGCAGCCCCGGCGCCCTGGACCGCGTGTACACCGCCTTGATCCGGCAGCGCGACGAGCAGGCGCTGGACGAGCTGCCCGACGCCGTCCGCCGCGACGTCCCCGCCAACGGCACCCGCATGGTGGCCGCGCATGCGTTGCAATCCTCGGGCGATCAGGCCGTGAGCCCCTCCACCGTGCTGCCGTGGGTGTTCGCCACGCTCGGGGTGCCCTCAGCGCTCGTGGGCCTGCTGGTGCCGCTGCGCGAGTCCGGCTCCATGCTCCCGCAGGCGCTGCTGACCCCCGTGGTCCTGCGCGCCCGGCACCGCAAGTGGGTCTTCGTCGCCGGCTCCGCGATCCAGGCCGCCGCGGTGGCCGGCATGGCCGCGGCCACCGCACTCGGACAGGGTCTGACCGCCGGCATCCTGATCCTCGTGGCGCTCGCGGTCTTCGCGTTCGGACGGTGCCTGTGCTCCATCTCCTCGAAGGACGTGAAGGGCCGCACCATCCCGAAGGGCGAGCGCGGCCAGATCACGGGGCTGGCCACGACGGCGGCCGGCGTCGTGGCCATCACCCTCGGCCTGCTGCTGCGCGTGCTCGGCGGCGAACAGCTCTCCGCGGCAACGCTGGCGTGGGTGCTGGCCGCCGGAGCGGCACTGTGGGTGGGTGTCGCCCTGGTCTACGCGAGCATCACCGAGCCCGCCGACGACCCCGCGGCTCGCACGCCCGCCACGGACACCCAGAACAACGGTGACAGCACCGGTCATGACAGCGATCATGACACCGGTCCCCGCACCGGGCTGCTCGCCCTGCTGCGCGAGGACCGCGAGTTCCGCTCCTTCGTCACGGTGCGCTCCCTGCTGCTGGTGACCTCGCTGAGCCCGCCGTTCATCGTGGCCCTGGCCCTGCAGTCCGGCACCGATGCGCTGGCCGGGTTGGGCGGGTTCATCATCGCCTCCGGCGTCGCGTCCCTGGTGGGCGGCCGCCTGTTCGGCCCGATGGCGGACCGCTCGAGCCGGCGCGTGATGAGCCTGGCCGCGGGCATCGGCAGTGTGGCGGTGCTGGCCGTCGTCGGGGCAGCGGCCCTGCCCGCCGTCTCCGAGGGCGGACTCGCGGCCACCGTCGTGTTCGTGGGCGGGTACTTCGCCGTGACCCTGATGCACACGGGCGTGCGCGTGGGCCGGCAGACCTACATCGTGGATATGGCCACCGGGGATCAGCGCACCGCCTACACCGCGGTGTCCAACACGGTGCTCGGCGTGGTGCTGCTGGTGGTCGGCGGCATCAGCTCCCTGCTCGCCCTGATCCACGTCAGCGTCGCACTCGCGTTCCTCGCCGTCATGGGACTGCTCGGCGTGGTGCTGGGCCGACGCCTGCCGGAGGTCTCCGGCTCCTGACGCGCGCCGCCTGGAGACTGCCATGAACGAAGTCTCGGGATGCCCAGGGTGGATAGGCCGTGATAGAGAAGGATTTCTCTGATGTGCCAACATGGCCGTTGCCAATCTTTCGGCGCCACGCTGGTTTCGAGTCACTGACGGACGATTCACTGGAAAGTAGCTCGCTTCGCACGGCGGAGCTCACCCTCCCCCCTCGACGAGAACACCCTATGCGAGATGTGAACTCCAAAACCCGGCGACGTCGCTCCGGGAGGTAGACGAGTCCTCCGGCAAGAAGCACGTCGTCCTGAGACGGGTGTTCGATGACATGTCGACGCTGCCACTTGCTTGATGAGAGATCCAAGCTAGCCAACCGCACCCTGAAAATTATCCGTAACTTTACTCGTCCCATGCGCGGTAAACTGAGTCCTCCAGCACCAACATTTCTCGTTCCGACAAGTCGGTTCCCGTCAGTGATTTCAACTCACCTCCGGACATTTGCAGTACACCCTCCCTCAAATTGATAGGCCCTGGGTACTTGCCCTCACCCGCCAGATTCGCGAGAATTACCTGACCGCTATTCACGCTCAGCAACGGCGCACCCGCAAGGACATAACGCTGGCCATCGTGAGAACCACCCAAGATTCTAAACTCGATTGCATCACCCGGTTCGACGTCGCCCTTGAGTACGGAATCCACCTGCATCGTATAAACCGTGTAGGGGAGGATCAGGGGCCGAGGATCGTTCGGGTTGTGTTGTGCGCCGGGCTCGTCGAGGAGGTCTCCAACTTCTTCGCGCGAGGCCGTCACCCGTCCAACGACCGAGAGCATAGAAGCGTCGAGGACCTCTTCTGCCGTGTCGTAGGCCAGGTAGCGGGCATGAATGACCTGGTCATCGCCGGTTGGCTCGTTGCGGCGCTCCTGGTCCGCCAGCGTCTGGGAACTCTGCACACCGGTGGCCGTCGGAGACTGGCCCGGAGAGGAAGGGTCAGGTTGCGCCGGAGTGCCCGTCGAGCACGCGACTAAACTGAGAGTGGCACCACACATCGCAACGGAAGGGATGAATCGAGTCCACTTCATGGCGATCACCAATCTTTGACAGCCTCGGGGAGGGGGAGATGAACAGCACAGGGCACATTTGGTCTCCATGTCGGACCGTAAATACGGCGAACTTCGCCCAAATCATACGCGTACGGTAGCCTCCTATTCAGTGGGATCGAGTATTTCATAATGGGCGGCGCGCTTGTCTTTGGATTGTCTTCCGGACTGAGTGCGTGGCCGAATTCGTGAGTCGCAGCGCCCTTCGCAATGAGGCCAACTGAAATGCCAGTCCTCCTGGACGCTGGGGATATTTGCGTCCTGTTCAGTTCGATGATGAATGTGCGAGAAGCCCTTGTATCACTGGTAGTGTAGAGGCCCAACCACACCTCCGTCGATGCAATGCCCCTAGCCGTCCTGCCCACTGCACTGCTGGTTGCCGAGATGCTTGACACTGGAGACCAAGCGGTCCGCCCGTAGTTCAATCGCGCCGACATGCCCGATGGGCAGAACGCTACTACCCTCGACGAAATGCCGTCAACGATTTTCTTCGGGCGCATCACCCTCACCCTGCGCTGAGGTCGGCCCCCGCCGCCGTCGGGAATCTCCACCGCCACCGTAGGCTTGCTGGCATGACCACGCCACGCCTGAGCACCCCGCCCTCGGAAGCACGCAATCGCCCCACGAACCCGTGGTGGGTGGATGCCGTGATCTACCAGGTGTACCCGCGCTCCTTCGCGGACGGGGACGGCAACGGCCTCGGCGATCTGCCCGGCGTCACCGCGCAGCTGCCCTACCTGCAGCGCCTCGGCGTGGACGCGGTGTGGCTGTCCCCGTTCTATGCCTCCCCGCAGCGTGACGCGGGCTACGACGTCGCCGACTACCGGGACGTGGACCCCCTCTTTGGCACGCTCGCCGACGCCGATGAGCTGATCGAGCAGGCCCACGCGGCCGGCATCCGCGTGATCGTGGACCTGGTCCCCAACCACACCTCCTCCGAGCACGTGTGGTTCCAGGCCGCGCTCGCCGCCGCCCCCGGCTCCCCCGAACGCGCCCGCTACCACTTCGCCTACGGCCTGGGGGAGGGTGGGGCCGAGCCGCCGAACAACTGGGAGTCCACCTTCGGCGGCCGCGCCTGGACCCGGGTCACCGAGCCGGACGGCACTCCGGGGCAGTGGTACCTGCACCTCTTCGACTCCAGTCAGCCGGACCTGAACTGGGAGAACCAGGACGTGTGGGACGAGTTCGACTCCGTGCTGCGCTTCTGGCTGGACCGCGGCGTGGACGGGTTCCGCGTGGACGTGGCCCACGGCCTGGTGAAGAAGGACGGCCTGCCGGATGCCGATGTCACGCGCATGGGCATGGTCACCGACGCGGACCAGGACGCGGATCCGGACTTCGACCCGGACGCCTTCGAGCCGGAGATGCCGTTCATCGACCAGGACGGCGTGCACGAGGTCTACCGGCACTGGCGCCGCCTCCTCGACTCCTATGACCACGAGCCCATGATGGTGGCCGAGGCGTGGGTGGCCCCGCTGTCCCGCATGTTCCGCTACGTCCGGCCCGATGAGATGCATCAGGCGTTCAACTTCACGTATCTGATGGCCGGGTGGGACGCCCCGGCGCTGGCCTCGGCCATCGAGCGCTCCTATGCGCACGGCGCGCGGGTGGGATCCCCCAACACGTGGGTGCTCTCCAACCATGACACCGTGCGCCACACCTCCCGTTTCGGACTCTCCGATCCCACCGCCTACCCCGCCGGGATCCGCGCCACGGACGAGCAGCCGGATGAGGAGCTCGGCCGACGCCGGGCCCGCGCCGCGGCGATGATCGAGCTGGCCCTGCCCGGTTCCGCCTACATCTACCAGGGCGATGAGCTGGGCCTGCCCGAGCACACCACTCTGGACGACGAGCACCGCCAGGACCCGTACTTCTTCCGCACCCAGGGCACTGAGCAAGGCCGGGACGGCTGCCGCATTCCGATGCCGTGGCGCGCCGACGCCCCCGGGCTGGGGTTCACGGTGGGGTCGGCCGGTGGCGCGGCCGGTGGTGCGGGCGGCACCGACGGCGAGCCCGCCGAGCCGTGGCTGCCCGCCCCCGCGTCCTACCGGGACCTGGCCGCGGATCAGCAGCTGGGCGTGGCCGGCTCCCACTTCGAGCTCTACCGCGATCTGCTGGCCGTGCGCGGTGAGCTGGACCTCGGCGTCGGGCAGTTCGACTGGGCGCCCCAGCACAACCCGGACGCCGGCGTGCTCGCCTTCACCGTCACGCGTACCGAGAGTCGCCACCTGGGCTCCGGCGAGCCCATCCCCCGCCAGAGCCTGCTGGTGCTCGCCAACCTGGGCTCTGAGCCGATCCCGACACCCGAGTCCAGCACGCTCACGCTGCTCTCGCTCGCCGCCGACGAGGCGCTCGTGGACGGTCACCTCGCCCCCGACGCTGCCGGGTGGTTCCTGCTCGAGCATTGAGTCTCGAGCACTGGCACCCGGGCGCTCGGATGCGAGCACGCAGACTCACACCCGACGACGGCCGGCCACCTTCGCAGGGAAGGTGACCGGCCGTCGTCGTGCTCAGGCTCCGTCCGCTATGCCTGCCGCGGAGGCTGACCGGACTGGCCGGACGGGTCGCCCGGCTCGGACGGTGCAGACTCAGCCGTCGTCGCCTCCACCGCCGTGGCGGTTGTGGCCGCGGTGGAGCCGTGCAGCGTGATCTCGCTGTCCGGGCCCGGCGAGGCGACCTGAGCAATGCGCTGCTGGCGTTCGCGGCTCAGCGATGCCCACCACACGGAAGCGGAGACCGGTCCGGCGTCGATGACGTCGTCGTCGGACTCCAGGCCCAGGCGATCCTTGATCGAGGCCAGCATGGCCTGGCGGCGCACCGCCTCCACACGGCGCACGTTGGCGCCCAGGGCGCGGAACACGGCCACGCACATCAGCAGCATCAGGATGGAGAACGGGATGCCGATGGTGATGGCGAGCGCCTGGATGGCGCCCAGGCCACCGGCGGCCAGCAGCGCGGCGGCCAGACCACCGGTCATGAACGTGAAGAAGATGCGGATCCAGCGCTTGGGCTCCGGATCGCCACCCGTGGAGATCATCGCCATCACGAGCGAACCGGAGTCCGACGAGGTGATGAAGAAGACCGCGGAGAGGATCACCGCGCCGACCACGAGGATCGCGCCGCCGGGCAGCTGCTCGAGCACCTGGAACAGGGCGGTGTTCACGTCAATGGAGCCGTCCTCGCCCACCACGGAGGTGTAGCCGGCCGGCGGGTTGATCTCGTTGTAGATGGCCAGGCCACCCAGGGTGCCGAACCACACGATCGAGATGGCGGTGGGCACCAGCAGCACGCCCATGATGAACTCGCGCACGGTGCGGCCACGGGAGATGCGGGCGATGAAGACGCCCACGAACGGGGTCCAGGACATCCACCAGGCCCAGTAGAAGGTGGACCAGCCGGCCTGCCAGGCGTCACCCTCCTCGCCGAAGAACGCGGAGGTGGACAGCGAGTCGCCGATGAAGTTCTGCAGGTAGGAACCGGCGGTCTGCACGGTCTCCTTCAGCAGGAACTGCGTGGGGCCCACGATGAGCAGGAAGATCACGAGGCCAGCGGCCAGGATCAGGTTGAAGTTGGACAGCCACTTCATGCCGCGGGCCACACCCGAGAGCACGGACCACAGCACGGCCAGGGTGATCGCGAAGATCAGCACGTACTCGAACCACGGGGACTCCTCGGCGGGCGGCACAACGCCCAGCGAGCGCAGGCCGGCGGACATCTGCGTCACGCCCAGGCCCAGCGAGGTGGCCACGCCGAACACGACGCCGGCCAGGGCGAACACGTCGATGAACGTGCCCCAGCCGCCGCGGGCGGCCTTCTCACCGATCAGCGGCTCCACGGCCCAGCGCACAGACAGCGGGCGGCCACGGCGGTGGATGGCATGCGCAATGGCCAGACCCACGACGGCGTAGATCGCCCAGGGCTGCAGGCCCCAGTGCATGAAGGTGGTGGAGAGGGCGTCCTCCGCGGCCACGGCCACGGACGGCTCACCCTCCGCGATGGAGGGGCGCGGGGTGTTGAAGTGCATGAGCGGTTCGGTCATGCCGTAGAAGACCAGGCCGATGCCCATGCCGGCCGCGAAGAGCAGCGAGAGCCAGGACAGGAGGGAGAACTCGGGCTTCGAGTCCGGAGGGCCGAGCGTGATCCGGCCGCGGCGCGTGAAGGCCACGAAGAGGCAGAACACGACGAAGCCGAGGGCGAGCAGCTGGAACCACCAGGAGAAGTTGCTGATGAGCACTGACTGGATCTCCGAGATCACGCTCTCCGTGGCGGCCGGGGCGATCAGCGCGGCGGCGGTGAAGGAGAGGACCACGATGGCGGTCGGCCAGAAGACCCAGTTGACCAGCTTGGCGGTGCCCGGCACGAGATCCGGGGACACGTCGTTAGAGGTGGCGGTGCTGGTGGGCACCGGAGTGGGTTGCGAGGGCGGAGTTGATGAGGTCACAACGAGCCACGGTACCGAAACGGTGTGTCTCGTTCACCCTGGTGACGTGGGACGATGCCGAATGCTGGCGGTGGACCTGGGTCTGACTTGGGTCTTTGCGGGCTGGGGTGAGATTGCGCTCCGTGACCGTTTTCTGGGTCTGGTGGGCGCTGGACCGGCTCACTAGGGTTGGTGGTATGACAACAGAGAACCCGGAAGAACTGACCCCGCACGTGGACGAGGAGTCCCTCGCCGAGCCGGGCGCCGCCGGCGATCACGGCCCCCTCGACGGCCGCGACGGACAGGCCGGAGCGGGCTCGGACAACCCCGAGTTGCTCAATGCCGAGGACGAGGCGACCGCCGCCACGCGCCTGGCCGATCAGGAGGACCTGACGGTCGATCAGGCGCCCCTGCCGGAAGAGCTCTGAGCTCTTCCTCGACCCCCCTAGCCCCCCCCAGTCTCCCCGCCATCCCTGAGTCACAAGGAGCAGTCATGAAGGCCATCGTCTACCACGGTCCCGGCAACAAGTCCTGGGAAGAGGTCCCGGACCCCACCCTCATCGACCCGACCGACGCCATCGTGAAGGTCGAGACCACCACGATCTGCGGCACCGACCTGCACATCCTGGGCGGCGACGTCCCCGCCGTGACCGATGGCCGCGTGCTCGGTCATGAGGGCGTCGGCATCATCACCGAGGTCGGCTCCGAGGTCAGCCACGTCAAGGTGGGCGACCGCGTCATCATCTCCTGCGTCTCCAAGTGCATGAACTGCTCCAACTGTGCCAAGGGCCTCACCTCGCACTGCCTCGAGATGGGCGGCATCGGCTGGGTCTTCGGTCACCTCATCGACGGCACCCAGGCCGAGTACGTGCGCGTGCCCTTCGCGGACAATGGCCTCATTCCGCTGCCGGAGGGCGTCAGCGACGAGCAGGGCGTCATGCTCTCCGACATCCTTCCCACCGGCTACGAGATCGGTGTGCTCTACGGCCAGGTCTCCGACGGCGACGTCGTCCTCGTGGTGGGCGCCGGACCCGTCGGCCTGTCCGCGGTGATGACCGCCAAGACGCGCGGTGCGAAGACCGTGATCGTGGTGGACGGCAACGAGTTCCGCCTCGAGGCCGCCAAGAAGTTCGGCGCGGACCACGTCTTCACCCCCGGTGACGACACCCTCGAGAAGGTGAAGGCGCTGACCGAGGGCGAGACCGGCGTCGACGTCGCCATGGAGGCCGTGGGCATCCCGGCCACGTTCACCATGTGCCTCGATGCGATCCGCCCCGGCGGCCGCGTGGCCAACCTGGGTGTGCACGGCAAGTCCGTGGACTTCCCGATCGACCGCGAGTGGATCAACAACATCACCATCACGACGGGCCTGGTGAACTCCACGACCGCCCCCGAGCTGCTGGAGCGGATCAGCGAAGGCTCCATCAAGCCCGAGGAGTTCGTGACGCACCGCTTCACCTTCGACCAGTGGGAAGAGGCCTACGACACCTTCTCCAACGCCTCCGATCAGAAGGCGCTGAAGGTCATCGTCACCGCGTCCTGAGGGGCGCGAGGACGGTGAACGGGCCGGGGGACGGGTCAGGGGGCGGCGGTGATGAGCGGCTCCCCTGACCCGGCCTCGACGGGGCCCGTTTCGACAGGGCTGAACTCGTCGCCAGCGCGGCGCGGGGTCATCGCCGTGGACACCACACAGGTGTCCGGGGCCGGTGTCCTCGCGGCCGCGCTGGTGTCCGTTTCGGCCCTGTTGCTCTTCGCGCTGCATCTGCCGGGGATCGGTCATGTGGTGCTGCTGGCCGGGGTGCTGCTGGGCTGGCGGGTGCGCCGGGAGCTGGGTCAGGATCTGACGTTGATCGCGGTGGGCCTGACGGTGGTCAGTGCGGTGCCGGTGGCCGCGAACCTGGACTGGGGTCCGTTCTTTCTGCTCGGCGGGGCGTTGGCGGCCGCGGTGCTGCTGCCCCTGGCGCTGGATCGGTGGTGGCTGCGCCGCCGAGCGATCACGTTCCCGTGGCGGTGGGGTGCCCGGTGGACGCGCGTGCAGTGGACCTACGTGGTGGCGGTGCCCGTGCTGGGCTGGGCCATCCTGCCGGCCTATTTTATTCACGCCGGCACGTATCAGAACTGGCCGCCGGTGCGCGAGTTCTCGGAGCTGGCGCGGTTCTTCGTGGGCGTCAACGCCGTGGGCCTGTGGGATGAGCTGTTCTTCATCTGCACGTGCTTCGCGTTGCTGCGCCGGCACTTCGGCCTGTGGACGGCGAATGTCCTGCAGGCCACGATCTTCGTCTCGTTCCTCTGGGAGCTGGGCTACCAGTCCTGGGGCCCGCTGCT
>JAUNTT010000178.1 GCA_030538555.1 Micrococcus sp.
AGCGCAGCGGTCTCCAAAACCGCAGGTTGCAGGTTCGAGTCCTGTCTGCCCTGCACATCGATGCGATTCCCCTCACCGCCGCCTGGTGGTGCGGGAGCGCACCGAGGAGTACGGCAAGACGACAAGTCCGGCGACCCCGATGAGAGAGGCCACGTTGTCCGAATCGGCAGTGAACGGGGAGCAGCGCCCCGAGCAGACTGCGCAGCGGCGAGGCTTCTTCTCCGGGATCATCCTCTTCCTGCGCCAGGTGGTGGACGAGCTCCGCAAGGTGGTCACCCCCACCCGTGACGAGCTGCTCCGCATGACCGGTGTGGTCCTCGCCTTCGTGGCGATCATGATCCTGCTGGTCATGGGCCTGGACTGGCTGTTCGGCACGGGAGCCGGCTTCACCTTCGGTGACCCCGGCTCCTGATCTCCGAGCACTCCCAGTGTGCCAAGGCTCGCGGGGGCGAGGATGTCTTCGCCGCTCTCCGTGATGCTGTGACCAGCCCCAAGACTCACGTGTAGAAAGCAGGAATCCGTGTCCGATCAGGAACTCGATCACCAGACCACCGAGGACGCCGTCGTCGAGCCCGAGCAGGCTCACGAGGAGCCCGCGACCGGTGAGACTGAGACGGAGCTGACCGAGGCGCCCGAGTCCGAGCAGACCGTTCAGGAAGCCGACGCCGCTGCCGCCGGCGCCGAAGGGGAGACCGAGCTCGCCGTCGTCGAGCCGGAGACCGCCGAGGCCGACGCCGAGGAGCCCGAGGTGGACCCCGCCGAAGAGCTGCGCACTCGCCTGCGCCGCCAGCCCGGCGAGTGGTTCGTGGTGCACACCTACGCGGGCTACGAGAAGCGCGTGAAGTCCAACCTCGAGACCCGCATCCAGACCCAGGACATGGAAGACCTGATCTACGAGATCGAGGTCCCCATGGAAGAGGTCGTGGAGATCAAGAACACCACGCGCAAGATCGTCACGCGCGTGCGCATCCCCGGCTACGTGCTGGTCCGCATGGACCTCACCGACGCCTCGTGGGGCGTGGTGCGCCACACCCCGGGCGTCACCGGCTTCGTGGGCAACGACGCCCACCACCCCCAGCCCCTGTCCCTGGACGAGGTCTACGACATGATGGCGCCCTCCGTCATCCAGGAGGCCGCCAAGGCCGCCGAGAAGGAGGGCCGCGCCGCCCCCGCCTCCGCCGCGAAGGCCGCCGCCGAGCAGGCGCCGATCCACGTGGACTTCGAGGTCGGCGAGTCGGTCACCGTCAACGACGGCCCGTTCGAGACCCTCCCGGCCACGATCTCCGAGATCAAGCCGGAGGCCCAGCAGCTCGTGGTGCTCGTCTCGATCTTCGAGCGCGAGACCCCGGTGACCCTGTCCTTCAGCCAGGTCACCAAGATCCTCTGAGAAGAGGACATCCACCCGTCCCTGGGTGGCCCGGCCGCCTGCCGAGCTGCCCAGCGGTACCGACCACCGCGCCACGGTGGTCACCCTCCCGCGGTGCGCTCCTGCGCTGCGGGTCATCGCCAGAGAGTAAGGAACCAACATGGCTCCCAAGAAGAAGGTCTCCGGTCTGATCAAGCTTCAGATCCAGGCCGGTGCCGCCAACCCGGCGCCTCCGATCGGCCCCGCGCTCGGTCAGCACGGCGTCAACATCATGGAGTTCTGCAAGGCGTACAACGCCGCCACCGAGTCGCAGCGCGGCAACGTGGTGCCCGTGGAGATCACGGTCTACGAGGACCGCTCCTTCACCTTCGTCACCAAGACCCCGCCGGCCGCTGAGCTGATCAAGAAGGCTGCCGGAGTCGCCAAGGGCTCCTCCACCCCGCACACGGACAAGGTCGGCAAGCTGACCCAGGCCCAGTGCGAGGAGATCGCCACCACCAAGATGGAAGACCTCAACGCCAACGACGTGAAGGCCGCCGCGAAGATCATCGCCGGCACCGCCCGCTCCATGGGCATCACCGTCGAGGGCTGAGACCCTTCACCCCCGTAAACACCCCCCCGTGGCAGGGCCGAGCGCGGCCCACTTGAGACCACAACTGCACAAGGAGAATGACGCAGATGGCACAGCGCAGCAAGGCATACAAGGCCGCCAAGGCCGCAATCGAAGACCGTCTCTACGACCCGGCCGAGGCCATCGCCCTGGTCAAGGAGACCAACCCGTCGAAGACCGACGCCACCGTGGAGGTCGCCCTCCGCCTGTCGGTGGACCCCCGCAAGGCCGACCAGATGGTGCGCGGCTCCGTGAGCCTGCCCCACGGCACCGGCAAGACCGCCCGCGTGGTCGTCTTCGCCACCGGCGAGCGTGCCGAGGCCGCCCGTGAGGCCGGCGCGGACGTCGTCGGCGATGACGAGCTCATCGCCAAGATCGCCGGCGGCTGGGTGGACTTCGACGCCGCCGTGGCCTCCCCGGAGATGATGGGCAAGGTCGGTCGCCTGGGCAAGGTCCTGGGCCCCCGCAACCTGATGCCGAACCCGAAGACCGGCACCGTGACCCCGGACGTGGCCAAGGCCGTGACCGACATCAAGGGCGGCAAGATCGACTTCCGCGTCGACAAGCACGCCAACCTTCACTTCATCATCGGCAAGACCTCCTTCGAGAAGAAGGCCCTGGTCGAGAACTTCGCCGCTGCCCTGGAAGAGGTGCTGCGCCTGAAGCCGTCCTCCTCCAAGGGCCGCTACATCTCGAAGGCGACCGTGACCTCCACCTTCGGTCCCGGCGTCCCGATGGACCCGAACGTGACCAAGGTCGAGGTCGAGGCCTGATCCTCGCTCGAGCTGCGGGTCGGGCTCGCGCCTGACACCGCACCGCATGGCACCGGCCGTCTCCCTGTCACGGGGAGGCGGCCGGTCCGCGTTCCGGGGTGGGTTGTGTCCCTCCTGACGCCGGCTCCGGGGTGACTTGTGCCCCTCACACCGGCTCCAGGGTGGGCAATGTCCCTCACACCGGCTCCG
>JAUNTT010000179.1 GCA_030538555.1 Micrococcus sp.
TCCGGCATCCCCACCTTCCGCGACGTCCAGGTCGGGTTGTGGGAGAAGTTCAGCCCGGCGGCGTTGGCCGATCCGCAGGCCTGGGCGGACGACCCGGAGCAGGTGTGGGCCTGGTACTCCTGGCGTGCCTCCCTCGTCCGCCAGTCCCAACCCAACGCCGGCCACCGCGCCCTGGCGACCTGGCAGCAGCGCGAGGGGGTGCAGCTCGACATCGCCACCCAGAACGTCGATGACCTGCACGAACGCGGAGGAGCGCAGGTGCTGGCCCACATCCACGGCGAGCTCTTCGCGCTGCGGTGCAGCGCGTGCGGGAAGGCGAGTGGCACGACATACCCGGAGGTGCTCGAGCAGGTGGCTCAGCTCGAGCCGCCACGGTGCGCGGAGTGCGACGGGCTGATCCGGCCGGGGGTGGTGTGGTTCGGCGAGGCGCTGCCGGAGGAGGCCTTCCATGCCGCGGTCGAGGCGGCGCAGAGCGCCGATCTGGTCCTCGTCGTCGGCACGTCCGGTCTCGTGCACCCCGCCGCGACGATCCCGCACCTGGCTGGGGCCCGCGGTGTGCCGGTCGTCGAGATCAACCCGGTGGAGACCGAGCTGACCGAGGCCGCCGACCACGTCTGGCGCGCCACGGCCGCCGCTGCGCTCCCGGGGCTGGTGGAGCAGCTCGAGCCCTGACCGAGCGCGCGCCGCAAGCCCCCTGCGGTGGTATAACACATATAACACGTATAACAGCGCGAGCGTCACCCACGGAGGGACGACGATGGCACGGCGGCCCAACCCCTTTCGACCCAGTTTCGGCGTCAGCCCCCGAGTGCTGGCCGGACGCGACGACGTCATCGACGAGTTCGACCTGGCGCTCGATGAGGGTCCTGGCTCGCCGATGCGCACCGTACTGGTCAGCGGTGCGCGAGGCATGGGCAAGACCGTCGTGCTCAACGAGCTGGAGGAGCGCGCCCGGACGCGGGCCTGGCTGGTGCTGCGCCTGCCCGAGGGCGAGCGGCTGGTCGAGGAGCTGGAGCGGACCATACTGCCCTCGCTGCTGTCCGACCACGACCCCGAGGCGGTGCGTCAGCACCTGACCGGCGGGGGGATCACGCCGCTGGGGACCGTGGCCACCCAACGGGAGGATCGCTATCCGGTCACGGCCTCGCTGTCCTCGATGCTGGCCCGGCTCGCCAGCATCGGCGCGGAGCACGGCACCGGCCTCCTCCTCACCCTGGACGAGGTGCAGGCCGCGCCGGCCGAGGACTTGGCCCACCTCGCCTCGGCCTACCAGCACCTGGTGCGCGACGAGCACGAGGTCGCCCTGGTGGCGGCAGGTCTGCCGGTCGGGATCGACGCCCTGCTCAAGCAGCGGGGCACCACCTTCCTGCGCCGGGCCGAGCGGATCCACCTGCCCACCCTCGTCGCGGACGAGGTCCGCACGGCAGCGGTGGAGACCGTGCGGGAGGCCGGCAAGGTGATCAGCGCCGAGGCGCTGGACCTCCTGGTCGAGGTCGTGCACGGCTACCCCTACCTGCTGCAGCTGGTCGGCTATCACGCTTGGCGGGCCGCCGGGGAGGGAGAGGTGGTCACGCGGACCCACGTGGACTCCACGCTGCCGGTCGTCATCGAGCGGATGGGGCGGTTGGTCCATGCCCCCGCGCTGCACACGGTGCCCGAGGGGCAGCGGGCCTACCTGCGCGCCATGGCCCAGGACGAAGGCCCCTCCTCCACGGGTGAGATCGCCCGACGCCTGGGAGTGACCAAGGGGCACCAGAACATGCAGCGCACCCGGCTCATCGAGCGGGAGCTCATCGTCCCCGCCGGTTACGGCTACGTGGACGTTGCGCTGCCCTACCTGCGAGAGCATCTGCGTCGACGCGAGCGGGCAGAATGAGGTGGTGACCGCCGCTCCCTCTCGCGTCCCGATCCCGCGCGAGATCTGGGTCCTCGTCGGGGCCGCCTTCGTCATCGCCGTCGGTTTCGGCCTCATCTCGCCGGTGCTGCCCAGCTTCGCCCGGTCCTTCGACGTCGGCATCGCGGCGGCGACCGTGGTGGTCTCGATCTTCGCCGTCTTCCGGCTGCTCTTCGCGCCGGCCGGAGGGGTGCTGGTCGAGCGGCTCGGCGAGCGTCCGGTCTACCTGACCGGGTTGCTCGTGGTGGCCCTCTCCTCCCTGGCCACGGCCTTCGCGCAGAGCTACTGGCAGCTGCTGATCTTCCGCGGCCTGGGCGGGATCGGCTCGACGATGTTCACCATCTCCTCGATGGCGCTGATCGTCCGCCTGGCCCCACCGAGCGCGCGCGGTCGGGTCTCCTCGGTCTTCGCCTCCTCCTTCCTCATCGGCAGCATGGTGGGCCCGGTGCTGGGAGGCCTGCTCGCCGAGTTCGGGATGCGCGTCCCCTTCGTGGTGTATGCCGTTGCCCTGTTCATCGCCGCCGGCGTCGTCCAGGTCGGGCTGGGCGGGGCGCGGCTGCGGCCAGCGCCGACCGGTGACCAGCGGCGTCCGGTGCTCACCTTCACGGAGGCGCTGGCGCACCCGTCCTATCGGGCGGTGCTCGTGGCGGGCGTGGCCAACGGGTGGGTCAACATGGGCGCCCGGATCGCGGTGCTGCCGCTGCTGGCGGCCGCCGTCCTGGATCAGCCGTGGGTGGCCGGTGCTGCATTGGCGGTCGGTGCGGTGGGGACGGCGGCGACCCTCCAGTTCTCCGGACGGTTGGCCGACCGGGTGGGGCGACGGCCACTCATCATCGTCGGGCTGGCCGTCCTGGGCGTGACCGTCGGCGCGCTCGGCACCGCCAAGCACGACGGCCTGCCGCTCGGTGTGGCGTTGGGCGTGCTCTTCGGGCTGACGCTCGTCTCCGGTGTCGGGGCCGGGCTGGTCGGGCCGGCGACGCAGGCGGCCGTCGCGGACATCGTGGGCAATGACCGCAACGGCGGCAAGGTGCTGGCGG
>JAUNTT010000180.1:0-529 GCA_030538555.1 Micrococcus sp.
TGCCGCAGGTCGTTGACCTCCCCGAGCAGCAGGCTGTCGAGCTGCTGCGCGCCCAGCAGCTGGACGCCTCGGTCGAGCGCGACTACTCCGAGGAGGTTCCGGACGGTGTGGTCATCTCGGCCGACCGGCCGCCGGGCAGCCAGGTGCGCCACGGCACCTCCGTCGGGCTCGTGGTCTCCCAAGGCCCCGAACGGTATGCCGTGCCACCCCTGAGCGGCCTGACGCTGGAGTCGGCGCAGTCAGCTCTGGAATCGGCCCACCTGAGCATGGGTCAGCAGGAGCGCGAGCACGACGAGGTCGAGCCCGAGGGGCGGGTCCTGCGCTCGGACCCGGACGCCGGTGAGCACCTGCCGCCGGACACCCCCGTCAACCTGGTGCTCAGCGCCGGGCCGGCACCGGTCGAGGTGGTGGACGTCACCGGGGACACGCAGGCCGAGGCGACCTCACGCCTGACCTCGGCCCGCCTCACCGTCTCGATCGCCCCGCAGCGCGTGCACCACCCCGACATCCCCAGCGGCTCCGTGGTGAG
>JAUNTT010000180.1:539-2892 GCA_030538555.1 Micrococcus sp.
GAGATGGTCACCGTCCCCCGGGTCATCGGGCGGCAGTTCACCACCGCCGAGCGCGAGCTGGAAGCCCTCGGCCTTGAGGTCATCCGGCAGGACATCCGTGGCGGCTTCTTCGGAACGGTTCGCGACCAGTCGATCGAGCCCGATGAGCAGGTCCCGGTCGGCACCGAGATCGTGCTCGAGGTGGTCTGACCCGGCCCCAGGGGCTCTCTCAGCCTTGGTGGGCCCAGCGCTCCTCCAGCGCCACCCGCGCCCGGGGGTGATACCCATGGGACTCCCACCAGCCCGGTTGCGGGCCGTGGTGGTAGGTCAGTTCCACCAGCCACTTGGGCCCCTTGAAGCCATAGAGCTGCGGCAGCACCGCGCGCGCCGGCCACCCGTGCTCAGCGGTGAGCGGCTCTCCCTGCGCGTGCGTGGCAAGCAGGCTGTCCGGGTGCAGCAGATCGTCGAGGGCGACGCTCGCGGCATACCCCCGGACCGCGGCCAGCAGCACGTGCGTGACGCCCTCCTCCGGCGGTGCCAGCGCGACCACGTCGCGCAACCGCCACCCTCCCCAGCGCAGCTGCGGCACCGAGGTCCGGGCGACGCAGTGCAACCCGCCGACCACCTCGACCCACGGCAGCTGGGCCAGTGCGGCACGGTCGAGCACGGTCAGCCCACCGTCGCGGGTGGCGCCGCCCACGGTCAACGTCCACGTGTCGGGATCTACCTGCGGCACCCGTCCGTAGGTGATCGGTCGCCACGGCGCAGCCCGCTGTCCGGGTGGCAGCGGGAAGTCGTGCGCAGGCTGGCTCATGGACGGTCCGGGCCGCTGGCCAGCAGTTCACGCAGGACGTGCGCAGCGTGCTCGGTCATCGCATCGTCGATGTCGAGGTGCCAGACGAAACGGGCGTGGCGAGCATCGGTCGGGTAGCCCAGCACGCCCCGCTCCCCCGCCGCGGCGATGAGTTCAGGCGCGGTCCAGTCGGCGGCCGAGACGTCCAGGACCAGGATGTTGGTCTGGACCTTCTCGGGGTCGACCACACTGGGGTATGCCGTGCCCAACGCCTCCGCCACCCGCCGCGCCCGCGCGTGGTCCTCAGCCAGCCGGGCGAGCTGATGGTCCACGGCATACCGGCCGGCGGCCGCCAGTAGACCCACCTGGCGCATGCCACCACCCATCCGCTTGCGCACGATCCGAGCCTGGGCCATCCGCTCGGCCGACCCGGCGAGCACCGACCCGACCGGGGCGCCCAGCCCTTTGGACAGGCAGACCGAGACGGTGTCGGCGCAGGCGCCGTAGTCGGCCAGCGCGATGCCGGTGACGACGTGGGCGTTCCACAGCCGGGCCCCGTCCAGATGCACCCCGACGCCGACGGCGGCCGTGGCCGTGCGCAGGTGCTGCATCCGGTCCAGCGGCTGCACCGTGCCCCCACCGAAGTTGTGGGTGTTCTCCACCACGACGCAGGCCGTCCTGACCTGATAGGGCCCGCCGTCGGGCACCATCACCGCGAGCGCGGTGTCGACATCCAGCAGGCCCCGTTCCGCGACCCAGGTGCGGGAGGTGATGCCCGAGTGCGCGGCGGCGGCTCCCAACTCGGCCCGCAGGACGTGCGCGAGGTGGTCGCTGATGATCTCCTCCCCGGGGCTCGCGTGCAGCGCCAGCCCGACCTGGTTGGCCATCGACCCGGTGGGCATGAACAGCGCGGCCTCATGGCCCAGCAGCTCGGCGACCTGCTGCTCCAGGTCGATGACCGTGGGGTCTTCCCCATAGACGTCATCGCCCACCGGGGCATCCAGCATGGCCGACCGCATACCGGGGGTCGGTCGGGTCAGGGTGTCCGAGCGCAGGTCGGCGACGACCTCGGCAGCGGCTGGCGCCTCGGCCACGTCAGCGCGCGCCCTTCTCGAGCATCTTGGCGACCAGGAAGGCCAGCTCCAAGCTCTGCTGGTGGTTCAGCCGCGGGTCGCACAACGTCTCGTAGCGCAACCCCAGGTCGGCCAGGTCGATCTCGCTGGCGCCGCCGACGCACTCGGTGACGTCGTTGCCGGTGAGCTCGACATGGATGCCGCCGGGGTGGGTCCCCGCCTCGGCGTGGGCGGCGAAGAAGCCGCGGACCTCCTCCACGACGTCCTCGAACCGGCGGGTCTTGATGCCGCTGGGCGAGGTGAAGGTGTTGCCGTGCATGGGGTCGCAGATCCAGCTGACCCGGCGCGCCTCCTCGCCCAGCGAGGTGCGCAGCGCCGGCAGGATGTCGCGGATTCGGTCCGCACCCATCCGGGTGATGAAGCTGAGCCGACCCGGCACACGGTCAGGGTCGACCTTGTCCATGATCGCCAGCACGGTGTCCCGGTCCGCCGACGGCCCAAGCTTGAC
>JAUNTT010000031.1:0-8442 GCA_030538555.1 Micrococcus sp.
GGTGCGCCGCGCCTCGGCGGTGCGCCGCGCCTGGGACTGGGCGCTCGCGTGGCGCTGGGCGGAGTCCAACTGCAGCCGGACCCGCTCGAGCTCGGCTTGGGCATCGGTCATGAGGTCTCCTCGGCGTCGGGCTCCTGACCGGCGGGCGCAGCCCCCGCGTGGTCCGGGGCCAGCCCGGCGGCGGCATTGCGGGCGCGGCGGGCGGTGAGTCGGGCCTCCTTGAGGTTCTTGCGAGCCTTCTTGTCCGTCACCGTCCGCTCGCCGAGGGCCTCAGGCGTCCAGCGCGACTCGTCCGAGGGGGTCCAGGCCTCCACGTCCACCGCGGAGAACCCGGACACCTTGGCGCGCTTCTTCATCATCAGAGCCTCTTCGCCGCTGGCCAGCCGACGCGCGGTGAGCAGGAAGCCGGTGTGGGCCACCATGCGGTGGTCCGGTCGCACGGCGAGTCCATCCAGGTGCCAGCCGCGCACCAGCGTCTCGGTCGCCTCCACCGCGGTGAACTTGCCCGACGCCCGGATGGCCTCGGCCACGCGGGAGAGCTGGGTGGCGGTGGCCACGTAGTTCAGCCAGACACCACCCGGGGCCAGCACGGTGGCCACGGCGTCGAGGCACTCCCAGGGGGCGAGCATGTCCAGCACCACGCGGTCCACGGTGTGGGCCTCATGGACCTCGAGCATGCGCTCCTGGGCGTCGCCGACGTGGATGGACCAGCCGGGATGCTCGGCCCCGAAGAAGGACTCGACATTGGCGCGCGCAATCTCGGCGAAGTCCTCCCGGCGCTCATAGGAGTGCAGGCGTCCGGCGTCGCCGATCGCGCGCAGCAGGGACATGGACAGCGCGCCCGAGCCCACGCCAGCCTCCACCACGGTGGCCCCGGGGAAGATGTCGGCCTGCTGCACGATCGCCCCGGCGTCCTTGGGATAGACCACGGTGGCCCCGCGCGGCATGGACAGCACGAAGTCGTTGAGCAGCGGGCGCAGCACCTGGTAGTCCTGACCGGACGAGTTCTGCACGACCACGCCCTCCGGCCCGCCGATCAGGTCATCGTGGCGTAGCACGCCCTGATAGCTGTGAAACTGCCCGCCGGGCAGCAGGGTGATGGTGTTCAACCGTCCCTTGGCGTCCTTGATCTGGACGCGCTGACCCGCCCGCAGCGGACCGCGGCGCGCCGCGGCACCCGCGGGTTCGGTCTGCGCGGTGGCCGAGATCGCGGCCGGGGCCCAGGGCGCGCCGGAGTCGGACGGGGTGGGTGCGGTCATCAAGAACGCGTCTCCTTGGTGTGGGTGGTGTACAGGCCGTGGCGCCGTAGCGCTTCGAAGACGGCGTGACGAGGGATGACTCCGCTCACGGTGCCGCCGGTGAGCAGAACCCACACGGCGGCGTCGTGCTCGGCGAGACGATGGATCAGCTCGGCGCCGCTGGCCGGCAGGGTGGACTCCTCGAGCACGGCGTGGCGGGGCACCGCGGTGGCAATGGCCGCCGCGGGGGTGGCGGCCTGCAGGGCGGCGGGCACCCGTTCGGCCGCGGAGAGATCCACGACGCCGACGGGCCGGCTGTGCTCGAGGAGCACGACCGCACCGCCGGTGCGCTGCGCGAGCTGGGCGGCGTCGGCCACTGTGCTGCCACCCGGCACGGCGGTGGCGGGCAGCAGCAGCTGGTCGCGGCGCAGCTGCCGGGCACGACGCCCCCAGCGCCCGGCCGCGACCGCCTCGGTAGCGCCACGGAACAGCATGAAGCCCACCGCGATGGCCAGCACCGTGACCGGGATCGACAGGCCGGCCAGGCCAAGCAGCCCAGGCACGGCGACCGCGGCAATGCAGGCGACCGCGATGACCCGGCCACTCCAGCCGGCGGCCTCGGTGCCGCGGTGCCGGTCCCCGGTCTGGGCCCACACGCCGGCCTCGACGAGCCGTCCGCCATCCAGGGGGAGTCCGGGCAGGATGTTGAACACGGCGAGCAGGACATTGGCCGTGACGGTCATGCCCAGCAGCAGTCCCGCGACGCCGCCCGGGTCGAGCAGCGCCTGCAGGCCCGCGGCGAGCCCGGCCAGCGCCAGATTGGCGGCCGGTCCCCCGGCCGCGGTCCAGGCCGATCCCGACGGTGTGGCAGCGGGGCGGGTGAATTGGGTGTGTCCACCCCACAGGGTCAGCACGATCTCCTGGGCGGCGTGTCCGTGCCAGCGGCCCACGAGGGCGTGGGCAAGTTCGTGGACCAGCACGGACACCGCGAGGATCAGCGCGTAGCCGCCAGCGACAGCGAAGGCGCCCGCCCCCAGGCTGGGCTCGGCCCGCTGCAGCGGTGGCCCGAAGACCGCGACGATGCCGGCCACGATGAGCAGCCAGCTCCACGAGAGCCGGACGGGAACGCCCCACCACCGGCCTAGGCTCAGGCCCGGACTCGTGCCCGAGACCGCGGTGTGGGGCTCGGTGGATGCCGGGGCGCTCACGGGGCCTCCGCCTGCGGCGCACCCGCGGCGCCGTCACGTCCGGCTGCTACCGCTGCGAGATCCTCGAGCCCGCGCCCGGCGAGGGTGTCCCACTGCACGTGGGCGCTTCCCGGCGCCAGTGGCAGCACGCTGGGCACACCCAGGGTGCGCAGCCCCGCCGCGCGGGCGGCCCGCACGCCGACGGGTGAGTCCTCGATGGCCAGCAGCCCCGGCAGTCCGGAGTCCGCGGCGTGACCAGCCGGCGCACTGGGCAGGCCCAGGCGCTGCAGCGCCAGCAGATAGGCCTCCGGGTCCGGCTTGCCGTGCTGGACCTGATCCCCGGTCACGACGACGCCGAGGCTACCGTGCGGCGCGCGCTCGGCCAGAGTCTGGGCGAGCAGGGCGTGGGACATGGTCACCAGCGCCCCGGGAATCCCGGCGGCGGCCTGCGCTTCGAGCAGGTCCCGGGCCCCGGGCCGCCACGGCACCGCACGCCGCACGTGCTCGGCGACATGGCCCATAGTGTGCTCGATGATCTCGGCGATGCCCAGCTCCACCCCGGCCTCCTGCAGATGCCGGGCGCCGACGTCGAGGGGCTGACCGACCAGGCGATGGGCGAGCTCCTCGCTCCACTGTCCCCCGTGGTCGGCCACGAGCGCGGACTGCACCGCATTCCACACCGGCTCGGTGTCGATCAGGGTGCCGTCCATGTCCCAGAGCACGGCGCGCAGGGCGCCGCCGGTGCCCGCGGCCGAGGCGGTGGCGGCCGCGACCGACGTCGGGATCTCAGAAGGGGCGGGCATGAAACCATCCTATCGAGGCCGACGCCCTCTAGTGTGGCGAGCATGAACGATGGACACAGTGAGCACTGGCCCGCGGGCGAGCCCGCTGCGGCCGATCGCCTCGATGAGGTCCTGGGCCCCCTGCGCGCCTACCTCACCGCCACCTGTGCGGAGGTGGAGCGCGGAGAGCGGCCGCCGGCCGTCCTGCTGCTCGCCTTCGAGGGCTGGAACGACGCCGGTCAGGCCGCCACCGGCACCCTCGAGGTGCTGTGTCAGCAGTGGGAGACGGTGGGTCTGCCGCCCATCTGCGACGGCGACTACTACGACTACCAGGTCACCCGGCCCACCGTGCGCCGCGACGCCGACGGCATGGGCACCATCGAGTGGCCGTCGCTGCGCGTCTCCGAGGCGCATCTCGACGCCGAGGGCTCGCCCGTGCTGGAGGCACCGGCACCGCCCGATGGTCTCCGGGTGCTCGTGTGCTCCGGGGTGGAGCCCAACGTCCGGTGGCGCTCGTACACCGATGAGCTGCTGACCGCGGCCCGGGGCTGGGGTGTGGACGCGATCATCGTCTTGGGCGCGCTGCTCGCCGATGTGCCCCACACCCGTCCCCTCCCGGCGCGCGCCTCCTCGGCCCATGTGGACGTTCGTGTGGCCCTCGACGCCGAGCGACCCTCCTATGAGGGACCCACGGGGATTGTGGGTGTGGTGACGGACACCTCCGCACGCGCCGGTCTGCCGACGCTGTCCCTGTGGGGGGCGGTGCCGCACTACGTGGCGCAGTTCCCCTCGCCGAAGGCCCTGCTGGGGCTGGTCGAGGCGTTGCGCGGCGTGTTGCACGTGCCCGTCTCTACCCTCGAGGTGGAGGCCGAAGCCGAGGCGTGGGAGCGCAGCGTGGACGAGGTGGCCAGCGAGGACACCGATGTGGCGGCCTATGTCGCCCAGCTCGAGCAGGCGGCTGACGCTCAGGAGCTTCCGGAGGCCTCCGGCGATGCCATCGCGCGCGAGTTCGAGCGCTACCTGCGCGGGCGTCGGGAGAGCTGAGCCCCTCGGCTAGAGCGTGATGCCGAGCAGGCCCGCGGCGACATCGGCGACGCGCACGGTGGTGACATCGCGATTCCCCGATTCCGACGACGCCGGGCCGGCAGTCGGCGCTGTCGCCTCGCGCGACAGCGCCTGCTGAGCCCAGTCGTCGAGGATGGCCTGCGCGGCCGGGGCGTCGAGATCGCGGGAGAGCGCGGCGACCACACCGGCGTGCACGGCAGCACCGTCCCCGCTGGTCTCGCGTTCCAGTGCGCTCTGCCAGCGTTCGCGGCGCGTCCGGGCCTGCTCCACCAGCTCGGGGCGGTAGTCCCAGTCGCTGCGGTAGTGCTGGCCGGTGAGCAGTGTGCGCACCGTCATCGGGTCGACGCCGGCGGCGGTGAGGCGAGAGACGAGCTCCAGATTGCCCAGGGACTTGGACATCTTCTCGCCGTCCATCGCGACCATGCCGGAGTGCACGTAGACGTGGGCCATCGGCTGGCCGGTGAGGGCCTCGGCGTGGGCGGCGGAGAACTCGTGATGCGGAAAGCGCAGGTCCGAGCCACCGCCCTGCACGGTGAAGGGGGCGGGCAGGGTGTCGCGGGCAATCGAGCAGCACTCGATGTGCCAGCCCGGTCGCCCCGGGCCCAGTCGCGGCGAGCTCCACCGGGGCTCCCCCGCCCGGTGGGCGCGCCACAGCAGCGGATCGAGCGGGTCTCGCTTGCCTGCCCGCTGCGGATCGCCACCGCGCTGGGGGAAGATCTCCGCCATCTCAGCACTCGTGTGCGCACCGATGGAGCCGAGCTGCCAGCCGCCGCGCTGTTCGGCGGCGCGCAGATCGAAGTAGAGGTCGTCGCCCTCGGGCGCCTGAGGCGTGGGCACCGGATAGGCCAGGCCGGCGTCGAGCAGCTCGGCGACGTCGCGCTCAATCGAGTCCATGGACTCGCTCACGGAGAGGTAGTGGTCCGGAGGCAGGACATTCAGGGCGTGCATGTCCGAGCGGAACAGTTCGGTCTGCTCGTCAGCCAGCTCGCGCCAGTCCTGCCCGGTGGCGTCGGCCCGCTCGAGCAACGGGTCGTCCACGTCGGTGACGTTCTGGGTGTAGGTGACCGTGAGCCCGGCCCCGCGCCAGTAACGCACCAACAGATCGAAGCCCACGTAGGTGTTGGCGTGGCCCAGGTGGGTGGCGTCGTAGGGGGTGATGCCGCAGACATAGAGACTCGCCGACGCTGACGGGTGCTGGGGATGGACGAGCTGCCCCGTGGCCGTGTCGAAGAGTTGCAGGGTGTCCTCATGGACGGGCAGCGCGGGCAGCTCGTGGGCAGTCCAGGACTGCATGGCGGTGTCCTCTCGCGTAGGGCAGACGGGGGTGCGGCGCGGACGTGATCCGCGCCCGGGGTCGGCCGCTGAGACCGGCTCAGGCGTTGATGATGCCGACCGAGAGCAGGATGAACAGGCCGATGGCCAGGGCGATGCGGTACCAGACGAAGATCATGAACGAGTTGTTCGTGATGAAGCGCATGAGCCAGGCAATGACGGCGTAGCCGACCGCGAAGGCCACCACCGTGGCCACGAAGGTCTCCCCCATGCCGTAGGGGCCCTGCGTCGGATCGCCCATCGCCCGGAAGAGCTTGTAGAAGCCGGAGGCGAAGACGGCGGGCACTGCGAGCAGGAAGGCGTAGCGCGCGGCGGCCTCGCGGGTGTAGCCCATGGCCAGTCCGGCGGTGATGGTGCCGCCGGAGCGGGAGACGCCGGGGACCAGGGCCAGGCTCTGCGCGAGGCCGTAGAGAATGCCGTCGCGCACGCTGAGCTCACGGATGGACTTGCGTTGCGAGCCGTACTTGTCCGCCGCGGCGAGCAGCAGGGCAAAGACGAACAGCATCGAGGCGGTGATCCACAGCGAGCGGAACTCCGTGTCGATCCAGTCCTCGAGCAGCAGGCCGAAGATGGCGATCGGCAGGGAGCCGACGATGATGAGCCAGCCCATGCGGGCATCAGGATCGCTGTGCGGGATCTTCCCGACGACAGCACGGCACCACTGCGTGATGATGCGCGTGATGTCCTTCCAGAAGTAGATCAGCACGGCCAGTTCGGTGCCGATCTGCGTGATGGCGGTGAACGCGGCGCCCGGGTCCTTCGCGGAGGGCAGGAACTCGCCCACGATGCGCAGGTGCGCCGAGGACGAGACCGGGAGGAACTCGGTCAGGCCCTGGACGAGGCCGAGGATGATTGCTTCGATCCAACTCACGGGGGCTCACTCTACGTCACGGGTGTCCCCGGTCGGGGACGCGGCTCAGTCGTCGTCGAGGTCCTCGTCCTCATCGTCAAACACGTCGAGCGGCGTGACCTCACCGGTGGCGGCGTAGAGGGCGTCCTCGTAGGCCTCGAAGGCGTCGGCAATGCCGAAGAACGCGCTCTCGACGACCGGGTCATCCTCACCGCGACTGTTCTGCGCGGCGACGAGATGTTCGTTGAGGGCGGCCTGCAGGGCCTCGAGGGCAACGCGCGGATCAGTGCTCATGGAGCCACCGTACCCCCGCCCGCCACGCGGGGGCCAGATCTGCGGCGGAGGCCCTGGGTCAGCGCGGCTCGAGCATCCGATGCAGCACCCGGCAGCCGAACTCGAGGGCGTCGATCGGGACCCGCTCGTCAATACCATGGAAGAGGGACGTGAACTCGAGCTCCGGGGGAAGGCGCAGCGGTGAGAAGCCGTAGCCGGTGATGCCCAGCCGGGCGAGCGACTTGTTGTCCGTGCCGCCGCCGAGCATGAAGGGCAGCACGGTGGCCTCCGGGTCCTCCTCCCCCAAGGCCTGGACCATGAGCTCCACGAGGTCACCGGAGAAGGGGGTCTCCAGCGCGATGTCCTGGTGCTCGGGGCTGAGGGTGACGTGCTCGCCGGCCAGGGCGCGCAACGTGTCCATCGCCTCCTCCTCGCTGCCGGGCAGCAGGCGTGCGTCCACGGTGCCGTGGGCGGTCGAGGGGATGACGTTGTGCTTGTAGCCGGCGGTCATGCCCGTCGGGTTGGAAGAGGTGCGCAGCGTGCCCGCCACCCAGGACCGCGCCTGTCCCAGTGCCTCGAGCTGCGGCGTCGGGTCCGCCTCATCGAAGGTGGTGCCCGTCAGCTCCGCCACCTGCTCGAGCAGGGCGCGGGTGGTCTTGGTGTAGGTCAGCGGCCACTCATGCTCGCCGATGCGCTGCAGAGCGCCGGCCATGCGGGTCACGGCGTTGTCCGGATGGGGTGCCGAGCCGTGGCCCGGGCGGGCCTGGGCCTCCAGGTTCAGCCAGGCCAGGCCCTTCTCCGCGGTCTGCACGAGATAGGCCCGACGCTCACCGATCTCGGTCGAGAAACCACCGACCTCGCTGATGGCCTCGGTGCAGCCGGCGAAGACCTCCGGGTGATGGTCCACGATCCAGCGAGCGCCATACACGCCGCCGGCTTCCTCATCGGCGAAGAACGCGACGGTGAGGGGGCGCCGCGGCCGGGTGCCCGAGCGGCGCAGATGCAGCAGCACGGAGAGGATCATCGCGTCCATGCCCTTCATGTCCACCGCGCCGCGGCCCCAGATCATCCCGTCCTTGACCTCGGCGCCAAAGGGGTCCACGCTCCACTCCTCGGGCTGGGCCGGCACGACGTCGAGGTGGCCGTGCAGAATCAGCCCGTCGGCGTCGTCGTCCCAGCCGGGCAGATGGCCGATGACGGACACGCGGCCGGGCGAGGACTCGAAGAACCGGGGCTCCATGCCGGCCTCCCGCATCAGCTCGGCGCACAGTTGCGCGGCCTCCGGCTCGCCGACCGAAACATTGCCGCCCCGATTGGTCGTGTCGATGCGGATCAGATCGCGGCAGATGCGTACGACGTCGGCCGCCTCGGGGGCGTCCGGGGTGGTCACTGCGGGGTGCTCCGGGTGCTCAGCCATGCTGATTAGGCTACCCGGGTCAGCCCGTGCTACGCTCTCCGAGTTGCCTTCTCAAGGCCACGATGCGAACGGCGCATGAATCCACGGATTTCCGCGGGATTCCGGCCCGTGAGCGTCGCGTGATGAGCGCGAGTGGCGGAATTGGTAGACGCGCAGCGTTGAGGTCGCTGTGCCCGATAAGGGCGTGGGGGTTCAAGTCCCCCCTCGCGCACTGCTCATCCAGACACAGGCCCCGGTCGTTGAAGACCGGGGCCTGTGTCGTTCCCGGACCCAGTCCGTGTCGCTGGGTGGTGGGTTG
>JAUNTT010000031.1:8542-20627 GCA_030538555.1 Micrococcus sp.
GGCAATGTCCCTTATTTCGCGGAATGCGGGACGGTGCCCACCCGGGAGCGTGCCTGCGGGACGGTGCCCCCCCGAGAGTGCGACGCGGTACACGAGACCGGGGCCTGTGTCGTTCCCGGACCCAGTCCGTGTCGCTGGGTGGTGGGTTGCGCCCCGCCCCTCCCCCTCGCTCCGTGGTGGGCAATGTCCCTTATTTCGCGGAATGCGGGACGGTGCCCACCCGGGAGCGTGCCTACGGGACGGTGCCCCCCCGAGAGTGCGACGCGGTGCACGAGACCGGGGCCTGTGTCGTCTTCCGCCCTACAGTGGACCCCGGAGGCCCAGCCGGGCCCCGCTGCCCCGGTGAGAAAGGCCCTTCCTCGTGAGCACTGCCCGCGCCGCGTCCCTGCTGCTCGATCTCGCCGAGGCCCATGGCATCCAGCCCCACTATCAGGACCAGAACGGGGAGGATCGCCAGGTCGCCGCCGAGGTGCTCGTGCGCATCCTCGACGCCCTGGGGGTGAGCGTGGATCCCGACGACGCCGACGCACTGACCACCGCCGTGGAGGCGGTGGAGTCCGAGCGGTGGGCTCGCCCCGTGGATCCGACCCTCACCTCGTGGGCAGGCCCCCACGCGAGCGTGCACCTGCGCCTCGAGGAGGGTGCTCCCGCCGAGCTGGCCGTGCAGCGCGAGGGCGAGACGACGTGGGAACCGCTCGAGCTGCCCGATAATGCTGATGAACGCGAGGCGATGGTGCTCGAGCGCCGCGACCTGGACGGGCGCCGCCTCTGCCGCGTACGCCTGAGCCTGCCCGATGATCTGGCCATCGGCGTGCATCGGCTGCGCGTGACCACCCCGGCCGGGGACCATGTGGCCACCCTCCTTCACGCCCCCCGCCGACTGACCACCGCGGACCCGTTCCTCGCCCAGCGCGGCTGGGGCGTGGCCGTGCAGCTGTACTCGCTGACCTCGCGCCAGTCCTGGGGCATCGGCGACCTCCACGACGCCGGCGCGCTCGCCTCCGTCGCCGCCGCGCACGGGGCGGACTTCGTCCTGCTCAATCCCCTGCACGCCGTGGATCCCGCCGTTACCCCCTTGGATTCGCCGTACTCCCCCGTCTCACGTCGCTTCGTCACCACGCAGGCCATCCGCGTCTCCGACATCGCCGAGTACGCCAAGCTGCCCGCTCCGCGGCGCGACGCGCTGGACGATGCGGCGCGCCGCGTGCAACGCGCCGTGGAGGAGGGTGGACCCATCGACCGCGCCGCCTCCGCCGCGCTCCAGCGCAGCGCCCTGCGCGAGGTCTTCGCGGTGCCCCGTAGCCCGGAGCGAGCCCAGCAGTTCGAGGACTTCTGCCGACGCGAGGGAAGCGAACTCGCAGCCTTCGCGGCCTGGAGCGCGCGCCGCTGCGATCGAGACACGCGCGAGGAGGCTCGCTTCCACCAGTGGTGCCAGTGGATCGCCCAGGAACAACTGGCGGCAGCGCAGGCCCGGGCCCGCCAGGCCGGCATGCGGCTGGGCCTGATGGTGGACCTCGCGGTGGGTGCGGACCGGTTGGCCGCCGATCACGCCCTGCTGGGCGAGCAACTGGTGGAGGACATGTCCGTGGGCGCCCCGCCGGACATGTACAACCAGCTCGGCCAGGACTGGTCCCAGCACCCGTGGCATCCCCGCGTGCTCGCCGAGCAGGGCTATGCCGGTCTGCGCTCCATGTTCGCCGCCGTGATGCGCCATGCCGGCGGCGTGCGCATCGACCACGTCCTCGGCCTCTTCCGCCTGTGGTGGGTGCCGGTGAGCTCCGGACCGCAGAACGGTGCCTACGTCCGCTATGACCACGACGCGATGCTCGCGACCCTGCTCATTGAGGCGCACCGCTGGGGCACCGTGGTCATCGGCGAGGATCTGGGCACCTTCGAGCCGTGGGTGCAGCAGCGCCTGGCGGAGGCCGGCATCCTCGGCACGGACATCCTCTGGTTCGATGCCGATGAGCACGGCCCCGTGGACCCGCTGAGCACCCGGCGACTCGCGCTGGCGGCCGTGAATACCCACGATCTGCCGCCCACCGCCGGCTACCTCGAGGGTGTTCACCTCGATCTGCGCGAACGCCTCGGGCTCCTCACCGGTGATGCCGCGGCGGAGCGCGCCACGCATGAGGCCACCGTGGAGTCCTTCCGCGCCGCCGCCTCCGTCACGGCTCAGGATCCGATGGCCACGCAGGTCACGGCCTTGCACCGCTTTATGGCGCAGCGCCCCGCTGCCCTGCATCAGGTCGCGCTCGTCGACGCCGTCGGGGAGCGCCGCATCCAGAATCAGCCGGGCACGACCCAGGACCATTACCCCAACTGGACGGTGCCGCTCGGGGACGCCGATGGCCGCGTGGTCCACGTCGAGGACCTCGCGGGCATGGCGGAGGTGGGCGAGCTCTTCGACGCCGTCCACGCCGAGGTGAGTGCGCCGGCTCCCGAGATTCTGCTGATCAGCTTCCACACCCACCCTGCCGCCCAGCCCGGCACCGGCGACGCCGGGGGTCTGAACACGGTGGTTGCTCAGAGCGCGGCCGCCTACGCCGAGCGCGGCATCCGGGCCGTGGTGCTCACCCGCTCCCCCGACGACGCCGTCCACGTCAAGGACTGGACGGCACTGCAGCGCGGGGGCATCACACCGCTCCTCGTCGAGCTGCCCGCCGGGGCCCTCGATGCCAGCGGCACGGCGGCGCTGACCGACGCCCGCCATGAGTTCGCCCGCGCCAGTGTGCAGTGGTTCACGCAGCACCGCGCCGCACGGCGTGCCGCCGATGGCAGGCCACCGCGCCTGCTGGCCGTCCACGGGCACTACTGGCTCTCCGGCGCGGCCGCACAACACCTGGCCCGGGCGTCCGGTGTCCCGTGGCTGCAGAGCTTCCACACCACCGCCGCGTCCAAGACGGCCCAGGACCGGGACCAGCAGGAATCCACCCAGCGGCGCGGGGTCGAGGCCGAGATCGCTACGGCGGTGGACGCCCTGGTCGTCAACACGAGCACCGAGGCCGCCGAGATGCAGCGAGTGCTCGGCGTGGACCCGCGCCGGACCGTGATCAGCGCCCCCGGGGTGGACCATGAGGTGTTCACCGTCGAGGGACCGGCCGTGTGGCCCGGACGCCTGGCCGGCGAGGGTCTGCGTGTGCTCTATGCCGGTCGCCTGCAGCGCCATAAGGGGGCGCACGTGCTGATCGAGGCGGTCGGGATCATCCAGCGAGAACGCCCGGACCTGGCAGCCCGGCTCGAGCTGCACCTGTGCGGCGCCACCTCCGGTGCGCAGGACTACGACGTCGACGCGCTCATCGAGCAGTCCGGCGTCGGGAACCGCGTGAGTGTCAGCGCACCCGTGCCCCGGCACGAGCTGGCGGCGCTCTACCGCGGTGCCGATGTGGTGGCCATGCCCAGCTTCTCGGAGACCTTCGGACTTGTGGCCGCGGAGGCGCAGGCCTGCGGCACCCCGGTGCTGGCGCATCGCGCGGGCGGCCTGCAACACAGCGTCGCCGACGGCGCCACCGGGCGGTTGATCGCGCCGAACACGGCGGCCGCCTGGGCCCGCGCCCTGAGCGAGGTGGTGGAGGACACGGCGCGGGATCACTCAGGGCAGCTCGCCGACTGGGCGGCCCGCGCGCCCGAGCACGCGCGCGCCTTCACGTGGGACGCCCATGTGGCCAGGATTCTGGAGGCCCTCAGTCCAGTGGGTCCATCCAGCCCGTGAAGTGCACGCGCTGTGCGCGAGCGTGGAAGCCCGTGACCCGGAAGCCACGCTGGGGCGTGCGCGTGTAGCTCAGCGACACGGTGGCCGGCAGGGTGACGGGTGCCTGGAACTCGATGCCCCAGCGGTGACCTGCGCGCACCGGCTCGCGGTGGGCGAGCATCCGGGCGGCCAGGAACATGCCGTGGGCGATCGCCCCCCTCATGCCCAGCGCCTTTGCGCTGAGCCCGCTGAGGTGGATCGGGTTGTAGTCGCCCGAGACCGCGGCATAGCGCCGTCCCGCGCCGGCACCCAGGCGCCACTGGGCCGTCATCGTGCCCGGGTCGACGTCCTCGCGGGCCTCGCGCTCCACGCGCTCCGAGCTGAGCCGGACGCCCTTGGCGAGGTAGCGGGACATGCCCTCCCACAGCAGCACACCGGTGGCGGTGTCGCACACGGTGACGACCATGTCCACGGCGGTGCCGGCGTGGTGGGGCACCAGCGCGGTGGCTGCCGCCGTCATGTCCAGCGGCGTCTCGACCGGCACGGGGTGGTGATGGATGACCTCATTGGACAGGTGCACCATGCCCCATAGCGGCAGCGGGAACTCCGGGGTGGCCATGAGCTTCATCGCCAACGGGAAGGCCTCGATGTGCACAAGCACCGACGGCAGAGACTCGGGCGTGCCGTCGCCGAGCAGCTCGCGGTAGGCGGCCAACGAGGACGCAGAGATCCGGTGTCCCCGCACGCGCAGCGTGGTCGCGGGCAACTGGCGCGAACGACGGGACGAGCGCTGGGCGAGCTTGCTGGCGCGCTCTCGCACGCCCTGGCCTGCCGTGGCGGCGTAGATGCCGGCCAGCGCGGGCATGGTGTCAAGGACGGTCTCGCTCATGCGCCCATCACCGCCTGCCCGCACACGCGCAACGTGGTGCCGTTGATGCCGCCGGCGGCATCCGAGACGAGGAAGCCGATGGCCTCGGCCACGTCCACGGGCTGGCCGCCCTGGTTCAGGGAATTGATCCGGCGGCCCACCTCGCGGGTGACCAGCGGGATCTTGGCGGTCATCTCCGTCTCGATGAAGCCGGGAGCCACCGCGTTGATCGAGCCGCCACGCTGGGCGAGCATCGGTGCGCTCGCCGCGACCATGCCCATGACGCCGGACTTCGAGGCCGCATAGTTGGTCTGGCCGCGATTGCCCGCAATGCCCGAGGTCGAGGCGAGGGTGGCGATGCGCAGTCCCTCCCCGACGACGTCGGCGCAGTCCTCGGACAGGAATGCCTCGTTCATGCGCAGCTGAGCCGTAGTGTTCACCGTCAGCACCGCGTCCCAGCGGGCGGCGTCCATGTTGGCCAGCAGCTTGTCCCGCGTGATGCCGGCGTTGTGCACGACGATGTCCAGGCGACCATAGTGGCGCCGGGCGTGCTCGACGATGCGCGAGCCGGCGTCGTCGGCCGTGATGTCCAGGGCCAGGGCGGTGCCGCCGACGCGATTGACGACCGCGCTCAGGGCGTCGCCGGCCCCGGGCACGTCCACGCCGATGACCGTGGCGCCATCGCGGGCCAACGTGCGGGAGATCGCCTCACCGATGCCGCGCGCGGCACCGGTGACCACGGCCACCTTGCCATCGAGTGGACGTTCGACCTGGCCCGGTGCGGCACCGGCCTCGCTGGAGACGGTGAGGAACTGCCCAGACACATAGGCCGAGCGGCCCGAGAGCAGGAAGCGCACCGCGCCCACCACAGACGGTGCGTCCGCGGAGACCTGGCCCGCGAGCACGACGCCGTTGGCGGTGCCCCCGCGGCGCATCTCGTGGGCGAGCGAGCGGGTCAGACCCGTCACGCCCTGACGCGCGGCCCGTTCGGCCGGATCCGTGGCCTCCTCGGCGGCGCGGTGGACGGTGATCACGCGCGCGCTCGAGCCCAGGGAACGCAGCGTCTGGCCGAGCTCGAGGGCGATCGGGCCCAGCTGATCCGGGTGGGTGACCGCGTCAAAGCACGCGATGACCGCGCCGAGGCGCTGTCCCTCGGCGTGGGTCTCACGGATCTCGACGCCCTCCTCGGCGAGGTGCGCGCGCAGGGCTCGGGCGGCGTCGGTGGTGCCCAGCACGAGCACCGGGGCCTCGATCAGGGCATCACCGGGCTGGTGGCGCCGCAACCGCACAGGCTGAGGCAGACCGAGCACCGTGCTGAGCTTCTTGCCCACGGGGGTGTTGACGAATGAGGTGTAGCGATCGGACATCGCGCAGAGTTCTCCTAATCGTGTGAGGGTCAGCGGCCACGCAGCAGGGCGACGACGCCCTGACCGCCGGCGGCGCACACGGAGATGAGGCCGAGGGAACCCTCGCCCTTCTCGTGCAGCATCTTGGACAGCAGGGCCACGATGCGCCCGCCCGTGGCGGCGAAGGGGTGGCCCGCGGCCAGCGAGGAGCCGTGCACATTGAGCTTGGCGCGGTCCACAGAGCCCAGGGCGCCGGCGAGGCCGAGACGCTCGCGGCAGAACTCCTCGTCTTCCCACGCCTTGAGGGTGGCGAGCACGGTCCCGGCGAAGGCCTCGTGGATCTCGACGAAGTCCAGGTCCTCCAGGCTCAGGCCGTGACGGTCCAGCAGGCGGGGAACGGCGTAGGCCGGTGCCATGAGCAGGCCCTCGTCGCCGTCGACGAAGTCCACGGCGGCAATCTCGGTGTCCACGATCTCGGCGAGCACCTCGAGATGGTGCTCGTCGGCCCACTGCTCGCTCGAAAGCAGCACAGCCGAGGCGCCGTCGGTCAGCGGAGTGGAGTTGGCGGCGGTCATGGTGGCCTCCGCACCGAGGTGACGACCGAAGGCCGGCTTGAGCCCGCCCAGCTTCTCCACCGTGGAGCCCGGGCGCAGGTTGTTGTCCTGAGTGAGGCCGCGGAACGGGGTCATCAGGTCATCGAAGTAGCCGGACTCGTAGGCCGCGGCCAGGTTGTTGTGGCTGGCGGCGGCGAGCTCGTCCTGGGCCTGGCGGGTGATGCCCCAGCGCTGCGTGGTGAGGGCCTGGTGCTCGCCCATGGACAGCCCGGTGCGCGGCTCGTTGGCTCCCGCCGGCTCCGGCACGAACTGTCCGGGGCGCAGGCCGGTCACGGCCTTGAGCCGATCCTTGACCGTCTTGGCGGCATTGAGCTGGAAGAGCACGCGGCGCAGGCCGTCCGAGACGGACACGGGCGAGTCGGAGATGGAGTCCACACCGCCGCCGATGGCGGAGTCGATCTGGCCGAGCCGGATCTTGTTCGCGAGAATGCCCAGGGCCTCGAGGCCCGTGGCGCACGCGACCTGCAGATCCATGGCGGGCGTGTCGGAGGACAGCGCGGAGCCGAGGACGGACTCGCGGGTCAGGTTGAAGTTGCGGGGGTGCTTCAGCACGGCACCGGCGGCCACCTGGCCCAGTCGCTCACCCTGGAGGCCATAGCGCGCCACCAGGCCGTCGATGGCGGCGGTCAGCATGTCCTGGTTGCTGGCGTTCGTGTAGGCCGTGTGGGCGCGGGCGAAGGGGGTGCGGTTGCCGCCCACGACGACGGCGGGACGCAGCTGGCCTCCCGCGATGGCGGGGCGACGGGTCTCGGTGTTCGACGTGGTGCTCACTGCGCACTCTCCTTCATGCGGGGCGGGCGCCGCCCTGCGGTGCAGGGGGCGAGAGGGACCGCGGCGCGGGGCCGCAGACGCTCCCTCAGGGGCCAGATCGGTTCTTGTTACTGCAACGTAGGGTACCTGATACGCTACGTCCCGTGAAGCCAGTCACTCAGCCGCTCCGGGACGGCCGCCACGCTCGGTGGGACGACCACCGCCGCGCACGGCGTCACGAGCTGCTGCGCGCCACCCGTGACGCCGTCCATGATCTCGGACCCGATGTCTCGATGGAAGAGATCGCGGCCCACGCCGGAACCTCCAAGTCCGTGTTCTACCGCTACTTCAAGGACAAGGCGGGACTGCAGGCCGCCGTCTCGGACGAGGCGGTGGCCCTGCTCGAACGTCGGCTGCTGGCCAGCCTCGAGGACAGCGCGGCGCACTCGGACACCGCGCCCCAGCCCTGGCAGATGCTGCAGCGCATGGTGGCCACCTACCTGCACTTCGCGGCCTCCTCACCCCAGGTCTATGCCTTCGCGCTCGCCCCCGCAGCAACCGACCCGGTCCTGCGCGAGGACCCCAGCGGCGAACTCCACGGGTTCTTCGGCCGCATTCACGCGGTGCTGGAACAGCGCGTGCAGGACTACCTCCAGCGCCACGGGCACAGCGCCGGCGAGCACGCCGACCTCGTGGCCCTCTGGCCGGCCGCGGCCACCGGGCTGGTCCGCTCCGCCGGCGAGGCATGGCTGGCCGCGCCGCACCTGCGCTCTCGGCTGGACCCGGACCAGATGGCCGAGCAGATCACCGCGTGGCTGATCGCCGGACCGCTGGGCACCGTGCCCCGCCGCGACGCCGACGTCGTCCCACCCTCCGATCCCTCCCTCCACGACTCCCTCGTCGAGATCCGCCGCGCTCACGAGCCGGCGTAAGACCCCGCCCCCGCGAAAGGACGTGCGCGCATGAGCACCGAGACCGTCGACCATACCCACGATGGCGTCCCCCAGGACGTCGCCGAGATCGCCCCCGAGCAGCCGCAGGCGGGCTCGCTGGACTCCGCCGCCCTCGAGGACGCGCTGCTGGGCCGCTGGGCCGCCGAGCGCCGTGAGGCTCGGGCCCTGGCGAAGGATCCCGCCCTGCATCGCGACCCTCTGCTGGGCATGGACGCCCACCGCGAGCGGGTCATGGACCAGCTCAAGATCCTGGTGGAGGCCGGTGCCGTGCACCGGGCCTTCCCCACCGAGTTCGGCGGCGCGGACAATCACGGCGGCAACCTGGCCGGCTTCGCCGATCTCGTTACCGCCGACCCGTCCCTGCAGATCAAGTCCGGTGTGCAGTGGGGCCTCTTCGCGGCCGCGATCCTGCACCTGGGCACCGACGAGCACCACCGTGCCTGGCTGCCCGGTGCCCTCGATCTCTCCACCCCGGGCGCCTTCGCCATGACGGAGATCGGCCACGGCTCGGATGTGTCCTCGATCGGCACCACGGCCACCTATGACCCCGACACCCAGGAGTTCGTCATCCACACCCCGTTCAAGGGCGCGTGGAAGGACTACTTGGGCAACGCGGCCCTGCACGGCAAGGCGGCCACGGTGTTCGCTCAGCTCATCACTCAGGGCGTGAACCACGGCGTGCACTGCTTCTACGTGCCGATCCGGGATGAGGACAATGCGTTCCTGCCCGGCGTCGGCGGCGAGGACGACGGGCTCAAGGGCGGGCTGAACGGCATCGACAATGGACGGCTGTACTTCACCCAGGTGCGGGTGCCGCGCACCCACCTGCTTAACCGCTACGGGGATGTCGCCGAGGACGGCACCTACTCCTCCCCCATCGCCTCACCGGGTCGACGCTTCTTCACGATGCTTGGCACACTGGTCCAGGGCCGCGTGTCCCTCTCACTCTCGGCCGCCACGGCGTCCTTCATCGGGTTGCAGGGCGCCATCACCTACGGACACCAGCGCCGCCAGTTCAACGCCTCGGACCCGGAGCGTGAAGAGGTGCTGATGGACTACCAGAACCATCAGCGCCGTCTGATCGACCGCCTGGCCCGCACCTACGCGGACGCGTTCTCGGCCAATGAGGTGCTCGAGAAGTTCGACGACGTGTTCTCCGGGCGCGCGGACAACGACGAGGGCCGCCAGGAGCTGGAGACCATTGCCGCGGCCATCAAGCCGCTGACCACCTGGAACGCCCTGGACACGCTGCAGGAGACCCGCGAAGCGTGCGGCGGAGCCGGGTTCATGGCGCGAAACCGCATCACCCAGCTGCGGGCCGACCTGGACATCTACGTCACCTTCGAGGGCGACAACAACGTGCTGTTGCAGCTGGTGGGCAAGCGACTGCTCACGGACTACTCGAAGGAGTTCGGCCGCCTCAATGTGGGGGCCGTGTCCCGGTACGTCTCGGCCGCCGCCTCGGATGCGCTGCACCGGGCCGGGCTGCACAAGGTAGTCCAGGCAGTCTCCGACGGTGGCTCCGAGCGGCGGTCGGCGAACTGGTTCAAGGACCCGGAGGTCCAGCAGATGCTGCTCACCGAGCGGGTGCGCACCAAGACCGCCGACATCGCCGGCACGCTGGCCGCCGTGCGCTCGGCCTCGCAGGCCGAGCAGGCCGCGGCGTTCAACTCGCGTCAGCATGAGCTGATCGAGGTGGCACGCAATCACGGCGAGCTGCTGCAGTGGGAGGCCTTCACCCGTGTGCTCGACGGTCTCGAGGACGAGCAGACAGTCACGGTGATGACGTGGCTGCGCAATCTGTTCGCCCTGCGGCTGATCGAGGACGATCTGGGCTGGTTCGTCGCCCATGGCCGGCTCTCCAGCCAGCGGGCCCGCTCGCTGCGCGGCTACATTAACCGCCTCGCCGAGCGACTCCAGCCCTTCGCGCTCGAGCTCGTGGAGGCCTTCGGCCTGGAGCAGGAGCATCTGCGCATGGAGCTGGTGACCACCGCGGAGCACGAGCGCCAGGAGGAGGCGCACGCCCACTACGAGCGCCTGCGCGCCTCCGGTGAGGCTCCGCAGGACGAGCGGGTCCTGCGGGCCCAGGCCAAGAAGGCCGCCCGCGAGGCACGGCAGGGCTGAGCCCCGCCCCGCACGCGCTGATGGCCGGGACCCCAGCAGGGTCCCGGCCATCGCTGTCGGAGCCGGCGGCCGGCGCTCAGCGCTGGATCGCGCGATAGACCTCGAGGGTGCGCTCGGCGATCGCCTCCCACGAGAAATACTCCATGGCCCGACGCCGGCCCGCCTCGCCCATCGAGCGTGCACGCTCCGGATCCTCGAGGACCCGGGTGAGCGCGGCGGCAAAGTCGTCCACGAATCCCTGCTCGTCGGCGGGGGTTCCCGTGCCGTCGTCGAGCTGCTCCATGGGGACCAGCAGCCCGGTGGTCTCGTGGTCGATCACCTCGGGGATCCCGCCCACGGCGGAGGCCACCACGGCGGTGCCGCAGGCCATCGCCTCGAGATTCACGATGCCCAGCGGCTCGTAGATGGACGGGCACGCGAACACGGTCGCCTGGGAGAGGATCTCCGTGACGTCCTGACGCGGGAGCATGCCCTCGATCACGAACACGCCCTCGCGCTGGGCGCGCAGCTCGGCGATCAGCTCGGAGACCTCCTGGGCCAGCTCGGGGGTGTCCGGGGCGCCGACGCACAGCACCAGCTGGACCTCGGGCGGCAGCTGCAGGGCCGCGCGGAGTAGCAGAGGCACGCCCTTCTGCCGCGTGATCCGCCCCACGAAAGCCACGGACGGCTTCGACGGGTCGATCCCGTGGCGGGCGAGGGCATCCGTGCCCGACTGCGGCGTCCAGAGCTGTGTGTCGATCCCGTTGTGCACGGTGTGCACGCGGTCCGGGTCGATGCCCGGATAGACCTTGAGGATGTCGCGGCGCATGCCCTCGGAGACCGCGATCACCGCATCGGCAGCGTGGTAGGCCGTGGACTCGGCCCACGAGGACACGCGGTAGCCGCCGCCGAGCTGCTCGGCCTTCCAGGGGCGCAGCGGTTCGAGCGAGTGGGCGGAGAGCACATGAGGCACGTCGTGGAGCAGCGCCCCGAGGTGGCCGGCCATGTTCGCGTACCACGTGTGGGAGTGGATGACATCGGTGCCGGCGAAGGCCTCGAGCATCGTGAGGTCGGTGGCCAGGGTCTGCACCGCGCCGTTGGCGTCGTCGAACCCGTCCGGCGTCGGGTAGCTGCGCACGCGGGCGCCGTGGAAGTCGGGGTCACGTTCTGCACCGAAGGCGTGGACGTGAACCTCGGCGTGAGCGGCGAGCACGCGGGTCAGTTCCGCGACGTGCACCCCCGCTCCCCCGTAGATGGCTGGCGGAAACTCTTTGCTGACGATGTCGATGCGCACGTCTCCAACCTAGTCGAGGCGGGTGCGGCTCGATAGGGTGAAGACATGGCGCAGAAGAAGGTCCTCTCGGTCGTCCTCGCCGGTGGCGAGGGCAAGCGGCTCATGCCCCTCACGGCGGATCGGGCCAAGCCCGCCGTCCCGTTCGGTGGCACCTACCGGCTCATCGATTTCGCGCTGTCCAATCTCGTCAACTCCCGCTATCGCGAGATCGTGGTGCTCACGCAGTACAAGTCCCACTCCCTGGACCGGCACATCTCCGAGACCTGGCGCCTGTCCACGCTGCTGAACAACTATGTGGCCTCGGTGCCCGCGCAGCAGCGCCGCGGCAAGGACTGGTTCCTCGGGTCGGCCAATGCCATCTACCAGTCGATGAATCTGATCAGCGATGCCCGCCCGGACATCGTCGTGGGGGGGGGGGCCGGCCACCCCCACACCCAGGTCCGAAACCCCCGGGGGGGTCGGCCCC
>JAUNTT010000031.1:20637-21566 GCA_030538555.1 Micrococcus sp.
AGCAGATGGTGGATCAGCACATCGCCTCCGGGGCCAAGGCCACGGTCGCCGCGGTGCGTCAGCCGCTGGACATGGCGAACCAGTTCGGCGTCATCGAGACGCGGCAGGACGATCCGCAGCGGATCGCGCGCTTCGTGGAGAAGCCGGCCTCGACCCCCGGTCTGCCGGACGACCCCAACGCCTTCCTGGCCTCGATGGGCAACTACGTGTTCGACACGGACGCCCTGGTCGAGGCGCTGAACCGGGATGCCGAGAACCCCGACTCGGCCCATGACATGGGTGGCGACATCATTCCCTCCTTTGTGGCCGACGGCGCCGCCGGCGTCTATGACTTCACCACCAACGAGGTGCCCGGCGACTCTTCGAAGTCGCACTACTGGCGCGACGTCGGCACGCTCGACTCCTACTACGAGGCCCACCTCGATCTCGTGCAGCCCTGGCCCGCGTTCAATCTCTACAACCGCGAGTGGCCGCTCTACACCCGTCAGTCGGTGTCCCCGCCGGCCAAGCTCGTGCGCTCGGCCACCATGCGTCCCGGCTCGGCCGTGGACTCCATCCTGGCCCAGGGCGTGGTGATCTCCGGCGGTACGGTCGGCAAGTCCGTGGTCTCCACCGACTGCCGGATCGGCAATGACGCGTGGGTCGAACAGTGCGTGCTGCTGGACTCGGTGGTCGTGGGCGAGGGCGCACATGTCCGACACGCGATTCTGGACAAGAACGTCATCGTGCCCCCGGGGGTGCGCATCGGCTTCGACCGCGCCGAGGATGAGGCTCGCGGCTTCACTGTCACGGAGTCGGGGCTGACCGTCGTCGCCAAGAACCAGACCGTCCCGGCAGCGTAAGAGCCGGTCCTCCCGTCCCGCGCTCCGGGGTGGGTAATGTCCCAACCGCACGCTCCCGGGTGGGTAATGTCCCAGCCCTACACTCCG
>JAUNTT010000181.1 GCA_030538555.1 Micrococcus sp.
GACATTGATCCTGGGGCTGCTGGGCGCCGCGATGCTGCTCCCGCTTGCGTTGACCGGCTTCACCCCGGGCAAGCGGCTCATGGGATTGCGCGTCGCACCCGTGCACGACGCGAACGGACCCGACTCGCGCCTCGGCGTGCTGACCGTGCTGCGGCGCAGCGCACTGCCGGCCGCCGCGGCGGTCATGTTCATCGGCGGTGACCTCGTGGTGCCCACCCAGGTGGCCGGTGCCGTGGGGCTGGGCCTCGTGCTGTTCCACGTGCTCGGACAACTGGCCTTATTCTTCGACGCCCCCGTGTATCGCACCTGGCATGATCGCCTGGCACACACGGTGGTGGTTGAGTGGCGTCCGGAGTGGGCGCCGCCCCTGGGTCGCGCCTCGGGCTCACCCGTAGACTGAGCCGCGAACGTCTTGACCCGGCAGCGGCCTGACGCCGCGCCTGACCCTCGACTGGAGCCCCTCCCCATGTTGCGCACCATGTTCCACGCCAAGATCCACCGTGCCACGGTGACCCAGGCGGACCTGCACTACGTCGGCTCCGTCACCGTGGACCAGGACCTGCTCGACGCCGCCGGCATCCTGCCCGGCGAGCTCGTCAGCATCGTCGACGTCACCAACGGCGCACGCCTCGAGACGTACACCATCCCCGGCGACCGCGGCACCGGCGTGATCGGCATCAACGGCGCCGCCGCCCGGCTGATCCACCCCGGCGACATCGTCATCCTCATCGCCTACGCCCAGATGGACGACGCCGAAGCCCGCACCTTCGAGCCCCAGGTCGTCCACGTGGACGGGGACAACAAGATCGTTTCCCTCGGCCACGACCCCGCCGAGGCCCTGCTCAGCGGTGTGGCCCGCCCGCCGCTCTCCCGCCCCTGGAGCGAGGCGCAGTCCGAGCTCTGAGACGACGGCCAGATCCTCGTCACTCACCGGCCAGATCCTCGTCACTGTCGACGCGGCCGGCACATCTTCGCTGTGTCTTGACCTGGGTCGGTCCCGAGCCTCACATGACCGACCCAGGTCAACACACAGCGAAAGGGTGGGCGCCAGAGGGCCGCCGTCGGGATCGCGATGGGCGCCCGGGGCTCGAGCGCGCCGGGTGAGTCGGTGCGGGGCTTCAGTCGGTGTGACCGGCGGCGGCGAGCAGCTGATCCATCAGCCCGGTGAAGGACGCCGCGCGACGCTCGGAGGCGATGAACTCGCCGTCCTCGAAGTCCCGGAAGATGCTGATCTCGAGCTGCGTGCGCACGGCGTGCATGTTGAAGTTCGACACCACCAGGCGCCATGCCTCGACGGCGCGCACGCCCCCGGAGGCGCCGTAACCGACGAAGGCCACGGGCTTGTCCTGCCACTCCGGCGCGATCGAGTCGAACGCGTTCTTGAATCCGCCGGGCACCGAGTGGTTGTACTCGGGAGTGACGAAGATGAAGGCGTCGCACTCATCAATCTTCGCGCCCCACGCGGTGACCCGCTCGTCGTCGTACTGGCGCTGCGCGGCCCCAGGCACGGTGGCCGAGGTCAGCAGCGGCACGTCGAAGTCCGCGAGCACGATGTGCTCCGTCTCCACCCCCGTCAGCTGCGCGGCGTGCTCCTGCGCGCGTTCTGCGACCCAGGCGGCGACGGCGGCGCCGGTGCGCCCGTTGCGGAGGGAGCCTTCGATGATGCCGATCTTCATGGGGTTGTGCTCCTGTGCTGGTGGGGTGGCGGGCGGATGTCTCGGCCCGTCGGCGGGCGCCGAGGGGCTGCGGGGCGGGGGTGAGGTCGGGTGCGCGGACATAGGGTGAGCCCATGGCACCGTGTCCCCATTCAGGCAGAACAGCGTCGGGCGAGGAAGTCTTCCCGGACTCCGAGCGCAAGACCGAGCGTGCTGGCGAGGCGGCCGCGCCCGCGGTCGAGCAGATCGGCGGGACGTGGCATATCCGCTCGCACGCGCTGGTCAAGCACGTGCTGCGATCGGCCGGTTCTTCGCCCCGAAGACGGTGCAGCGTGCCTACCGCGAGCTGATCGAGGAGCGGGCGGCGTACTTCGTCTCCGCGCGCGTGACCGAGGGCAAGGACGCGGGCTTCCTGGATCGGCTGTCCCGCTTCATGCCGCAGCGCGCCACCCCATTCCACTTTGTGTTGACTTTGTGCGGTTTTGGGGCCCTCGTAACCGCGCAAAGTCAACACAAAACGAGGGGGTGCCGAGGCGAGCGGAGGCGGGGGTGCGGAGGGGGTGCCGAGGCGAGCGACGCGGGGGGTGGGGGTCGGGGCTGGGGTCAGTCCTCGAGCGACGGCTCGACATCCCCCACCACGCCGAACGAGGTGAGGAAGTCCTGGAAGGCGTCCTCGTCGAAGTCGTCCACATCGCACGTGTAGAAGGTCTGCCAGAGTGAGGGCTCCGGCTCGAGGAACATCCGGGTGAGCCCCACGGCATGGCCGGGCTCGAGCGTCTCCTCGCTGAGGAGACTCGCGTCATAGCGGTGGGCCTCGAAGTGGTCGGCGCCGAACATGCCCAGATTCACCTGCTGAGTGCCGGTGACCGTGACGGCCGACTCCCGGCCCTCAAGCCGCTGCTGCACGATACTTTGGGTGGCCTCCGCGTCGGTGTCGTACTGCGCCTCCGCACCGGGCATCCGCTCCAGGCCGACGCGCATCAGGCAGGAGTTGGCGTTTGACCGCAGTTCGTAGACGCCGGCCTCTTCCATCGCCACCGTCAGGTCCCAGTCCGGTAGGGAGTCGCCGGGGTGCAGCAGCATGATGGGGGTCATCCCCAGGGGCAATCCGCCCGAGCCGGTGTCGCTGTCCGAGGTTGCCTCGGCCTGCGCTCGGGAGGTCGGCGTGGCCGATTCTCGGTCCCCGGTGGGCCCGGCTGTCGTGGGTGAAGCG
>JAUNTT010000182.1 GCA_030538555.1 Micrococcus sp.
TGGGCGACGCCGCAAACAACACGGCCCACAATATGGTAATCCCGACGGACTTACCCGCCAACCTGCTGGGGTCGGTCACTCGGTGATCGGCCCCAGCACCACGTTCGCCCACGCGCCGTGCAGCGACTCCTGATCGGACGGCTGGAACAGCCCCGCCAGCACGTCGCGATACAGGCGGCTCAGCTCGTGGCTGTTCGAGTAGGACGCCCCACCGCACGCCCTGATCGCCTGGTCGACCGCATGCAGGGAAGCCTCGGCCGCGGCATTCTTCGTCGCGCTGAGCTTGGGCAGCCAGAAGAGCCCGCGCTGGACGCCCTCGTCGAGGTCGCGGGCGGTCGCGTCGACGATCGTGGCGGCGCCGTCCATGCGGATGGCGGCGTCGGCCAGGCGCCAGCGGATGTCCGGATCGTTGTTGTAGGTCGTGGCGTTCTTGACGCTGCGGCGTCCCTTCACGTGGGCGGCCGCCACCTCGATCGCGCGGTGCCCGAGGCCGAGGTACGTGGCGGCGAGCAGCACCTCGAAGTAGGCGAAGATGCCGAACACGACGGGCTCGAGGCTGGGGCCGGGGTCGACGACGCCGAGAATGCGATCGGACGCCGCGGGCGCACCCGTGAGCTTCGTCGAGTTGGACTGGGTGGCGCGCATGCCGAGGGTGTCCCAGTCGTCGGCGATCTCGAAGCCGCCGCGGTCGCGCTCGAGGATGGCGAAGACGGATTTCGGGGCGTCCGGGTCGGTGGCATCGCGGCCGAACGTGAGCAGGCGCGTCCAGACGGGGGCCAGTGAGGTGAAGACCTTCTGACCGTGGAACGTGTAGCCACCCTCACCATCAGGCCGGGCCTCGGACGTCGAGCCGAACAGGACGAGGTCGTTGCCCGGCTCGGAGATGGCGAATCCGAAGACTTCGCCGGCGGCGGCTTCGCGCAGGATCGTCACCCCGGCGGGGTTGTCGTGGGCGGCGAGGTGGCGGCCGAGTCCGACGATGATCTGGTGCATGTTGATGCCGAGCGCCGTGCCCGGGGATGCCTTCGCGAGCCGCGTCTGCTCGGCGGCGATCTCGCGGAGTGTGAGTCCCTCTCCCCCGTGTTCGGTCGGCACGAACGCCCCCAGGTAGCCGGCGTCGCGCAGGTCGGCGAGATCGGCGTCCGGGAAGGTGTTGTCGGCGTCCACCTGCGGGGCGCGCTCGTGAATACGGGCCAGCAGGTCGTCGTTCAGGAAGGGCATCGGATTCCTTTCGTCCGCCGACCACCTTAGGCTGCCGCCATGGACGGCGACTTCTCGGACGTCGACTTCACCTTTGAGTTCGACGCCACGGTGGTCGAATGGCGCGGCCCCGCGCCGTATTACTACCTGACGATGCCCGAGGGAGTCGCCGAGGCGATCAGTGATGCGGCGCCGCTGTTGAGCTATGGCTGGGGGTGTATTCCGGCCACGGCGCGAGTGGGTGACGTGGAATGGACGACATCGCTGTTCCCGCGCGAGGGCTCCTATTTGGTGCCGCTCAAAGTGGCGGCGCGGCGTCCGCTGGGGTTGGATTTCGGCGACACCTGCACGGTTTCACTGCACGTCGGCGGCTGACTGCCGGAAGGAGACCATCCTCCGGCGGGACAGGGGGCGTCACTCGATGGTCTCCTTTTGGCGGTCAGGGTCGCCCGCGCTCATCCCTCCCGGGATCCTTGCGGCAGCGTCACCTTCTTGCGCGTTGCCGGACGCGACGGCGGCGGCACGACGGGACCGATGTCGCCGTCGGGTGCCTCATCGAGGTCGACGATCACGGGCGCGTGATCAGACGGCAGTTTGCCCTTGCGCGCCTCGCGATCGATCCACGCCGCCTGCACCCTTGCGGCCACGGGCGCCGAGGCGAGCACCAGGTCAATGCGCATGCCGAGGTCTTGGTGGAACATGCCCGCGCGGTAATCCCAGTACGAGAACACGCGCTCGTCGGGCCAGCGCTCGCGCACGACGTCCACAAGGCCAAACGCTTCGATCGCGCCGCGCTCCGGTGTCGTCACATGGGTATGGCCCACGTACGCGGCAGGGTCGAACACGTCGGCGTCCGCGGGAGCGATGTTGAGGTCTCCGCAGAGCGCCACATCAGCCGGCCCCGCAGCGACGGCGCGGCGCAGCGCGTCCAGCCAGGTGAGTTTGTAGGCGTAGTGGTCGGACGACACCTCGCGCCCGTTCGGCACGTACAGCGAGTGCACCCGGACGCCCCCGCACGTGGCGCTGATGGCGCGGGCCTCGGCGCGTCCGTCGTAGTCGGGCTGGCCTTCGAAGCCGCGCTCGACGTCATCGAGGCCCATCCGCGAGAGGATCGCGACGCCGTTCCACTGACCTTGGCCGTGGTGGGCGAAGGTGTACCCGTGCTCGGCCAAGGGCTCGGCGAGAAGCGTGACGAACGCCTCGTCGGTGAGTTTGGTCTCCTGCAGACACACCACATCGGGACGCCGCTGCTCCAGCCACGGCAGCAAGCGCGGCACTCGCTGCTTGACGGAGTTGACGTTCCAGGTGGCGATCCTCACACGCTGCAGGCTACTGGCTCCTCTACGACCTCGGCGTTGCGCTCCCGCAGGCGTCGTCCGATGTACCAGACCAAGTTGAACGTGGCCACCGCGGTCGTGATCACGTTCGTGACCAGCAGCGCGGGATCGCCGACGAGCAGACCCCATGTGCCCCACAGGGCGAAGTTCACGGCGAAGATCGTCAGGAACGCCGGGGAAACACCGTCAATCCGAGGCGCACGCACGAGTTCGCGTGCCTGCGACAGCAGACCCGCAACCCCGGGGATCACGGCGACCAGACCGAACGCGAACGAGCCGAACAGCACCGACACCGCCACCATGGCCGCACCGATCAGAACTCCG
>JAUNTT010000183.1 GCA_030538555.1 Micrococcus sp.
GATGACGGCCATGACGGCGCTGCAGGCGATCATGGCCATGACCGCGAAGACCCGGTGCCCGCATGAGCACCGCCGGTGCCCTCCTGGGGCGGATCCAGCCCGGCCGCCGCGCCACGCGTCACCGTGAGGATGCCGCACGGTGGGTGGCTGCGCTGCGCCGCGGAGCCGGGCTGCTGCGCACTGGCCTGCCGCCGGTCGAGGCCTGGCGCACCGTCGCTGTCTGGGAACTCGAGGCGGCACCGGCGTGCCCGCGGACGGCCGCAGTCTGCTGCCTCGGACACGCCCTGGAGACCCTGGCCGCCACGCTGCGTGTGGGGGCCGACCCCGCGCGGGTGCCGAGCCCCGACCACGTCGAGCAGTGGGACACCTTCCTGGGCATCCTCGCGCTGTCCGCTCAGACGGGCGTGGCCGCCGGTGCCGCGGTGGAAAGTCTCGCTCACGCCCTGGACGCTCATCGCGATGCTCAGGCGGCCGCGGACGGTGCGCTGGCCGGACCGCGCGCCTCGGTTCGCCTGCTGCGCTGGCTGCCCCTGGGTGGGCTCGGCCTGGCGTGGCTCCTCGGGGCCGGTCCCGCGACCCTGCTGGGTAGCCTGTGGGGCTGGCTCACCCTGAGTGCGGGGCTGATGTTCGCGATGGCCGGCCAGGTCTGGACCCGTCGACTCATCGAGCGGGCACGCCCATCCGGTGCCACCCTCGAGGCGGCCGTGCTGCTCGACCTGCTCAGTGGCCTGGTGCGCGGTGGCCGCGGCGAGCTGGCGGCCCTGGGCGATCTCTCAGCCGTGACCCCCGGGGCGCGTGGCCTCGCGGCGGTGGTGCTTCGTCTGCAGTGGGGCAGCGCGTGGAGTGCCGCGTGGTCGGCCGTGGCTGACCGCGAAGCCCTGGTCTGTCTCAGCCGACATCTGCGGCCGCTCTTCCGCACGGGGGTGGCCGGTGGAGCAACGCTCGCGGTGGCGGCTGCGGCAGTGCGGTCTCAGGCCCGGCGGGCGTCGGATCAGGCCGCGGAGGAATTGGCGGTCAAACTCGTGGTGCCGGTGGGGCTGTGCCACCTTCCGGCCTTTGTCTGCGTGGGTGTGGTGCCCCTGATGGTCGCCATCCTGTCCGGACCAGCCGGATAAATCCGCTGTGGGCAGAACAGGTGCGCGAGATAAGGCCAGACCTCAGGCCGGCATCCCTGGACGTCTGTTGCGAGAGTCACACTCACGTCGCCGGCGGACGATCGATGCAGGTGACCTGACGGCTCCCGTGAGGGTCTGACATGACGGACGCGACAACGCCCCACCACTCCCGTGAGGAATGAGTCGTCGCGGCCGCGGAGAACAGCGAGGACGGCGCATTGAGGAACGCTGCTGTACTGGGCAGAGAAAACGACACCGGGCCAGCGCGCAGTGCGGGGCCCGGTGTCGCTGCTCGTCTCAGCGCGAGAGGAACGCATCCTCCGCAGCGATGAGCGATCAGTGTGCTGATCAGCCGTTCGCGTTCGCGTAGGCGTCACGGATCTCGCGCGAGATCCGGCCACGATCGGCTACCTGGTAGCCATTCGCCCGCGCCCATTCGCGCATCTTGGTGAGATCCTCCTTGCGGCTCGACGCCGAACCGGAGGTGCGACGGCCACCGACGCGACGGCCGTTGGAGATGTAGCGGTCCATGACCGTGTGGAACTCCTCGGCCTCCGAGGGCGAGAGATCGATCTCGTACTGGACGCCCATGAACCCAAAGGTGACGGTCTGACCCTCGGCTCCGAGGTCCAGTCCGGAAAGATCGCTGACGAAGTCAATTTCAATGCGTGTGCGCTGTGCCATGCGGACAACAATACATCAATCTCGCGCGGTGGCGCACCGTGCGGGGCTTTGAGTTCGTCGGAAACTACATGAACAGTTCCTGCACAGGTCACGCATTGTGCTCCTTCATCCACGACTCGCCGAGATTCGAAAATCGACGCCTGGCATTGAGGAGAAGAGTGTTCCTCGCCGGGACCGTCCGGCCGGCGGTCACAAGGCCGCCGACGATCTCTGACGACGGAGGAAGAAATGCTGACCGTGAATGCCCTGACCACCCTGAATGCCGCTGTCCAGGAGCGCGCCAGCACCGCTCGCGCTCACCACAGCTCCGCCTCGACGTGCTCGACGTCCTCGGCCGCCATGGGCCCTGGCCTGACGTCCTGGCGCCAGGCGCTGCGGGATGAGACGGGAGCGCAGACCGCCGAGTACGGTGTGCTGACCTTGGCCGCCGTGGGTTTTGCGGGGCTGCTCGCCGTGGTCCTGACCAGCGGCGACGTGCAGGCCATGCTGAGCTCCCTGGTCTCCCAGGCGCTCAACCGTGGCTGACGCGGCCGGCGGCCTGGCCGGAGACACGGCGCGGTCCCCGCGCACCGGCCCGGCCGCCCGGCCACCCGGCTTTCTCTCCCGCACCTCGCGGAGCAGCACCGCACGGCGCAGCAACTCAGAGCGCAGCACCAGAGGGCGTCATCGCGGGTCCAGGGGTGAGCGTGGGGCCGTCACGGTCGAGTACGCGGTGGCCCTGCCGACCATTCTGCTCGTCCTCGTTGCGGTGCTGGCCGCGGGCGGGGCGAGCGTCCAACAGGTGCGCAATCAGGACGCGGCCGCGGCGGCCGCCCGGGTCTTGGCGCGCGGAGACTCCGTGGCCCTGGCTCAGGAGACCGTGACGCGCATGGCCGGGTCCGGGGCCGCCCTGCAGGAACACCGCGCGGAAGGGTGGGTGAGCGTGAGCGTGACGAGCTCAGGACCGGGTCCGCTGGAGTGGCTGCCGCTGCTGCGCCTGACCGCCGAGGCGGCGGCGCCCGAGTCGTGGGTGGCCGGATCATGACGCGCCGCGGCACTGACGACGGCGTCG
>JAUNTT010000032.1:0-14084 GCA_030538555.1 Micrococcus sp.
GACGTCGTGCCGACCCGGGTGCGAGTTCTGCGCTTTAGTCTACGACCGCATTCCTGGAAGCGGGCTGAGCCGACGCCGCCCGCCGCCCCGGTGACGTCCGGAGGCGGCGGGCGGCGGGGAGGGCGTCGATGGCGCACACGGCCATCAGGACGCTCAGGCCGTCTCGGTCGTCCCGTATTCGCGTTCCACTCCCGGCTCGTCCACGTGGTCCTCGGGCAGCGATTCGTCGAGGCTGATCACACCGTAGGCCCAGCCGCGGCGGCGGTAGACCACGGAGGGCACTCCGGTCTCGGCATTGTGGAAGAGGTAGAAGTCGTGGCCCACGAGCTCCATGGCATCCACGGCCTCGTCGACCTTCATGGGGGTCACGGGGAAGGTCTTCTCGCGGATCTTCACGGGGCTCTCATCCGTGGGAACCTCTTCGCCGGCAGCCTCCTCCTCGGCCTTGCGGGCGGCCAGCACCTGTTCGACCAGGGACACATTCGTGTCCGCCGGCTGGATGACCGCGGTGGCCTCGGCCACGGACTTCTGATTGCGGCGATCCTTGCGGCGGTCGCGCATGCGGCGCAGGCGCTCGCTGAGCCGGGTGAAGGCGTGGTCGAAGGCGACGTTCTTGTCGTCGTCGTCCGCCTCGGTGCGGATCACGTCACCGCCCGAACGGTAGGTGATCTCCACGCGAATGTTCTCGGCGGAATGCCGGTGATGTGAGGACTTGGTCACCTTGACCTCGAGCGTCCCTCCGTCGCCGGCCAAGGACTCGAGTCGACCAACGCGATCCGCGACGTGGTCGCGGAAGCGGTCGGTCAGGGTGATGTTGCGAGCAACAAAGTCGACATCCATGGTCATGGTGTCCTCCTATTCATCACGCGACTCCCGTGATGCCCACCGGATCGGCTCCGGAAAGCACAAAGGCGACTGGGAAGAGTCTCCACTCCTTCCAGCCGCCGGCGGGAGGGAACCGGTGGCGCCGATTCCGTGGCTCCACCCTATGCCTGCGCTCCGTCCGGCGCCAGCCCCCGTGCACAGCCGACGATGTCCTGCGCTGCCAGCGAACTCGCGTCCTACCCGGCGGGAGCGACGCCGGCCACCACGGCCGCCGCGACGGGCGCACCGCCCGCGCGGCGCACCCAGCGGACCGCGGCGGCCAGGGTCGCCCCCGTGGTGACGACGTCGTCGATCAGGATCACGGGTGTGCCCGGCGCCAGGGTCCGCCGCACGCGCCAGCGCCGGCGGGTGCGCCGCCGCGCCGACGAGGACTGCCCCGCGTGGCTGGTCGCGGGACGCAGCAGCGCGCCCGGATCCACCCGCGCACCGGCGACCGCCCGGATCGTCGCCACGGGCCAGTCGCCGCGCGCATCGAGCAGGGCATCGACGGGGTCATAGCCGCGACGCAGGTATCCGCTCAGCGAGCCGGGCACGGGCACCAGGACCGGCGGCGGTCCTGGGTCGCCATGCACGCCGGGCAGGCTCAGCGCCGCGCAGACAGCCCGGTGCAGGCCCGCGGCGAGGCGGCGGCGCAGATACACACCCTGGTGGTCCTTGAAGCTCAGCAGCGCGGTCGACACCGGCGGCGCGTACAGTCCGCCGGCCAGCACCGGCAGCGGTTCACCCGCCGTGAGCAGCGGCAAGGACAGCGCCGTCTCCTCGACGCGCAGCGGGCTGCGCAGGGCAGTGCACAACCGCGCATCGCAGTCCGGGCAGAGTCGATGGGCCGGCTCTGCGCAGACCACACAGTGCGTGGGCAGCAGCAGATCGAGGCTCTCGCGCAGTGCGTCTCTCATGGTTGCAGTCCACCCCGGCCGCCACCTCCGCGGGCACCGATCCCGGCATCCGTGGACACCGGGGTCCCTGTGCAGGAACAGTCCCCTGCCTCATGCAGACCGACACCCAGAGCGCCGCTCACCCGCCGCATCTCAGCCCGAGTAGGAGATGTCCCGAACTCCTCGCGGCAGCTCCTGGCTGCGCCACGAGGCCCCCACCAGCAGGTAGATGCTCTCGGCGGTCTCCGCGTAGTAGGTGTTCGACCCACCCGCGGTGATGTTGATGATCCCGCTCAGGGGCGTGAGGGAGCGCCGATTGCCATCGAGGGAGATCAGCTGGGGCTCGATCACATCGGACGGCGCATCCGCCTGTCCTGCGGCGAGCAGCGTGATCTCATCCACCCACACCACATCGGCGACGTTCGCCTCGGAGTGATAGGTCACGGGTTCGGTCAGCGCCGTCGGGACGCCGTCCTCGCCGCGGACGACGCCGGCCACGGACAGGGTCGTCTCATCACCGTCGCGCACCAGCAGGGCTGCACGGGCGCCGTCGGGAGCCACCTGGAGGGCGGAGATCTCCTGGGTCTGACCCAGCCACGGCACGCTGATCTGTCGCGACGCCTCCACGCCGGTGCCCGCCAGGGGCACGGCGCGGATCTGGGATCCCTGGCCGCGGTCCACGGTCCACAGCCAGTCCAGGCCGTCGATGCTGGGCTCGCTGAGATTCACGCCGTCCACCACCCGCTGCAGGCCTCCGTCGGTGGAGGCGGTGTACAGCGAACGACCGTCCTGGGTGAGGAAGGCGAACTCGGTGCGGGCGCGGTTCATCGTGGGAGCCACGGGATTGAGCTGGCCGACGTCGGGCAACCCGCCGACCGTGGAGACGGTCAGGCCCTGGAAGAACACGAGGTTCTGCGTCGCCGTGTCGACGGCCACCTGGACGGAGCCCGAGGTGGGATTCTGCACCGGACGTGTGGTGTCGGCGCCGTCATTGCGCACCGTGAGCGGATCCAGGTCCACCGTGATGTCCACGGAGTCCACGCTGGGCAGACCCATCAGCGTCAGCTCAATCTGGTGACGCAGGGACGTGCGGCGCGCCTCGTCGGCACCCTCCACGGCCGAGGCGGCGAGGTCCACGCTGGCCACGCCCTCGGACACCGGCACCGAGGGCCGGGACAGGGCGGCGGCCGAACCGGTGGGGAACGCGGAGACCACGGCGCCGGCCAGGGGTTCGGCGGGACCATTGAGCAGGGCGCTCATCATGGCGCCGGCCGCGCTGCCGCGATTGATGAACCACCGAGGATCCGGCACGGCGAAGGTCATCGTCGGGTCGAAGAAGTAGAGCTCGTGCGGGGCGTAGAGCGCCGTGAACTGATCCGTCGAGAGCAGCGTGCCCGGTGCCGTCGAGTCGATGCGGGGCTGCCCGGCGTCGTCCACGACTTCCACCGTCCAGGCCTGCGTGGTGCCGGGCGCGGTCACGGTGCGCACCCCAAAGGCGTCCACCACGGAGTCGACCTCCACCTGGATCATGAAGACCCCGTCGTCCTCGGTGGCCGTGATGGTGGGGGTCGCGGAGTAGATCACGGTGCGCTGCCCGGGCGCCCACGTGGACTGCGCGGCCTCGGTGAGATAGGCGCGCGCCACGCGGTAGTCGTCCTGCGGTCCCACCCCGGCGTTGATGAAGCCGCGGATGATCTCCGTGGGGGTGGCATCGTCCCTGGGCTCGGGCGGCAGGTAGAGCGGGATCTCCTCCTCGAACTGCTGCCCGGACAGGGGTTCGGAGGTCGCCACGGGAGACGACGTCGGCACCTGCGTGCAGGCGCTCAGACTCAGGGCCAGCGCCGCACCCACAGCGAGTGCGCGGCGGCCCCGGGCAACACCGGGCGCGCGGCGATGATCGATGCGGCTCATGCCGGGTCCTCCTTGTCCGGTCGGGGCCGGGTGAGCGCCTGCTCGCGGGCCCGGTCCACCGCCCAGTCCTCCGAGCCGGGCAGACCGGGTGCCGCCGCGTCCTGCAGGGCGCGCTGGGCCGGTTCCACCACCGTGCGGTCCGGATCCGAGGCGAGCCGCCGCTCGGCCACCTCGTAGACCGGGGGCAGCTCCAGGGCGGCATGGTCCACCATCGTCTCCTCCGTGTGCGATGTGCCCGGCGGGGGCTGCTGCCGCGGCAGGGTGAGCAGGAAGCAGGACCCGACGCCGGGCTCACCCCACGCGCGCAGGGATCCGCCGTGGATGCGGGTGTCCTCGGTGGCGATGGACAACCCGAGCCCAGACCCGCCGGTGGTGCGGTTGCGGGAGGGGTCGGCGCGCCAGAAGCGGTCGAAGACGTGTTCGGCCTGCTCGTGGCTCATGCCGATGCCCTGGTCCACCACGGCGACGGAGACCACGGAAGCATCGGCGGCAAGCACGACGTCGACCGGGTTGGACTCCGCATGCTCGATGGCGTTGTTGACGAGGTTGCGCACGATGCGCTCGATGCGGCGCGGGTCCACCTGAGCAAGGAAGCCCTCACCCTGGGGCACCACGTAGACCGCCACCCCGGCGCGCATGGCCAGGGGCTCGGCGGTGAGGATGACGTCGGTGCACAGCTCGAACAGATCGGTCTCCTCGAGGGCCAATTGCGCGGCACCGGCGTCGAAGCGGGTGATCTCGAGCAGGTCCGCGAGCATCGCCTGGAACCGGTCCACCTGGTGGTAGAGCAGCTCGGTGGAGCGGCGATTGACCGGGTCGAAGTCGTCACGGGAGCCGTAGAGCACGTCGGCGGCCATGCGCACCGTGGTCAGCGGCGTGCGCAGCTCATGCGAGACGTCGGAGACGAAGCGCTGCTGCATCTGGGAGAGGTGGGCCAGCTGCGTGATCTGGTCCTCGATGTTGTCCGCCATGCGATTGAAGGACTCGCCGAGGCGCGAGATCTCGTCGGCGCCATGGACGGGGAGGCGGACCTCGAAGTTGCCCCGAGAGAGGGTCTCTGCGGCCAGGGCCGCCTGCTGCACGGACTGCACCACCAACCGCATGACGAGGCTGGCCACGATGATGTTCAGCGCCACGAACCCGAGCCCGAAGAGCAGCAGCACGCGCAGCACCGAGTCCAGGGCGAGCTGCACATCGGAGAGGTCATAGACCAAATACAGGGCGTACGAGGAGCCCGGCGGCACGATCATCTGCGTGCCGAAGGCGACCCCGGGGACGATCTCCTCGCCCTCACGCAGCCCCACGCTGGCGTAGTAGACGCCGGAGCCGGTGGCCACGGCGTTGGCCAGATCCGCGGGGATGACGCCCGGGTCCAGGCGGGAGGACGACGTCGTCCCCAGGTCCGGGGACTCCGTGTCCGGCAAGGGTTCGAAGAGGAAGCCGCGTTCGCGGGTGACGGTGTCGCTCTCGAGACTGCGCAAGGTCTGCGACACCAGGGCGTCGGTCGCGGCGGCGTCCGAGGTCGTGGCGCCGGCGAACGTCGTGCGCACGCGGTTCAGGCTGAGATTCGCATCGGCCTCGAGCTGCTGGTAGCGGGTCTCGATGAGCGCATCGGAGATCTGCTGGGTGAAGAACAGGGAGAGCAGACCGGCCGCGGCCAGGGTCAACACGCCCACGAGGATCGAGTTGCGCAGCTGCAGCGAACGCGCCCACGTCCGCCGCATCGCCACCCACCGCGACCGCGGGCTCCAGCGCGACGCGGGGGCGGGTGCTGCGGGCTCGGTGGTGTTCGGGGTGATCACCGGCAGCGAGCCGGTGGCGGGCGCGGTCCGTGCCTCGTGACCCGCCGAGACGGGCGTGCTCACTCGATCAGCCCTGGCCTGCCTTGTAGCCCACACCGCGCACGGTCAGCACCACCGTGGGGTTCTCCGGGTCCGGCTCCACCTTGGAGCGCAGCCGCTGCACGTGCACGTTGACCAGCCGGGTGTCGGCCTGCTGACGGTAGCCCCAGACCTCTTCGAGGAGCATCTCACGGCTGAACACCTGCCACGGCTTGCGGGCCAGCGCCACGAGCAGGTCGAACTCGAGCGGCGTGAGCGAAATCGCCGTGCCGTCGCGCCGGACCTGATGGCCGGCCACGTCGATGTCGATGTCGCCGATGCGCAGGCTCTCGGAGCCGCGCGGATCGCCCTCGCGCAGGCGGGCCCGCACGCGGGCCACCAGCTCGGCGGGCTTGAAGGGCTTGGGCACGTAGTCGTCCGCCCCGGATTCCAGACCCTTGACGACGTCGGCGGTGTCGGACTTCGCGGTCAGCATGACGATCGGCACATCGGATTCGGCACGGATCAGCTTGCACACCTCGATGCCGTCGATGCCGGGCAGCATGAGGTCGAGCAGCACCAGATCCGGTCGCACGGAGCGGAAGGTCGGCAGTGCCGAGGCGCCGTCGGAGCTGAAGGCCACGTCGAAGCCATCACTGCGCAGGACGATGCCGATCATCTCCGCCAGCGGCTCGTCATCGTCGACGACCAAGATGGTGGCCCGGCTCATGCGTCTCTCCCTCGCTCGTGGCTGCGGCGTCGGCGCAGACGTGGCCGGCAACGCAGTGGCGGGCACGGGGGTGCATGCCGCCTCCGCGCAGTCGACCCGGCTGCGCTTGAGCCCACAGTATCCCGTGTGCACCCCCGGCACGCGGGCACGGCGGGTAGATCGTGACGGGATCGTTGCGGTTGCGCCACCACAGAGGCGATCTCGTCCAGGGGCGCCTACCGCTGCGCGGCCCGCTCCCGGAACTCGTCAGACCATGCCCGCAGGCGGCGCAACGCGCGGGCGTCCACCGGGTCGTCGCCGCGCAGCGTCCATGCGGCCAGGCCGGTCTCGGCGACGTCGGCCCGCTCGGCATCGCGCACCACGGCCTCGGGCGTGAGCCCCGCGGGCACCGTGAGCAAGACCGGCGTCGCGGTGTCTGCCTGGGCGGCGAGCATCTCCCAGACGGCTCGACCACCGGGCGCCTCGAGCGAGGTCAGGTCACGGGCGACGCCGGTGCGCGCCGACTCCGGCTCGGTGCCGTCGGTGGCGGGAGCGTGCGCCGTGTTGAGTCCGGGTGCGTCGCCCTGTGCGGGGCGCGGCAGCAACGCGGCGCTGTCCGGGTCTTCGGCGTGCCACCACACGCGCACCGGTTCGCTGCCAGCGAGCGCCACGGCGAACTCGCTCCAGGCCTGCCGTGCCGTCTCCCGGTCGACGGCGCGGGCCGTTCGATAGCCCGAGGCCGTGGCCACCGTCCCGGTGAGCGCCGCCCGCGCGTGAGGTTCCTCGATCTCGAGGGCCAGCCGGTGGGCTCCGGTGCGCTTCCGCAGCATCGGCAGCGCCTCGCCCACGCCGTGGGCGTAGGCGGCCATCACGTCGACGAGGGCGGCGTGGTCGGTGAGCACGCGCTCCCCGCGCGGCAGCCACAGCCCCGCGGCGAGGCTCAGCGGTCCGAGCAGGCGCAGCACCAGCACCTCGACGCGGCGTCCTTCCGCTCCCGCCGTGTCAGCCCAGCGCCGGGCGTCTTCGTCCAGCAGGGAGGCCGCACGCCGAGCGGTCCGTGGCGGGCTCGTGCCGGGCGGGCTGAGCCGCCAGCCGTGGGGCTGCAGATCAATGCTGAGCTCGGCCATGAGCTGGGCGCTGCGGGCCAGGGCATCGGCCCCGGGGCCGCGGTCGGGCAGCTGGGGCAGGACAGGCCAGTGACGGTCCGTGCTCTCCCCCAGGGTGACGAGGGTGGGCTCCTGCGCGTCGTGCCCCCGCCACACGCCACCGAGCAGGGCGGCCGGCGTCGGGATGGCCGGCGTCGGGGCCTGCAACACGGGGGCAGCCGGCGTCGGAGTGGCCGGCGTCGGCCCGCTCACGCGGAGGACGAGGAGTCAGCGGTGTCCTCGTCCACCGTCTCAGCCATCGCCTGATGGTGACGGATCACCTCGGCGATGACGAAGTTGAGGAACTTGGTGGCGAACTCCGGCTCCAAATCGGCCTGCACCGCGAGTTGCCGCAAGCGGGCTATCTGCGCGGACTCACGGCCCGGATCCGAGGGCGGCAGGGCGTGTTCGGCCTTGAGCCGACCCACCCGCTGGGTGAACTTGAACCGCTCGGCCAGCAGGTAGACCAGCGAGGCGTCGATATTGTCGATGCTGCCGCGAATCGCGTAGAGCTCCTCCAGCACCTCGGGGGGCGTGCTCCCGGACAGCGACGTGGCGCGGGCATCATAGGCCTGCGCGGCAGTGTCCGTGCTGCGATGGTCCTGGGCGCGCTGCTCGTGGCTCATGGGCGACACACTACGCAGACGTGTCGGGGGCCAGAGCCGCGTTGCGGGCCGTGTCGATCGTGGCCTGGCCCAGCACCCGGGTGCCCTGATACAGCACCGCGCTCTGACCCGGTGCCACGCCCCGCACCGCCGTGGCCGGGCGGATCTCCCAGCGCTGACCGGACTCGAGCACGCGCGCCCGGGCCGGGACGATCTCCCCGTGGGCCCGGAACTGCAGCTCACTCGCAAACCACTCGCCGGTCGCGGCCTCGGCCACGGGCTCGCCCGCCCACGAGGGGCGGATGCCGGTGATGACGTCGACGTCGAGCAGCTCGCGCGGCCCGACCACCACGGTGTTCTCCTTGGGCCGGATCTCCAACACGAAGCGCGGCCGCCCGTCCGGAGCCGGGCGCCCGATGGCCAGGCCCTTGCGCTGACCGACCGTGTACGCCTGCGCACCCTGATGCGTGCCGAGGTGTTCGCCGTCGACGCCGACGATCTCCCCCGGTGCCAGCTCGATCCGCTCGGCGAGCCAGCCGCGGGTGTCGCCGTCGGGAATGAAGCAGATGTCATGCGAGTCCGGCTTGGCGGCCACGCTCAGGCCGCGCTCGGCCGCCTCCGCCCGGACCAGCTCCTTGGACGGGGTGTGGGCCAGCGGGAACAGGCAGTGCGCGAGCTGATCGGCGCGCAGCACGCCGAGAACATAGGACTGATCCTTGGCGTCATCGGCGGCGCGGTGCAGTTCCAGCGCCCCGCTGGCACCGGTCCGCACGTCCGCGTAGTGGCCGGTGGCGACGGCATCGAAGCCCAGGTCCAGGGCCCGCTCGAGCAGCGCGGTGAACTTGATCTTCTCGTTGCAGCGCAGGCACGGATTGGGGGTGCGCCCCGCCGCGTACTCGCTGACGAAGTCATCCACCACGTCGGCGGCGAAGCGCTCAGAGAAGTCCCACGTGTAGAACGGAATCCCGAGACGCTCGCAGGCCCGCCACGCATCCGAGGCGTCCTCGATGGTGCAGCAGCCTCGAGAACCGGTGCGCAGGGTGCCCGGCATCCGGGACAGGGCCAGGTGGACCCCGACGACGTCATACCCCGCCTCGACGGCGCGGGCGGCGGCGACCGCGGAGTCCACGCCTCCGCTCATGGCGGCCAGGACCTTCATGCTCGGCTCCCTTCGGCGGAGGTGGGGGTGGTCGTGGAGGAGGAGGTGGTCATGGTCTCGGGTGCGGTGGCCGTGGCACGGTCGCGCCGCGCACGGCCGAGGGTGTCCAGTAGCGGGGGCAGCAGGGCGCAGGCCCGCTCGATCTCCTCGGCGGTGGTGGTGTGGCCCAGGGTGAAGCGCTGGGTGCTGCGGGCGGCGTCATCGCCGCGGCCCAGGGCGAGCACCACGTGGGAGGGCTCGGCGACCCCGGCGGTACACGCGGAGCCCGAGGAGGTGTCCAGCCCGGCCATGTCACACGCGAAGAGCAGGGCATCGGCGCTCACTCCGGGCAGGCTGAGATGCAGATTTCCGGGCAGGCGCCGCACGGCGTCGTCGGGCTCGGGCGGGTCCCACGCGCCGAGGATCTCGACGCCGGGCACGGTGATGACGGCATCACGCAGCCGATCCCGCAGGCCTCGCAGGCGCCGGGTCTCGACCGGTTGCTCCGCCACGGCCTCCTCGACCGCAGTGGCGAGCGCCGCCGCCAGCGCCACGGCCACGGTGCCCGAGCGCAGCCGGCGCTCCTGTCCCCCGCCCAGCTGCACGGGATCCAGCTGCGCATCCCGGCGCACGAGCAGCGCCCCGACGCCGACCGGTGCGCCGAGCTTGTGCCCGGACACGGCCAGCGTGTGAGCCTCGGACTCGGCGAAGGACACAGGCAGCGCACCGACGGCCTGCACCGCATCGGTGTGCACCGGCACCCCGGCCTCGGCGGCCAGGCGGGCGGCCGCGCGGACCGGCTGCACGGTGCCGATCTCATTGTTGGCCCACATCAGGGTGGCCAGGGCGATGGACTCCGAGTCGTCGGCGAGCGCGGCCGCCCAGGCCTCGAGCTCGACGCGTCCTTCGTCGTCGACGGGGATCATGACCAGCTCGGCGCCTTCGCGCTCGACGAGCCAGTGGGCGGCGTCGAGGACCGCATGGTGTTCGATGCCCGTGATCAGAATGCGGGGCCGGGGACGCGGACGCTGCCGGGCCCGGTAGAGGCCGAGGATGGCGAGATTGTCCGCCTCCGTGCCGCCGGAGGTGAAGATCACCTCGCTCGGGTGCGCCCCGAGGCTGGCGGCGACGACCTCGCGGGCGTGCTCGAGGCGCAGCTTGGCTGCCCGCCCGCTGGCATGCAGGGAGGCAGGGTTGGCCGGTCCGTCGCTGGCCTGGACGAAGGCCTGCAGCGCGGACGGGCGGGGGGCGGTGGTGGCGGCGTGATCGAGGTAGATCCGCGCGGAGTTCGGCGGTGCCATACAGCCATCCAGTCTAGGAGGCCGGTGTGGAGGTGGCAGGATGTGAGCGTGCCGATTCCCGAGTTCGCGCTGCGCCACCCGGTGCACCGCTTCAGCCACCACGAGATCGACTTCCGTCGCCGCGTCCTGGTCATGGCCGTCGTCAATCGCACCCCGGATTCCTTCTACGACGCCGGATCCACCTTCGCACTCGACGCCGCCGTCCACGCGTGCCGCAACGCGGTCGCCGCCGGCGCGGAGTGGGTGGACATCGGTGGCGTGCCCTTTGCGCCGGGGGCAGAACTAGCCCCGAACGAGGAAGCCGAGCGCGTCGCTCCGGTCGTGGCGGCGGTGCGGGCGGACCCCGGTGCCCTGGGACGCAGCATCGTCTCCGTGGACACCTTCCAACCGGTGGTGGCCCGGGCCGCGCTGACCGCGGGCGCCGACGTCGTCAATGACACCACCGGGCTGTTCTATCCGGAGCTTGCCGCGGTGAGCGCCGAGGCCGGTGCGCACCTGGTGATCACCCATTCCCTCGCTCATCACCACGGTCCACGCACCGTGGTGCCCCGCCCCACCTACGCGGACGTGGTGGACGAGGTGAAGGCCTTCCTCGAGGCCACGGTCGACCGAGCGATCGAGGCCGGCGTCGCGGAGGACAAGATCCTCGTGGACCCGGGCCATGACCTGAACAAGAACACGCGTGACTCCCTGTTGCTGACCCGCCGCCTCGATGAGATCGCCGCGCTGGGCTTCCCCGTGCTGGCCGCCGTGTCCAACAAGGACTTCGTGGGCGAGACGCTCGGGCAGCCGAAGTCACGGCGGCTGGCCGGCTCTCTGGCGGCTGCCACCCTGTGCGCGAGTCTGGGCGCCCGCGTGCTCCGCATGCACCAGGCGGAGCCGGCCGTGTCCGCCGCTCGCCTCTTCGAGGCGGTCATGGGGTGGCGGGAACCGGTCTCGACCGTGCACAACATGGGCGCGCTCAACCCGGATCCGGACCGCGGCGAGATCGCGGCCGACCCGGAGTGGGAGGGACAGCAATGAAGCAGTGGCAGCCCGGTGCGCCCGTCACGGACGCCGAGATCCTCGCGCTGTATGCTCCACCGCCCCCCGAGCAGCGCCGTGCGGGGCACCGACCCTGGGTACGCATGATGGTCATCTCCTCCGCCGACGGAGCGGTGAGCGTTCAGGGCCAGTCGGGCGCTCTGGGCTCGCCGGCCGATCAGCGCGTGTTCGCCCTGGCCCGCCGCACGGCCGACGCGATCGTGGTGGGTGCTGCCACCGTGCGAGCCGAGGGCTACGCCGGTGCCCTCGTGGACGACGACGCCCAGCGCTGGCGCCACGAGCAGGGCCGCGCCGCCCATCCCGTGCCGGTGCTCATCACCGGGTCGATGAGCATCCCCGCGTCCGACCCATTCTTCACTCAGGCCCCGCGCCGCCCGCTCGTGGCAACCACGCGTGCTGCCCTTCACGCCCACCCCGAGCGAGCCGACCGGCTGGACGAGGTGGCCGACGTCGTCGCGTGCGGCGAGCGCTCCGTGGACCCGACCACGCTCGTCGAGCAGCTCGGCGAGCGCGGCGTGGACGTCGTGCACGTCGAGGGCGGTCCGGGCGTCTACACCTCCGTGGCCGCCGCCGGGGTGCTCGACGAGGTGCAACTCAGCCTGTCGCCGCGGCTGGTGGCCGGTGATGCCTCCCGCATCCTGGCCTCGGAGGCGGACGCCGCGCTGTCGCTGTCTCTGCGCCTCGAGCACGTCATGGAGGAGGACGGGATGCTGCTGCTGCGCTATCTCGTCGACGGGGAGTTGGGCGGAGCATGAACGGCCAGGACGCCTACGCCGTGCTCGGCGCCTCCCCGGACGCCAGCGATGAGGACCTGCGCCGCGCGTACCGCCGCGCCGCGCGGCGCACCCACCCGGACGCCGGGGGCACCACCGAGGACTTCCGCGCGGTGAGCGCGGCCTGGGACCTCGTGGCCACGCCCGAGAGGCGGCGCCGCTACGACCTCTCCCGTCCGGAGGTGGCCACCCCCGGACGCCCCGGGCCGGCGTCGGGCGCGGCCTTCACGGCGGCACCCCGCGCTCGCAGCACCACACCGGGGCGAGGGTCGGCGTCGGGGCGTCGCACGACGGTGCCACGCCCGGTCACCTACCGCCCCGCTCTCGAGCAGGATCCCGTGCCCGCCGGCGTGATCGACGCGGTCCGCGCCCAGCAGCGCTGGCATGGCGTGCCGCGCAAGCGTGGGGTGCTGCCCGACGACCACCGCGTCCAGCGGCAGGCCCGCGTGCTGCACCTGCTCAACGATCAGGTCCTGGACGCCTTCCCGGCCGCGCGCGTGGTCACGGGAGTCAGCCTCGGCTCCCGCTGGCAGCGCGGCCTGGACGTGGACCACGTCGTGCTGTGCGGAGATCGGCTGGCCGTGATCGGCTCCGTCCAGGTCCCCGACGGGGTCTACACGTGGGACGGCATGCGCCTGCACGCGGGACGCACCGGTGCGGCGCCACCGCTGCTGGGTCCAGCCATGATCGCGCTGCAACAGGCCCTGCCCCACGTCAGCGTCGGCGGGTTCGTGCTGGTGATGACCGACAGCGACGCCCTGCACGCCCCCATCGTGCGGATCGCCCCGGCCGGCCGACGGCCCCAGAACCAGGACGATCTGCTCACCGAGCCACCGGCGCCGGGCAAGACCTTCGCGCGGGATCTTTCCCTGTTCCTGGGCACCGGCTCCGCCCGGGACACCGTGGACCGTGCCACCCTGGGCGCCCTCGTGTCCTGGATGTACTGATCTCAAGAGCCGCCACCGGTGCCGTTGCCTAGCATGGACCCCATGCCTGATGCCCCCGAGCACGCCAACCCGCACCGCGGGGCCGTCCGTGAGCCCGCCGCCGGCACCCCCGGCTTCCACCTGATGTTCCATTGCCCCGAGATCCCGGGCAACACGGGCAATGCGATACGCCTGGCGGCCATCACCGGCGCCCGACTGCACCTCGTGGAGCCGCTGGGCTTCGGTTTCGAGGACGCCCACCTGCGCCGCGCTGGCCTCGACTACCACGACCTCGCGGTCATGCAGACCCACCCGGACTTCGCTTCCGCCCTCGAGGCGGTCCCGGGTGCCCGGGTGTTCGCGTTCACGGCCCGGGGCCGGCGTCGTTATGACGAGGTCGACTACGCACCCTCCGATGTGCTGCTGTTCGGGCAGGAGTCCACGGGGCTGCCCGATCAGGTCCTCGCCCACCCGCGGATCACGGACACCGTGCGCCTGCCGATGCAGCCGGCGCGACGCTCGCTGAATCTGGCCAATGCTGCCTCGATCGTGATCTTCGAGGCGTGGCGCCAGCACGATTTCTCCGGGGCGCAACTTCTAGACTGAGTTCACGATGACTTCCTCCCCCTTCCCCCCTGCCACGTCCACGGAGCGCTTCGACTCGTTCGCACCCTCCCTGGACGAGCTCGTGCGACTGAGCGTGCGCGGGGATCGGGCGGCCTTCGCGACGCTCTACGACGAGACGGTGCCGTGGGTCCACGCGATGGCCCTGGGCCACTTCGCCGATCCGGCGGACGCGGCGGAGGCCACCGTGCTCACGTATCTGACCGCCTGGGACGAGGCGAGCGAGGCCGAGCTGGACCTCGCCGAGGACGACGAGCAGCGCCACCGCGAACGTGCCGTCTTCACGTGGCTCGAAGTGCTGGCGCATCGCGTGATGGCCCGGCTGCTG
>JAUNTT010000032.1:14094-21116 GCA_030538555.1 Micrococcus sp.
AGGCCGCCCCCGGCGATGCCTCGCCTGCTTAATCCGCCCCGGGGGGCTCAGACGTGGCCGGCTCAGCCATGGCCGGCGCTGGGTTGGCCGGCCCCGGCGCGGCGCCGCGCTGGCCCGTACCGGAGGGACTGGAGGGCGTCGACGCCGACGACTTCGCGCTCGTGGCCGCCGCTTGGATGAACGGTCGCACCCTGGAGCAGCTGGCCTCGGACTTCGCACGTGAACCCGCTGAGGTCAAGGCCGGCCTCCGCCGTGGCACCCGCGCCCTCGTCCACGCCCACGGCGCCGCCACCCGGTCCGATCCGCAGGACACCCCCGCCGCTGACACGGGCGTGGCTGTGCCCTTCGCACCCACCGTGGCCGAGGACCTCGAGGCGCGCCGCGCCTTGGAGCTGGCCGACGTGACGGCGCTGGGTGTGCTCTCACGCGAGGACGCCGCCGCCGTGCGCGCCGCCGTGCACGAGCGCGGCACCGGGGAGACCACCCTGTGGCGGACCCGGGTGCAGGCTGCCGAGACCGCTGTGACCTGGGCCCTGCGCGGCATCCAGGAGGAGCCGCCGCTCGGCCTCCTCGACGACGAGCTGCTGCGCCGCCTGCCCACCCAGGAAGAGGACCTCGAGGAGCTCACCGATCAGGCCGAGGCCTCCCTTGCCGCCGTCCCGGCGGGTCGGCGGCGACCGCGGCGCCGGTGGACGTGGCTGGGTGTGGCGGTCGCGCTGATCGCCGTGGCCGCCGCCATTGTGGTCTCGGTGCTCAGCGCACCCACCGATGTGCAGCGCGTCGACGCCGCCACGGACCGGGTGGCCACCCGTGAGGTGCAGCTGAACCCCGGCGGGCGGATCCAGGCGGTCAGCTCCCGTCAGGAGCGTCTGGGCTACGTGCAGATCACCGATCTGCCCGGCACTCCGGCGGGCACCGGCTACCAGGTGTGGCTGGTCTCCGGCGAGGACGACGACGCCGCCGCGCAGCGTCTGGGCGAGCGGCGCAGCGCCGCCGAGTTCGACGAGCCCGTCCCCTTCTCGGCCTTCGACGACACCTCACGCATTCTGGTGACCCGGGAGACCGCGGCGGAGCCGGCCACCCCCAGCGACGACGTCGTCGCCTCCACCCCGGTGCGCCCCTCGGGTGGGCCCACCTACGGTGGCATGCCGACGACGCCGCGCGAGGACGGCTGAGCGCACACCGTGTCCCGACGCGGTCTAGAAGCCGGCGATTGTGTCCGGTGCGTTGACCTCGACCAGATGAAACGCCTCCGCGGCCAGCTCGGTGGGCGGTGCGCTCAGACTGTCTCCGGCCTCGTCGGCGCTGAAGCGGGCATGCGTGGCGGCAAGCTGCTGACGGACGAAGTCCTGCATGCGCGCCACATCCGGGTGCTGGGACACGTGCGCCATGAGGGCCTCCAGCTTGGTCTCCACCCAGCCGGTGACGTCCACCGCCAGGTTCTCTCGGGCGGCCGGGCCGCCATAGAGCAGCAGATCGCGCACCCTGAAGGCCTCGAGACCCCGTGCGGCCAGGTCCGGGTAGGCGTAGGGATTCTCGACGGCCGGGTAGGCGGCGGACACCACTGCCTCGCCGCACGCCAGATGATCGGGGTGCGCGCGCTGCAGACGGCTGTAGTCGCGCTCCGGGTGCGTGCTCACCACGACGTCCGGGCGCACCTCGCGCATGACGGCGACGATCTTCTCCCGCACCGCGTGCGTGGGCTCGAGGTAGCCGTCGCGTTCGCCCAGGAAGCGGACCTCGGCCACACCCAGCGCCGCGGCGGCCGCGCGCTGTTCGGCGTGCCGTCGCGCCGTCATGGCGGCCGGCCCTTCGGAGTCGAAGCCGCCGGCATCGCCGTCGGTCACGACGCACTGCACCACGTGGCAGCCCGCCGCGGCGAGGCCCGCAAGAGTGGCGGCGGCGCCGAAGTCGAGGTCATCGGGGTGGGCGCCGAAGGCGAGCACGGTGCGCCACGAGCGGTGGGCGGCCAGCGCGGCGGCCGTGCGCGGGGTGGTGTCAGTCATGACTCCATCTTGGCGCACGCGCGCTCGTCCACCCGCTGCGCTCGGTGACCCGCCGCGCTCAGTCACCGGCCGCGAAGCGCACCTGCGTCTCCTGCTCCTGACCGTCGCGCAGGTAGCGCACCGTGGCCTCGGCCTCCGGCCGGTACTCCCGCACGAGGGCGGTCAGGGACTGCGAGTCGCTGACGCGGCGCCCGTCGACGGCGGTGATCACGTCGTCCGCCTGCAGGCCGGCGTCGGCCGCCGGGGAGTTCTCGACCACCTCCACAATGCGTGCACCCGCACTGAAGCTGCCGGGCGTCCCGCCGGGCAGGGTCTCCCCCGTGACCGGTGCCGCGGCGTCGTCGGAGGTCTCCGGCGTCGTGTTCTCCGGCACGGCGGGCTCGGCCGTGACCTGGACGCCGAGCAGACCGTGCTGGGCGCTGCCCTCGGCGATGAGATCCTCGGCCACACGGCGGGCGTAGTCCACGGGGATGGCGAAGCCCACACCGATGTTGCCCGCCTCCCCCGAGGCGCCGCCGCCGGCCGAGGCAATGGCCACGTTGATGCCCAGCAGCCGGCCCTGCGTGTCCACCAGCGCGCCGCCGGAATTGCCCGGGTTGATCGCCGCATCGGTCTGGATGACATTGAGGAACACCGAGCCCGCACCGGACTGCGCGGGGCCCTGACCGGGGAACTGGAACGGGGAGGATCCCGGCGCACCGGCGCCGTCCTCCGGCACCTCCGCGGACTGGACCGCGATGGTCCGATCCAGCGTGGAGACGATGCCGTCGGTCACGGTCCCCGAGAGCCCCAGCGGTGCCCCGATCGCGACGACCTCATCACCGACCGCAATCTCACCCGAGGAACCCAACGTGATGGGGGTGAGGCCCTGCGCGTCGATCTTGATCACGGCGAGATCGGAGAGCGGATCGGTGCCGACAATCGTGCCGGTGTAGACCTTTCCATCCGAGGTCTGGACGTGGATGGTCGGATCGGCCGCCTGGCCGCCAAGGGTGACCACGTGGGTGTTGGTGAGGATGTGGCCGTCCGTGTCCAGGATGGCACCGGAACCGGAGCCGGCCGCGCTGCCCTGCCGGACCGAGAGAGTGACCACCGAGGGCGAGGCGACCTCGGCCGCCGCGGCCACCCGGCTGGTGCCCGAGGGGCGGTCACTGCCGGTGGCGGCGGAGCCGTTGCGCTCCCCGCTCGCGGCGTCCTGCTCGGCGCCCGTGTCCGCTGCGGTGCCCGAGGGCGCTTGATCGCCGGAGCCCTGCGCGGACTCCGTGCTTGACGCCCCCTGGGTGGTGGCAATGCCCATCACCGCTCCCGCTCCCCCGCCGACCAGGCCAGCGGCCAGCACACACGCGGCGAGCACGCCGACTCCGACCCGGCGCGGCGAGGACGCAGAGGCGCGGGGAGTGTGCGCTGCCGGGGACGGGCTGGCCGGAGGCGCCGTGGCCGAGCCCGGCGCGGGGGCGGGGTACGAACGGTCGGGGGTGGCCGGGGTCTCTGACATGGGCGGATCTCTCTGCTGCTGTGCTGGTCTGGCGAGGTACTGGCACCTCGCGACCCTGAGTCTCCCCCTCGATCCTGGACGTGCGCTGGACGATTCCTGGCGGACGGGGGCGACGTCGTCGGGAAAATGCGCTGTGGGCTGAGACTGTGGACAGACCTACTGCGGGTGTCACCGATCACCCTAAACTGGCCCCACACGTGAGCACGTGGCGCACCACGAGTCCGCAATGAAGGAGCCTGGCCGTGTCCGAGTCCTCTCCCCTCGATGCCTCGCGCATCGCCCGTCGCCCCGCTGGCCCCTGGGCCATCGCCGGGGTGGCGGCGGTGCTGAGCCCCGCCGTCCTGGCCGCACCGGCCCACGCGGTGACGGTGCCCCCCGGAGTGACGGTGGTGGACGAGGCCGGGGTGCTCTCGAGCGCCGAGGAGTCACAGCTGCAGTCTCGGCTCAGCGAACTGCGCCGCGAGACCGGCGAGGGACTGTACGTCATCTACGTGGACGCCTTCGGCTCGGGAGGCGCCGCCGGCCTGGTGCGCGATGTCCAGTCTCAGCGCAATCTCGGCACCTCCGACTCGATCCTCGCCATCGAGGTCGAGGAGCGGTCCTACCAGTTCGCCCGCGGGGCGCGCTCCGACACGAACGTGGGCCAGGAGATCACCGCGGCCTACATCGGTCCGCTGATGCCCGAGCTGGGCTCCGATGACTGGCTGGCCCCGGCCCTGGCTGCCGCTGACGGCGTCGATGACGCCGCGGACGGGAGCGTGGACGGCGTCGGCGCCTCCGGCACGCGCTACGAGCCTGCCGGAGCGCTGCCGCAGGGCGCGGGCACCGGGACCACCACGTCGAGCGGAGACACCGCGGGCACTGTCGCGACCGTCGGTGCCGTGGGTCTGGGCGTGGGTGCCGCCGGCTACCTCGCTTGGACGCTGGCCCGGCGTCGTCGGGAGAAGGACGGCACGGGATCCTCCGCCGTGGCCATGCGCACGCCCCAGCAGGTCGACCCGCTGGACAAGCTCAGCATCGAGGAGCTCAAGGTCAAGGCCGGCTCCCTGCTGGTCGGCGCCGATGACGCGATCCGCACCTCGGAGCAGGAGCTGGGCTTCGCGGAGGCCGGCTACGGCGCGGCCTCCGTCGAGACGTTCCGCCAGGACATCGCCGCGGCGAAGGAGCACATGCGGGCCTCGTTCCAGCTGCAGCGTCAGCTCGAGGACGACGTCCCGGACACCGAAGACGAGCAGCGCGCCTGGCTCAAGGAGATCATCGGACGCAGCACGAAGGTGGGCGAGGTCCTCTCCGAGCACGAGCAGGAGTTCGCGGCCCTGCGGGACATGGAGAACCACGTCCCGGACACCCTCGAGCGCATTGACAGCGAGCTGCCGCAGGCGCGCGAGCGGGTGCAGTCCGCCGAGGCCCTGCTGGTGCGGCTCCACGAGCGCTACACGGACACCGCACTGGCGGAGGTCACCGAGAACGCCGACGAGGCGCGCGAGCGGCTCGAATTCGTGGTGACCGCCGAAGACAAGGCCCGCGCCGCGTGGGGGGAGGGCGACCGGTCCACCGCCGCCCTGGCCGTGCGTGCCGCCGAGGAGGGTCTCGGCCAGGTCCGCACGCTGGTCTCGGCCGTGGAAAAGTCCGAGTCCACCCTGGAGCAGGCGATGATGCACCTGGACCAGGGCCTCGCCCAGTCCGAACAGGACGTGGCGGAAGCGGAGGCCATCGTGTCCCAGGGTCGGGATCAGGACCTCGCCGGACCGGCCGCCGGGCTGCGCACCGTGATGCGCTCCGTGCGGGAGGCCCTGCAGGGTGGCCGCGTGGATCCGCAGGAACTGCTGCACCGCCTCGAGGACGCCCACCGTCAGCTCAATGTGCCGCTGTCCAGCGTGCGCGACGCTCGGATCAATGCCCGCAATGCGGCCCAGCAGCTGCCGGCGGCCCAGCGCCAGGCGCAGTCCGAGTTCGATGGGACCTACGACTACATCGCCGCCCGCCGCGGCGCCGTCGGGTCGCAGGCTCGGGCCCGCCTGGCCGATGCCGAGCGGCTGCTCGACGAGTCGCGTCAGTACGCGTCCTCGGATCCACAGCGCGCCCTCGACGCCGCTCAGCAGGCCGCCCATCAGTCCGAGCAGGCCAGTGAGCTGGCCCGGCGTGATGTGGCGGTGTTCGGCTTCCGCAATGGCCACGGCTCCCCCCTAGACGACGGCTACGGGTATGGCCAGCCGCGCCAGCGCCAGTCCAGCGGCTTCGGCGCCGGCCTGGGCGGGGCGATGCTGGGCGGCATCATCATCAACTCGCTGCTCGGCGGGGGCGGCAGCTCCGGCTCCTCCGACTGGGGTGGCGGCGGCTTCGGCGGCATGGGCGGCGGCGGACTCTCCGGCGGCGACTTCGGCGGGTTCGGCGACCTCAGCGGAGGCGGGTTCTGATGACAGGACCCTGACCGCACCCGTAGCCTCGAAGAGAGCAGGACCGAGAGCGTGCTCTCACAGCCCCTGTCTCCGGCATGATCGTGTTCAGCACCACAGACCCCGTACGCACCACCCGACCCAACGAAAGGGAAACTCCCCATGGTCAAGCAGTCCATTTTCGGTCGCATCACCACGCTGGCGAAGGCCAACATCAACGCCATGCTGGACAAGGCCGAGGATCCGCAGCGGATGCTCGACCAGATGGTCCGTGACTACACGAACAACATCTCCGAGGCGGAGGCCGCCGTGGCCCAGACCATCGGCAATCTGCGCATGATCGAGGACGACTACCGCGAGGACAAGGACGCCGCCCGCTCGTGGGGCCAGAAGGCTCAGGCCGCCTCCCAGCGTGCTGATGCCTTCCGCCAGGAGGGCAAGACCGGCGAGGCTGACAAGTTCGACAACCTCGCCAAGGTCGCCATCGAGCGTCAGATGGATGCCGAGCGTCAGGCCAAGTCCGCCGAGCCCACCATCACCTCGCAGCGCGAGATCGTGGAGCGCCTCAAGACCGGTCTGGATCAGATGAAGGTCAAGCGCCAGCAGCTGGTCTCCAAGCGGGACGAGCTCACCGCCCGCGCCAAGTCCGCGCACGCCCAGTCCGCCGTGGCCGACGCCGTGAAGTCGATCGACCTGCTCGATCCGACGTCCGAGGTCTCGCGCTTCGAGGAGAAGGTGCGCCGCGAGGAGGCCCGCGTGCGCGGCCAGCAGGAGCTCGCCGCGTCCTCGCTCGACGCGCAGTTCGAGTCCCTCGAGGATCTCGGCGAGAGGACCGAGGTGGAGGCTCGCCTCGCCGCCCTCAAGGCCGGCAGCGCCAGCACCGCCGCGATCACCGCCGGTGAGTCGGGTCAGGCCGAGGACGCCGAGCTGAGCCTCGACTACGCCGAGGAGACCACCGAGACCCGCTGAGTTCGGGGTCAGACGGTCAGGGCGGGGATGCAGCGTGCATCCCCGCCCTTGCTGTGTCTGATGAGTGCTCGGCCGACATTGTGGGGTCGCTCCGGGGTGGGCAGTGGCCCGCGGCCCGGCTCGCGGGTGGGAACTGTCCTCGCCCCGCCCCTCGCG
>JAUNTT010000184.1 GCA_030538555.1 Micrococcus sp.
CGCGGTGAACCACAGCCAACGCGGTGAACCACAGCGTCGCCGGCGGCGCCACAGGGTCGTTCGGTCTTACGTGGCGTCGGCGTCGAAGGGTGCCGGGGCGAGACCCAACAGGTCGAGCGGGTCGTGCTCGGTCTGCGTGAACGGGCGATCCCAGGCTACACGCTCGGGAGAGATGAGCGGCGCCTCAGCCGCATCCATGGACGCCATCGAATCCATCGGGGACGGTGTGCCGGCCCCCGTACCGGAGGAGGCGACGTCGTCGTCGCGAACCAGCGCCTCCGCCTGCCCCGAGGCCATGAGGGCCGCCGCGGCCCCGCCAAGGACCGCGACGCCACCACCGGTGAGGGCCGGTGCGGACGTGGCTTCCGTAGCGCGAGCAGAGGTGGTCGCGGCTGGGGCGGCGGCCGGGGATGCCGGCGTGGCGGACATGGTCGCACCCGATGTCGGGCCGGAGTCTCGCGGAGCCGAGGACGTGCTCGAGGTGGGGGTGATGCCCCCGCGGGTCTCGTCATCGGCGGGGCGACGGAAGACGTTGCGAGGATCAAGAGCCCGCAGGTCCTCGCGGCTCAGGCCGCCGTCGAGGTCTTCGCGCTCGATGATCGGTGCGGCCGTGGAACCGGTGCCGGAGACGGGTTCGCGCAGGGCATCGCGGATGATGCGGCGCGGGTCGTACTGACGGGGATCGTACTTGCGCCAATCGATCTCGTCGAAGTCCGCGCCGGTCTCCTCCTTGAACTGCTGCTTGGCCCCCTCGGCCATGCCGCGCAGCTGACGCAGCCAGTCGGCCAGCTTGCGCGTGTACTCAGGAATGCGGTCCGGCCCCAGGATCAGCAAAGCGATCAGCACCAGGGCGATGAACTCGCCGCCATTGATTCCCATCACGAGAAATCACTGTACTCCAGTCCACTGCTGCCGCGGCTGGGCACCACGGCCATGCCCGCGCCGCCGAAGTCCAGCAGCCGGTCCATCCCACGCTCGAATCGTCCGCGGGCGTCGTCGTCCCCGGGAGCCCGGGCGACGCGGGACTTGTCTGCCACGGAGACCAGCGACAGGAGCGGCTCAATCCGCTCGACCGGCAAGGAGGAGACCACCACATAGTGGGCCTGGGGGCTGGAGAACGCGGCCGCCCAGGACTCCTCGTCCTCGCGGCTCACGGTGTAGTCCAGGCCCCAGGGGGCACGCTCCGTCTGTGTCGCCGAGTCAGCGGCAGCCGAGGACTGCGGGCAGGCTTCGGCTGCGGCCTGGTCCTGCAGGCTGCGGCACTCATGCACCTCCACCCGGACCACATCATTGGCCCACAGCGCGACCACCTCGGCGATGCCGTTGTCCTCGTTGGCGCTGACGGACCTCAGCTCCAGGCCAGCAGCCTGCAGCGAGGGGACGGACCAGCCGCCCGCACGCAGCTCATCCACCGCCGCACGGGCCGCCGTCGGTGTACTTGCCGACGATGGCGCCTGCACCACCCGGGCCGCCTCGGAGAGACCGGTGGTCGAGGCGGTGCGCTCGGCCGGCGCGCCCGCCATCCACACGGCCGTGACGACCGCAGCGGAGACGAGCGCCAGCGTCAGGATGACCACGACAGCGCGGCCCGAGACGCCGCGCTCGGCCATCACCCCGGGCCCCTGCGGTGCGGCAGTGGCCGGTCGACTGCAGGCCTGGCGTGCAGCACGCAGGACGGGGGCACGTTGCGCGGCAGCATCGGTGCACACCGCGCACTGGCTCAGGTGCCGGCGGATGCGCTGCTCCTGGCGTGGAGCGAGAGCGCCCTCCAGGAAGGCGTCGAGTCGACCGAGGGGATGCCGCGGCATCGGGGCGATTCGCCTCCTTCGCGCTCTCGAGCAGGGACAGACGTAGACGTCGTGGCGAGCACATCGGAGTCGAATGGTGGATATGAGCCACCGCGGCTCGCCCAGGTCGCACCGTCCATCATCGACATTCACGCTGAGAGAAACCTGGAACAGGACTGGGAAGCTGCTCGAGAATGGCCACGCGAATCGGTGAGGCGGCACCCTTTCGTAGACTGGACATCTCCCAAGCCGTGCCGCCTCGGGACCACCTGCCCCTGACATGTGAGGACCACCATGAAGGCCCTGAACCCGCAGTCCTCGGACAAGCACGCCTCCTGGACGCACGCGGAGTCCCGCGGCACCGAGTCCGAGGTGCTGCTGCGGGCGCGCGAGCGCTCCGCCGAGCTGGGGATCCGCCCCATCAGCGAGGGCACCGCCGCGCTGCTGACGGTGTTGGCGGCGGCACGGGCGCCGCAGGCCGTGGTGGAGGTCGGCACGGGCGCCGGCGTGTCCGGTCTCGCGCTGATGCAGGGCGCTGGCCCGCGCGCTGTGCTCACCACGCTGGACCCCGACGGCGACGCCCTGCGCGCCGCGCGCGAGGCCTTCAGCGAAGCCCGCCTGCCCACCCAGCGCACCCGCATGATCACGGGCCGCTCTCGCACCGTGCTGCCGCGGCTGAGCTCGGGCACCTACGACATGGTCGTCCTCGACGGCGAGGCCGCCTCGCTGTCCTTCGACGTCGACCAGTCCGCTCGCATGTTGCGCCCCGGCGGGCTGCTCGTGATCGTCGACGCGCTTGACTCCGATCGCGTCCCCAAGCCCGCGGTGCGCGAGGCGAGCACGGTCATCCTGCGCACCGTCGAGCGCACCCTGCAGGAGGACGAAGGCTGGGTCTCGGCCCTCGTCCCCACCGGCACCGGCGTCCTCCTGGCCGTCCGCCGCTGACGACCGGCGCCGTCGTCGGGGGCTCCCCGCGCGGCAGGTCCCGGTCCGGGGTGAGAAGCGTCCCCGA
>JAUNTT010000185.1 GCA_030538555.1 Micrococcus sp.
CTCTCCGCGGCCGAAGTGCAGCTGGTCAATGAGGTGGCCCGCGAGCAGGTCCTCGAACGGGCCCTGCGCCAGGTGCGCGATGACTACGACGTCATCCTCATCGACTGCCAGCCCTCTCTGGGTCTGCTGACCGTCAACGCGCTGACCGCTTCGCACGGCGTGATCATCCCGCTCATCGCCGAGTTCTTCGCCCTGCGCGCCGTCGCCCTGCTCGTGGAGACCATCGAGAAGGTCCAGGACCGGCTCAACCCGGATCTGGAGATCGACGGCGTCCTGGCCACGATGTTCGATCAGCGCACCCTGCACTCCAAGGAGGTCGTGGGCTCGCTCGTGGCCGGCTTCGGGGACAAGGTGTTCGAGACCGTCATCAAGCGCTCGATCAAGTTCGCCGACGCCACGGTGGCCGCAGCGCCCATCACGGAGTTCGCGCAGAACCATGACGGCTCGAAGGCCTACAAGCAGCTCGCACGCGAGCTGATCAGCCGCGGCGGCGCCCCGTAAGCCCGGGCGCGCTCGGGCCCCGTCCGGCCTGGTCTGCGAGAATGGAAGGCAAGAACCCCGTTCCGTACGACCAGGACAAGGACAGTGAGCTCCCATGAACCACCGCAAGCCGCGAGGCTCCGGACGCACCCCCGCCGCAGGACGGCGCGGGGGACCGTTCCAGGAGCGTGACTTCCAGCGCCAGGTGCCGGCGTCGAGCCGGCGCGGCGCCCGCCCCGAGGCGGCACCCAGCAAGGACTTCGAGAACTACGACGCCGCCCCCGCCCGGCCCCGCCGCGGCAAGGGCGCCGGTGCCGCGCGAGCCAAGGCCGCCAATCTCCAGCAGGTCCACCACGAAGACGGTGAGCGACTGCAGAAGGTGCTCGCGGCCGCCGGAGTGGCCTCGCGCCGCGTGTGCGAGGACCTCATCGCCGAGGGCCGCGTGGAGGTGGACGGCGTCGTCGTGACCGAGCCCGGCGTGCGCGTGGACCCCAAGAGGTCCGTGATTCGGGTGGACGGGATCTCCGTTCAGACGGACGTGACCAAGCAGTACCTCGTCTTCAACAAGCCGCGCGGCGTGATCTCCACGATGGTGGACCCCGAGGGTCGCCCGTCGATCGCGACCTACCTCAAGTCCGGCCAGGAGCACCTCTACCACGTGGGGCGCCTGGACAATGAGACCGAGGGCCTGCTCATCCTGACCAATGACGGGGAGCTGACCAACCGTCTGCTGCACCCCAGCTACGAGGTCCCCAAGACCTACGTCGTGCAGATCCGTGGCCCGCTGCCCAAGGGTGTGTCGAATCAGATGAAGGCCGGCATCGAGCTGGAGGACGGCCTGGCCAAGGTCGACTCCTTCAAGCTCGTGGACTCCACTCCCGGTCACGTGCTCGTGGAGGTCGTGCTGCACTCCGGTAAGAACCGCATCGTGCGCCGCCTCTTCGAGGCCGTGGGCCACCCCGTGGAGCGCCTCGTGCGCGTGCGCATCGGGCCCGTCCTGCTGGGCGATCAGAAGCAGGGTTCCGTGCGCGTGCTCAGCGCCCAGGAGCTCGGCACCCTGAAGTCCATGGTGGGTCTGTGAGCCCAGCCCGTCCCGGCACCGCGCTGAGCGGACTGCCCGAGCCGGTGCTGATCCGCGGCACCGGCCTGCTGGGCACCTCGATCGGCCTGGGCCTGCGGGCCCGCGGTGTCCGCGTCGAGCTGCATGATCCCTCACCGTCCGCGCTCGCCGTGGCCCAGGACATCGGTGCCGGTTGCGGCGTGGAGCTCGACGACGCCGCCCCGGGCACTGTGGTCGTGGCCGCTCCGCCGGACGTCACCGGACGGGCGGTGGTGGACAGCCTGCAGCGCTGGCCCGATGCCGTGGTGCTGGACATCGCCAGCGTGAAGGGCGCGATCCACGACGAGGTGGACGACGCCGTCGCCGCCGGTGCCATCTCGGCTGAGGATCGCCAGCGCTATGTCGGCACGCACCCCATGGCCGGACGCGAGCGCTCCGGCCCGGTGGCCGCGCGCGGCACCCTGTTCACTGCCGCGCCGTGGGTCGTTTGCGTCGCGGAAGCCGGTGAGGACGGCGAGCATCGCGGCACTGCCGATGCTGCGATCACGGCCGCGACGACGCTGGCCACCGCCGTGGGAGCCACCGTGCACACGATGACGGCGCAGGACCACGACGCCTCGGTCGCCCTGATCTCGCATTTGCCTCAGATCGCGGCGTCGCTGGTGGCCTCGCGCCTGCAGGACACCGAGGCGACCTCGCTCGCGCTGGCGGGCAACGGACTGCGGGACACCACCCGCATCGCCGCCTCGGACCCGCAGTTGTGGGTGCAGATATTGTCCGCGAACGCGGGTCATCTCGTGCAGACGCTGCAGGGGGTGCGCGAGGACCTCGACCGTCTCATCGGCACCCTCCAGGACCCGTCCGCCCCGGGCGCCCGCCTGGACATCGCGCAGCTGATTGCCGAGGGCAACGCCGGGCAGGCGCGCATCCCCGGCAAGCACGGCGCACCGCCGCAGGCCTTCTCCGTCGTCACCGTCATCGTGGACGACACCCCCGGACAGATCGCCGCGGTGCTCGCCGCCACGGGTGAGGCCGGGGTCAACGTGGAGGACCTGCGCATGGACCACGCCTCCGGCCATGAGGTCGGCATGCTGGAGATCTCGGTGCTGCCCGGCCGCCGTGAGGCGCTGTCGGCTGCACTGACCCAACGAGGATGGAAGGTGGTCTGAGGATGACCGCAGCACAGTCCCCGCACGGCGGGAATATCGTGGACGTCACCGGCGTTCCCACGGA
>JAUNTT010000186.1 GCA_030538555.1 Micrococcus sp.
TTGGACTCGGCCGGGTCGCGCGTGCTGGTGGTCTCCGACTCGCGCGGGGATGACCTGATCAGCCCCACGATTGTGGACCAGGCGGCGGGGTTGTCGACCAGCGAGCGGGCGGTCGGCACGATCATCCCGATCGATGTGGTCAACGGCATCGTCGGGCAGGGCGGCACGCGCGTGCCGGCCTGGGGCGTGCACGGCGACCTGTCCGGGGTGGTGAACCTGACCTCGGGCCGCTGGCCCGGCCCGGGGGAGGCGCTGGTCACCACCGAGGCGATGACCCGGCTTGGCCTGGATGACCCGGTCGGCTGGGTGGCGCAGGCCTCGACCACCGTGGTCAACGACTGGGCGGTGGTGGGCTCGTTCACCCCGCGGGAGCCGTTCGGTGACTACGCCGCCGGATTGGTGTATGTCGCACCCCCAGGCCGCGCGCTCGACTCCGTCCACGTGGTGCTCACCTCGGCCGACGTGGCGCAGGCCGCGCAGGGGCAGGTGCTGCGGCTGATCGACCCCCCGACACCGGACGCGATCACGGTGGCGTCTCCGGTGTCGTTGGCGCAGTTGCAGGAGCAGGTCACCGGGGACCTGGCGACGTTTGGCCGCACCCTGCTGCTCGGGGTGCTGGGTGGCGGGGCGCTCCTGGTCGCGATCGTCACGCTGGCCGACGTGCTGGTGCGTCGGAAGGACCTCGGTCGGCGCCGCGCGCTGGGCGCGACCCGCGGGGCCATCGTGGCCCTCGTTGTGCTGCGCACCCTGGTCCCGGCCCTGCTGGGGGCCGCGATCGGCGTGGGCCTGGGGGTCTACGCGACTAGCCGCCTGGGTGCCGGGGCCATCCCCCCGTGGGAGTTCACCGGTGGCACCGCGACGCTGGCCCTACTCGCGGCCGCCATCGCCGCCGTCCCTCCCGCGCTCTATGCCGCCACGCGTGATCCGGTCAGGGTGCTGCGGACGCCGTGAGGGTGGCGGACGCGGCCGCTGGCCGTGTCCTGCGATCTTGGTCCGACGATTTTCGCGCTACAGCGCGAAAAGCGTCGGACACAGCCGCGCCCCCGGCACAGCAGGAGCGGTACTCAGGTGTGCATCTCCAGTCGGTAGAGCGGCGGCTCGACTCACAGCAGCTGATCCGACTTCCCCCGTCTGATCAGAGGGGGTGAGGTCGGATTGCCTGCTGTGAGTGGCGGACGGGGCGGGGGTGAGGGTCCCTGGTCGTGCGGGAGCGTCGACGGCGTCCAGGGATTGCTCAGGAGAGGGCGAGGCCGAGCGTGAGGGCGACGGCATACCCCAGTTGGAGAAGACCGGTCTGGGCGAGGGCGGGGAGGAGCGCGCGGCCGGAGGCGCGGGAGAGGACCAGGCGGACGGGGCGCAGGGCGAGAGGGAGGGCGAGCAGGCCGAGGAGCGCCCAGGGGTGGGCGAAGGCGGCGAGCAGGACGGCGACGAAGGCGAGCGCGACCAGGCCGACGTAGAGGTGGCGCGTGCGGGTGGGGCCGAGGCGAACCGCGCTGGTGCGCTTGCCCGCGGCCCGGTCGGTGGCGACATCGCGCAGGTTGTTGGTGACCAGGATTGCGCAGGCGAGTGCGCCGCAGCCGATCGCGCCGCCGACGGCGCCGAGGGTGAGCGTGTGCGCCTGGGTGTAGGTGGTGCCGAGCACCGCGAACAACCCGAAGAAGACGAAGACCATCACCTCACCGAGGCCGCGATAGCCGTAGGGGCTGCGGCCGCCGGTGTAGTTCCAGGCGGCCCAGAGCGCGGCGGCGCCGACGAGCAGCAGCCACAGCGTGTTGGACAGGGCGACCAGCGCCAGGCCGGCGATGCAGGCGACCGCGAAGCTGGCGTAGGCGGCGATCTTGACGTCCCCCGGGTGGGCGAGGCCTTGACCGACCAGCCGCACCGGACCGACCCGGTCGTCGTCGGTTCCGCGGATGCCGTCGGAGTAGTCGTTGGCGTAGTTCACGCCGACCTGGAAGCCCAGCGCGACGAGCAGGGCGAGGACGGCCAGCCCGAGCTCGGCGCGGCCCGCGGCGTGCGCGGCGGCGGTGCCGACCATGACGGGGGCGAGGGCGGCGGGGAGCGTGCGCGGGCGCGCCCCCTCGATCCACTGGGCGAGGGTAGCCATGGCGGTGAGGTCTACAGGCCTCTCATGAAGTCGGGGTCATCGTCCGGCCCGAGCGGTCCGCGCGGGCCGTGACCGGCGTTGCGGTCGCCGAAGAAGCTTTCCAGGATGCCCTTCGGTCGACCCGCGATGAGCCAGGCGAGGCCGCCCACCAGCGGGAAGAGCAGGACCAGGACGATCCACAGGATCTTGGGCAGGCCGCGCACCTCGTGCTCATCGGACTGCACGGCGTCGACGATGCAGTAGACGGTGAAGATCAGCAGCGCGACGGCGGCGATCGGACGGATCACGGGGTGGCCTCCCTCCGGGGCTGGGTGGGGTGAGGACCCATTCTGCCATCGAGATGCTGGTGGGGCCGCATCGTCGCTCAGGTCTGCGGTGCATCTCCCGAGGCCAGCGCAGCTCGCAGCTGGGCCAGGTCGGGTTTGCCCGAGGCCAATTGCGGTATGCCGTCACTCACCACCACCCGGCGCGGGACCGCGTGCGGGGGCAGGGTTGGGCGCAGGCGCTCGCGGAGGCAAGGGAGCGGGTCGCTCAGCAGATGCTCGCGGTCGGGGCATGCCCGGTGGTCGTCGGCGGACGTTGAGACGACGTAGGCGGCGACGACCTGGCCCCACTCGGGGTCGGGGACGCCGATGACGACGGCATCGGCGACCCCAGGCAGGGC
>JAUNTT010000187.1:0-364 GCA_030538555.1 Micrococcus sp.
GGAGCAGGTCGGCGATGTTGTAGGTGAAGCTGTCGACGTTGTCGATCAGCAGGACCTCAGCCACGGGGCTTGAGCGTCACCGGGGGTAGCTCCGGCGCGGGCAGCGAGCCACCGCCCGGATAGTCGAACGCGCCGAACCTCCCGTCCGGGTCCGCCGCACGCTCGGCCTGCCACTGCTCGCGAGCGCGGGCGATCTCGTCGTGGGTACGGCCGATGAAGTTCCACCACATCACGATCTGCTCGCCGAACGGTGGACCGCCGATGAGCAGCAGCCGCGCGCCGTCGTCCCCTGCGGTCAGCGTGAGCTCGGTGCATCCCGGCGGCACATGGAGGAGGTGGGCGCGCCCAACCCCCTCCGCGTCCC
>JAUNTT010000187.1:374-2767 GCA_030538555.1 Micrococcus sp.
CGCCCACCACGACCTGCACCGAGCCCTCGTCCAGGAGGACGCCGTGCTCGTGCTTGGGGTCCACGCCCACGGTCAGGCTCGCTCCCGCCTCCAGGACGATCTCGGCGCCGAGCAGCGGCGTGAAGGTCTCGACCTCCGACACCGCGCGCTGCCCACCCGGCAGCTCAAGGCCACCGAGGAACACGCTGACCCGCCCGCCCTCGACCGCGACCGGCTCCGGTGCGAAGTGGTCGAAGCGAGGCTCGGTGTCCGCATGCTCCTTCGGCAGGCACGTCCACAACTGCACCCCGTGCAGCGCCCCCGGAGCTCCCTCCTCCCGCACCGACACCTCCGAGTGCGAGACGCCGTGGCCCGCGGTCATCAGGTTGAGCTCGCCCGGGCGCACCAGCGCGGTGACGCCCGTGGAGTCACGGTGCTCGAGCAGGCCGCTGAACAGCCACGACACCGTCTGCAGGGAGGTGTGCGGGTGCGGCGGGACGACCATGCCGCCGGTCTCGGCGATCTCGTCGGGGCCGTAGTGGTCCACGAAGCACCACGCGCCGATCATCGTGCGCCCCCGCGCCGGCAAGGTGCGACGCACCGTCATCGCCCTCGGGCCGCCGAGCGGCACCTCCCGCGGCTCGATGAGCGTGGTCGTGGACCGCTCCGGGTCATCGCCGCAGGCCTTCTCGGACGGGTTCGGCTCCAGGTCGCTCACAGGGTCAGTATGCCGTCGCGCACCCGCTCCCGTGTGCTCAGTTGTGCCGAGTCACAGCTCTTGTTCAGCGTGGCCGCGAGCTCGCCGAGGACACCCATGTCCTCGTCTGATTCCCCCGCGCCCGGCAAGCGTGACCGGCACCACCCGGACGTCACCTACGTCTCTCCCCGTAGAGGAAGGGTCCGCGCACGAGCCGTGTTACCGCATACATGAGCACCTCTCCGGCTCCCACGACCACCCACCAGGTGGTGGTGATCGGGTCGGGGTTCGGCGGCCTGTTCGCCACCAAGGCGCTGAACGCCCCCGAGGTCGCCGTGACCATGGTCGCGCGCACCAGCCACCACCTGTTCCAGCCGCTGCTCTATCAGGTGGCTACCGGCATCCTGTCCGAGGGCGTGATCGCCCCCAGCACTCGCGATGTGCTCGCCGGCCAGCGCAACGCCCGCGTCCTCCTCGGTGATGTCACGACGATCGACCTGGAGAAGCGTGAGGTCACCGCGGTCAGCGTGGGGCAGGAGTCCGTCTATCCCTATGACAGCCTGATCGTCGCCGCCGGGGCCGACCAGTCCTGGTTCGGCAACGACCACTTCGCCGAGTTCGCGCCCGGCATGAAGACGATCGACGACGCGCTCGAACTTCGCGGGCGTATCTATGGCGCTTTCGAGATGGCCGAGGTGGCGGCGGCCGCCGGGCGGATGGACGCCGTGCCGCGGCTGCTCACCTTCGTCGTCGTCGGCGCTGGCCCGACGGGCGTGGAGATGGCTGGTCAGCTGGCCGAGCTGTCCAAGCGGACCCTGGCCAAGGAGTTCCGCCACATCGACCCCGCCTCGGCCCGGATCATCCTGCTGGATGCCGCCGACGCGGTGCTGGGCTCCTTCGGCGAGGAGCTCTCGGACGCGACCGTGCGTGACCTGACCAAGCTCGGCATCGAGGTGCGTCTGGGTGCCAAGGTCGTCGACGTCGACGCCCAGGGACTCCTGGTCGAGGACCGGGACGGCGTCACCGAGCGGATCGAGGCAGTCACCAAGGTGTGGGCGGCCGGCGTCCAGGCCAACCCGCTGACCCGCCAGCTCGCCGAGCAGACTGGCGCCGAGCTGGACCGCGGGGGGCGGATCCGCGTCAACCCCGACATGACGCTCCCAGGCCACCCCGAGGTGTATGCCGTGGGAGACCTCGCCCTGATGGAGGACCTCCCGGGGGTGGCCCAGGGGGCCATCCAGACCGGGCGGCACGCCGCCGGCCAGATCCTGCGCCGGGTTCGCGGCGAGGAGACCGGGCAGGCGTTCGAGTATCACGACAAGGGATCGATGGCCACGATCTCCCGCTTCCGGGCGGTGATGAAGCGCGGCAACCTGGAGCTCACCGGCTATCCCGCGTGGCTGGCCTGGCTGGCGGTGCACCTCTTCTACATCATCGGCTTCAAGTCCCAGGTGCAGACGCTGATGCACTGGGCGGTGAGCTTCTTCGGCCGCGGCCGCTCCGAGCGCACCGTCACCGAGCAACAGGTGCTGGCCCGGCTGGCCCTCGAATACCTGGGCGAGGACTTCCTCCGCACCTCCCTGCGCGGTCCCCGCGAAAAGGCCTGATCCCGCTCGTCAGTTGCGCCGCATGGGCAGGTGGGGAATGCCGTCCTCCACGTAGTCCGCGCCGCTCCGCACGAAGCCGAAGCGCTCGTACCACCCCTCTAGATAAGTCT
>JAUNTT010000188.1:0-749 GCA_030538555.1 Micrococcus sp.
AGGCACATGAAGAACACGCTGGAGACGACCGAGACGCCGGGGGAGGTGCGGATCACCTCCAGGGCCGGCCGGATCGTGTGCGCGGTCGTGGTGATGGAGCCGGACACCATGCCGTCCGCCTCACCGGCCTTGACCATCAGGGTGCCGAAGTAGGCCGGGTCCACGACCACGTCGTAGGCGTGCTCCGGGGTGACGCCCTTGTGGGCGCGCAGCTCTGCGTAGGTCTGGGCGAACTGCTCGCGCAGCGGGCTGGTCTGCGGGTCGATGACCTGCGCCGCGTCGAGGTGCAGGCCCAGCGCCGCGGCCCGGTCCCGCACCTGGCCCTCGTCGCCGAGCAGGGTCAGCCGGGCGACGCCGCGGGCCAGCAGGGTGTCCGCCGCGCGCAGGATGCGGTCCTCCCCGCCCTCGGGCAGCACCACCAGCGCGTCGGCCTCCCTCGCCCGCGCCATCAGCTGGTGCTCGAACATCAGCGGCGTGACCACCCTGCCGGTGCTCGCCGCGGGCCGGGCCAGGGCGCTGTCCGCCGCGGGCAGCAGGGCGTCGACGTCGAGGTGCGCGTGCACGAGGGCCCGGGCCAGCTCGATCTTGCGGGTCGAGTGGGGGGTGATCCGGCCGCGGACGGCGTGCATGTTCATCGCGGTGCGCATCGTCCCGCCCTGGGAGGTGATGACCGGCAGCTCCACCCCCAGGCCCTCCACCAGCCGGGACACCTGGGCGCTGGGCAGGAAGCCACCGTTGAGGACGATGCC
>JAUNTT010000188.1:759-2763 GCA_030538555.1 Micrococcus sp.
CCGGTGCGCCAGGATCGAGGCGAGCAGCACCTCCTCCCGGTCACCCGGGCAGATCAGCACGTTGCCCTCGCGCAACCGGTCCAGCAGGTGCGGCATCGTCATCCCGGCCACCACGATCCCGGTGACCTCGCGGTCCAGCAGCTCCTCGTCGCCCAGCAGCAGCTCGCCCTGGACCGCGCCCTGCAGGTCGCGGACGGTCGGTGCGGCGAGCGTCTCGTCGGCCGGGACCGTGCACACCAACGGCACCGGGGTGTCGTCGGCGGTCCGGTCGGCGTCCTCGGCCAGCCGTCCCTCCAGCTCCTCCTGCAGCTCCTGCACGCGGTCGGCGGGGGCGCGGTTGACGATCACCGCGACCACGTCGGCGTGCCGGGAGCGGGCCTCGTGCAGGCTCACCAGGGCGGCGGTCGCCGTCTCGTCGGTGTCCCGGTCGGCGCCCGGGACCACCAGCACCATCCCGGCGCCCAGGTGCGCGGCGATCGAGGCGTTGGTGGCGAACTCGGCGGGCGCGGGCACCCCGGTGAAGTCCGAGCCGACCACCAGCACGGTGTCGTGCTGGGCGGCGAAGGCGTGGAAGCGCTCCACGATGCTGGTGATCGCGGTCTCCGGCCGCAGGTTCACCTCGTCGTAGGTGACACCCACCGCCTCCTCGACCGATGCCGCAGAGGTCGACAGCGGGTGCAGCAGGTGCGCCAGCGCGTCCTTGCGTACGTCCTGGACGATGGGGCGGAAGATGCCGACGCGGCCACCGCGGGCGCACAGCTCGGCCAGCAGACCGACCGCGAGAGCAGACTTGCCGGACACGGGCTCGGCAGAAGCGACATACAGGATGTGGGTCACGACGCCACGATATCGAGCGGGTAAGTTGCCCCCATGACCGCGGCCTCCTCCGTCTCCACCGGCGCCCCCGAGCTCGACGACGTCCGTGTCTGGGTGGATGGTGAGCTGCTCGGCCCGGCCGCCACGCTGCGCGCGCTGGACCACGGCGTCACCGTCGGCGACGGCGTCTTCGAGACCGCCAAGGTCGTCGACGGACAACCCTTCGCGCTGGACCGGCACCACGACCGGATGGACCGCTCGCTGGCCGGCATCGGGCTGGAGCCGCTGGACCGCGACCGCATCCAGGAGGGCATCGATGCCGTCCTCGGCCAGGGGGGTATGTCGTTCGCCCGCCTCCGCTGGACGGTCACCGCGGGCGCCGGCCCGCTGGGCAGCGACCGGCTGCCCGGTGCTGCGACCTACATCGTGTCGGCCATGGAGGTCCCGCCCGCCGGGCCGACGACCACCGTCGCGGTCGTGCCGTGGACCCGCAACGAGCGCAGCGCGCTGACCGGGGTGAAGTCCACGTCCTACGCCGAGAACGTCGTCGCCCTCGCGGCCGCCAAGGCGCTCGGCCACAGCGAGGCCCTGCTGGCCAACACCGCGGGGATGCTCTGCGAGGGCACCGGCACCAATGTCTTCCTCGTCCGCGACGGCGTCGTGCTCACCCCGTCGCTCGGCACCGGTCCGCTCGCCGGCATCACGCGCGGGCTGACGATCGAGTGGTTGCGCGAGGAGGGCCTGGAGGTGCGGGAGGAGGAGCTGCCGCTGGCGGCGCTGGCCGACGCCGAGGAGGTGTGGATCACCAGCAGCACCCGCGACATCTCGCTCGTGACCCGCGTCGACGTGGCAGCCCCCGCGACCCTGCTCTCCGGCCAGGTGCTGGCCGTCGAGGGCCTCACCCCGCGAGACCTGGAGCCCGGGCCGGTCGGCCGCCGGGCGCAGGAGATCTTCACCCGGCGCGCGGCCGCCGACCCCAACCCCTGAGCCCCCCATGCGGAAACCCCGTCATCCGGTGGGGGATGACGGGGCTGACTGAGCAACAGTCCGGTGGACGTGAAGGGACTCGAACCCCTGGCCTCTCGCGTGTGAAGCGAACGCTCTAACCAACTGAGCTACACGTCCGGTGCGCCGTGGCGCGACCTCCGATTCTAGACCCTGGGTCCGGTGCTCTCCTAATCCGACGCG
>JAUNTT010000189.1 GCA_030538555.1 Micrococcus sp.
CGCACGCTCCCGGGTGGGTAGTGTCCCTCATTTCCGTGTTTAAGGGGCACTACTCACCCTGGAGCAGGCCACCAGGCTCCGGGGTGAGAAGTGCATCAGCCCCACACTCCGGGGTGGGTAATGTCCCAACCGCACGCTCCCGGGTGGGTAGTGTCCCTCATTTCCGTGTTTAAGGGGCACTACTCCCCCTGGAGCAGGCCACCAGGCTCTGGGGTGGGAAGTGCACCAGCCCCACGCTCCCGGGTGGGAAATGTCCCGTATTTCTATGGATAAGGGACATTACTCACCCGGGATCGCTGGGCGGGAGCGTCAGGGCTGTGTCTCCCGGCACCGTTCCCAGGACCGTTACCCCAACCCTGCCCCCGCACGGCCGGCTCAGGCCAGCTGGGTCATGAGCACTTCGACGTCGAGCTGCGTCCCCTCCCCGGAGCCGCCCGAGAGGATCCCCTTGAACGGGGTGATGTCGGTGTAGTCGCGGCCGCGTCCCACGAGCACGTGGAAGTCCCCGGCGTGCTGGTGGTTGGTGGGATCCCAGCTGTGCCACGAGCCGTCCCACCACTCGAACCATGCGTGGGACTCCCCCGCGACCTCGGCACCGATGCCAGCGTCGGGCTGGGGGTGGATGTAACCGGAGACGTAGCGGGCCGGCACGCCGAGGTGCCGCAGGGCGCCAATCGCGATGTGGGCCAGGTCCTGGCAGACCCCGGTGCCCTTGACGAGGGAGTCCTGCGCGCCGCACTTCACCGAGGTGGTGCCGGAGGCGTACTGGATGCGCTCGCGCAGCCACGCGATGACGGCCTCGGCCGTCTCTGCCGGGGTGTCGCGGCGCAGCTGACTGACATCAGCCTCCCCCTCGGGTCCCAGCGTGGTCAGCCAGGTCTGGGGCAGAAAGTCCGAGAACTCGTGGATGACGTCCGGGGTGCTCAGGAACTCCCAGCCGACGGCCTCGATGGGCTCGCCGCTGCGGCGCTCCACCGAGTCCGCGGTGGTCAGGGCCTCGCGGTGCACGTCGACCACGGCCGTGGCCACCACCTCGAGCACGGTGTGCGGGACGTGGATGTCGAAGGCTGTGACGCGCGTGGACCAGTAGTCACGGTAGGTGCTCGCCACGGCGTCGCGCGGGGCCAGGGTGACGGCGGATTCGAGCGTGCGCTGCGTGGCATCGGTCAACGGTGTCATCCGTGCCTCGTTGTAGGTGGTGGTCACCGGCGAGGCGTAGGTGTAGCGCGTGCGATGCGAGATCTGAATGCGTGTCATGACTGTTCTCCCACCCAGGGGGTCAGCTGCCCCTGTGCGAAGTAGCGGGCGGTGATGGCCTGGGAGACCTCGGAGCAGGTCCGCAGGACGGACTGGAGGATGGGGGTGAGCGTCTCCGGCAGATCGCGGGGATCCGTGAACTCCAGGGAGGAGCGCATGTCGCCGACCAGCCGCAAGGGCAGATTGCCGGTGCCGATGCGCGGCCGATCGGGGCTGAGCCGGGACAAGTCGCGCTCAAGATCGAGCAGCGAGCACATCACGGAGCGCGGGAAGAGCCGGTCTAGTAGGAGGAAGTCGCGCGCGGACTCATCCGAGATCGAGGAGTGTGCGGCGCGCAGGAACGACTCATAGCCGCCCGCGCAGCGGAGCATCTGCACCCAGGACAGGTTCAGGGTGGTCGACTCGTGAATCCGCAGCAGGCGCGCGGTCATGTCCGCGCGCTCCAGGAAGCGTCCGGCTCGAATGAAGGACCACGCCTCATCCTGACTCATTGTGGTGTCCGTGAAGCCGCGCATCACCGCACAGCGCTCCTGGACCCACGTGCAGTAGTTGTACGCACCGACCAGGCTACGCGGTTGGCGGGACAGACCGTGCCACGTCGTGTTGACGGCCTCCCACAGCGAGGACGACACCGTCTCCCGAGCCCGGCGCGCGTTCTCTCGAGCGGCACCGAAGGAGCCAGCGATCGAATGCTCGGCACCGCGGTCATGGGCGAGCGTGTCCAGCAGGGTGCGCAGCGTCGGCTCCTCGGTGGCGGGCAGGCCCATGTGGGCGAAGAGCTCGCGGACGATGACGGCCTCGGTCTCCGCATCGGCGCCATTGAGTCGCTCGAGGTGGACCTCGAGGATGCGGGCGGTGCCGTCGGCGCGCTCCACATAGCGTCCGATCCAGAACAGGGACTCGGCGATGCGGCTCAGCATGATGCCTCCTGTGCGCGCGGGGTCACGGATGCGGCGTTGCAGGTCTCCGCCCTGACATTCCGTTGCTGTTGCTGTTGCTGCTGCTGGGAGCGTCCGGGTCGCTGGCGGCTGGCCTGGACGTCCTGGGGCACGTCGTGGTGCTCGCGGAACTCCTCGAGGTTGCCGACGCCGTCCACGGGGCGGTGCTCACCGCTGTCGGTGGCATCGGTGTCCACGACGCGCACCTCCGGGGCGTCGTCGTCGCCCGTGGTGGGCGCGCTGTCCCGGATGACCCAGGTGTCCTTGGACCCGCCGCCCTGCGAGGAGTTCACGATGAGCGAGCCCTCTTCGAGCGCCACGCGGGTGAGCCCGCCGGGCAGGACCCACACGTCCTCGCCGTCGTTGACCGCGAAGGGCCGCAGGTCCACGTGGCGCGGACCGAACTGGTCCTCGGCCAGGGTCGGCACAGTGGACAGCTGCAGCACGGGCTGGGCGATCCAGCCGCGCGGATCCATCAGCACGGTGCGGCGCAGGTCCTCGAGCTCCTGCGCGCTGGCCGCGGGCCCGATCACGATGCCCTTGCCGCCGGAGCCGTCCACCGGCTTG
>JAUNTT010000190.1:0-1528 GCA_030538555.1 Micrococcus sp.
CGTCGGGACCAGCAGCTGCTGCTCCGCGGCTACGTGGTACTGCGCCTGACCTGGTACGACGTGATGGTGCAGTGGGAGCGCACGCAAAGGATCCTGTGCGCAGCCATCGCGCAGGAACTGCACCGGGTGCCGCGCGGACGCCGAGGGCTCGTTACTCCGTGACAATGTCGGGCGCCGTCGGGCTGTGCCGCAGATCAGCCGGATCCGTGCAGAGTGCGTTCACCCGGGGTGCGTCCGCTGGCAGTGGCGTCGACCCGGGTGCTGGTAGGGCGGGATGTGGTGACGCATACCGGGTGGGTCCGCACGAGGGTGCTTCGCGCGGGAGCGTCATACCGGGGTGGGTCTGCACGGAATGGCGTCAGGGAGCACGCCGCCCGCAGATGAGCAGGCGCCGTGCCGCTGGACGCCGTTTCGTGCAGATGACTTGGAGCCCCGGACGCGCTGGAGAGGTTCTCCCCACAGTGGACAGAATGCCCGATTCTGAGGTCAATTTCGAGGTGACGGCGCAGTAGCATCTTGCGGTGACTTCCCGGACCGTGCCGCCCGCCGAGGGGCCCAGCGCCAGTAGCTCGTCATCCCCAGACGACTCGTCAGTCCCCGCGGCGGACGGCGACACCCAGCACCTCGCGCGCTCCCTCAGCCACGGCCAGATGGCAATGATCGCCATGGGCAGCGCGCTGGGCACCGGCCTCTTCCTCGGCTCCGGTCAAGCGATCGGGCTCGCCGGCCCCGCCGTCATCATCAGCTTCGCGATCGGCGCCGTCATCGCCGCCACGATCGCCCTGTCCATGGGGGAGATGGCCTCGCGCTACCCCGTGCGCGGCGGCTTCGGCACCCTCGCAGCCCGCTTCCTCTCCCCGTTCTGGGGATACCTGACCCGCTGGCTGTACTGGTTCGTGACGGTCGCCGTCACCGGCACCGAACTGGTGGCCTGCGCGACCTACCTCGGATACTGGTTCCCGCAGGTCCCGATGTGGGCCGGGGTGCTGCTGTTCGCCGCGATCATCCTGGGGATCAATCTGATCAGTGTCGGGTCCTTCGGGGTGGTCGAGTTCTTCCTGTCCTCCATCAAGGTGATCGCCGTGCTGGTGTTCATCCTCGTCGGCGCCTTCCTGGTGGCCTTCGGGATGCCCGACGCGCCGGCCCCGGGGCTGGAGAACATGACCGCCCACGGAGGCTTCCTGCCCGGGGGCCTCGCGGGAATCTGGCTGGCCATGAGCGTCGTGATGTTCAGCTTCGGGGGTATCGAGCTGCTGTCCATCACCGCCGCCGAGGCGAAGAACCCTGCGGTCGCGATCCGCTCCGCGGCCCGCACCACCATCATCCGCCTGGCTTTCTTCTACGTCGCGGCGCTCGCGATCATCGTGGCGCTGGTGCCGTGGATGGAGGTGTCCTCCGGCGACGGATCCGTTCAGGCGAGCCCCTTCGTGCTCGTCTTCGACAGCATCGGCGTTCCCGGAGCGGCAGCGCTCACCAACGCCATCGTGCTGATCGCCGCGCTGTCCGCCGCGAACGCCAACTTGTACGC
>JAUNTT010000190.1:1628-2731 GCA_030538555.1 Micrococcus sp.
AGTGCGGCAGGAGCGCCCGAGCGTGCAGGTACCAGGGGTATCGTTCCACGCACTGTGGCGTCGAGGCCTGCGGAAACGGGCCCGGACTGTGAGCGGAATGATGCGCGCAGGCCGCCGGAAGCCACCGCGATCCGATGGAGGAACGACCATGCGGGCAGCAGGGCGTTCACTCTTCACGCTGCTCGCGGGCGGAGTGCTCACGATGGGCGTGCTGGGGGGATGCGGCGCCGTCAGCGGCCCCACTCCGGAGGAGCCGACGCCGACGGAGGCACCGACCGCGATCGGCGGTGACACCGAGGACTCAGCTGCCCCCACAGCCTCCGATGCGGTGCCGGAGATGTACCTGGTGACCGGCGTCGACGAGTTCGACGACACCTCGGAGGCTGCCTCGATGGATGAAGCGGCTCTCGCGACCCTCGTCTCTGAACGGGTTGGCGACGGCGGTGCAAAGGTGCAGACCGTCGTGTGCGACGACGGTCTTGACAGTGAGCTCGGCGCGTCCACCCTGTGCACGGTGAGCCTGGTGGATGCCGCCCAGTCCGACCAGCTGTGGAACGTGTACTCCACCAACACCAGCGACGGCTCCCGAGGCGTGCTGATCCTGCGGGGCGAGCCTCTGTCCGAGGACTTCGCCCGCTACCTGTCCACTCCGGGCACCGTGGTGATGACCGAGGCACGCGACGCGAGCTTCGGGACCGAACCGCTCGACCCCGCGCAGGTCGAGTCCGAGGCCCAGCAGATTCTTGCCGATCTCGGCCTGCAGACGGAGGTGGGCACCTGTGACACCCAGTTGACCTTCGCTGAGTTCACGCCGTCGGTCTGCGAGGTCAGTGGAGACGTGGTGCGCGTGGTGGTGCTTCCCGCGCAGCTGATCGGTAATGGCCCGGGCGTCCTGGTGATCGCGGAGTTGGTGTGAGCGCCGACGTGGCGTGCGTTACCTCCGGGCATCGTCCGTTTGGGCCGTGGGCTTCTCGCCGGTAGCATCGGTCTAACTTCGGTCTCGGTGTGCTGGACACCCGGTATCGAAGTCTCGCGCGAGTGGCGGAATTGGCAGACGCGCACGGTTCAGGTCCGTGTGCCCGAAAGGGCGTGGGGGTTCAACT
>JAUNTT010000191.1 GCA_030538555.1 Micrococcus sp.
GTCGGCGTCATCTCCGACACCTACCTGGAGAACCTGAACTCCTTCCCGGACGTCGAGGTGCTCATCCTCGGGGATCTGGACACCGAGCGCGCCGCCGCCCAGGCCCGCAAGCACGGCGTCCCCGCTTCCGGCACCGCCCAGGACGTCCTGGACCACCCGGGCGTGCAGGTGGTGGTGAACCTGACCCTCCCGGCGACCCACACAGAGATCTCCGCCGCCGCGATCGGCGCAGGCAGGCACGTGTGGACCGAGAAGCCGCTCGGCCTCGACCGCGCATCGACCGCTGACCTCCTCACCAAGGCCCAGGAGGCCGGGTTGCGGGTCGGCTGCGCGCCGGACACGGTCCTCGGTGCTGGCGTGCAGACCGCCAAGCGCGCGATCCTCGAGGGCACCATCGGACGGCCCCTGTTCGCGCAGACCTCCATGCAGTGGCAGGGCCCTGAGGTGTTCCACCCCAACCCCGCCTTCCTGTTCGCACGCGGGGCGGGCCCCCTGCTGGACATGGGCCCGTACTTCATCAGTGCCCTGGTGAATCTGCTCGGCACCGTGGAGTCGGTGGCGGCCATGGGCATGAAGGCGTCGGAGCAGCGCGAGATCCGCGTGGGCGAGAGGGCCGGTACGGCCTTCGACGTCGAGGTGCCCTCCACCATCTCCGTCCTCACACGGTTCGCCGCGGGCCAGACCGGCACCACCCTGCTGAGCTTCGATTCGCCGCTCGCCCGGCAGGGTGTCGTCGAGATCCACGGCACCGAGGGGTCACTAGTGGTGCCCGATCCGAACATGTTCGAGGGTCGGATCGCCTATGTCCGCCCCTTCGAGACCTTCGGCGAGGTGCCCCCGGTGCAGGAGTGGATCGAGATCCCTCAAACCGGTCCCGTCACCGGGCGCGGCCTCGGCCTGCTGGACATGGTCCGAGCCATCCAGGAGGGCCGTCCGCACGCTGCGAGCGGCGAGGTCGGCTACCACGTGCTGGACGTGCTGCTGGCGGCCGAGGAATCGGCGCTCTCCGCAGAGTTCGTCGCCGTGGAGTCCTCGGTCGGTGAGATCCCCGCGATCCCGGCCGACTTCGACCCCCTGGCCCGTACCCTCTGACCCCGCGTCCCGCGATCAGAGCACCGCGGCTTCCTCGCCGCCCATGGTGTCGACCCAGCAGCCGTAGTGGTTCAGCACGTCGTGGGCGACCTGCTCGGAGCTGTACCCCATGACGTCGTACAGCCCGCCGCCGGGCACCAGCACGTCCAGCTGGAAGGTGCGGTCATCGGCCTCGATCATCCGGCCGCCGTAACTGGGTGCCTTGGCCTGCCGGACCTGCACCTCGTAGGCGAAGTCGGTGAGCTCGGGGCCGGAATGGACCAGCAGGGCAGCGGCGCGCGGAATGCCCCGGCCGACGTCCGTCCGCTCGACGACCTCGCTGGCGACACCGCGCTCGGCGAGCTCCCCGGCGACGTCCGCGAGGGCGGGCAGCACCACCCGGTCCAGGTGCTCATTCGCGGAGCGCTCGGTCACCGAGCCGAACTGCTGGGCCAGGCGGCTGCGCCAGGAGCTGCGACCCTCGCGCTGACGGTTGCCGACCAGGGAGCGGACGCTCGCGGCGTAGGCGACGGTCTGACGGTGCTCGGTGCTGAGCGCCCGGTGCAGGCCCCACATCACCAGCACCATCACGATCGCGAACGGCACGCTCATCACGATCGTGGCGTACTGCAGCGCCGTGATGCCGCCGACGATCAGCATCGCCATGGTGATGATGCCGGTGGCGACAGCCCACAGGATCCGCAGCCAGGGCTTCGCATCGGTCTCGGTGGTGGGCAGGTGAGAGGACAGGTTCGCCATCACGAGTGAGCCGGAGTCGGCGCTGGTGATGTAGAACAGCAGACCGGTGAAGGTCGCCAGCGCCACCAGCAGCCAGGCACCCGGGTAGTCCTGCAGGAGACCGTAGAACCCGTTCTCGGGGATGTTCATGGCCTCCTCACCGAAGACGGCGTCACCCTCGCGGATCCGCTGCACGGCGGCGTTCCCGAACATGGTGACCCACATGATGATGTAGGCGAAGGGGATGGACAGGGTGCCGACCACGAACTGGCCGATGGTGCGGCCGCGGGAGATCCGCGCGAGGAACATCCCGACGAAGCTCGCCCAGGCGATCCACCAGGCCCAGAAGAACAGCGTCCACAGGCTCATCCATTCGGCCGGGTAGTCGTAGGCCATGGTGTCCAGCGTCATCCCGGGGAACATGGAGACGAAGTCCCCGACGTTCATCACCGCGGCGCGCAGCAGGAAGGTGGTGTCCCCGAAGAACAGCACCCAGGCGGCGAGCGCGAGGGAGAGCAGCACGTTCAGCTGGGACAGGATGCGGATGCCCTTGTCGACCCCGGAGACCGCGGAGATGGTCGCGACGGTGACGGCGACGATGACGAGGCCTGTCTGCGCGGGCAGGCCCTGGCCGATGCCGAAGAGGATCCCCAGTCCCACGTTCAGCATCACCACGCCGATCCCGAGCGAGGTGGCGACGCCGAAGATGGTTCCGAGGACGGTTGCGATGTCGGTGGCGTGGCCGATGCCGCCGCGGATGCGCTTGCCGACCAGCGGGTAGAGCGCGGAGCGGACTGCGAGCGGGAGGCCCTTGCGGTGGGCGAAGTAGCCGAGGGCGATACCCATCAGGGCGTACATCCCCCAGCCGGTGATGCCGTAGTGGAACAGTGTCCAGACCACGGATTCGCGGGCGG
>JAUNTT010000033.1 GCA_030538555.1 Micrococcus sp.
CAGCGCCCGGTGGCCGGTTTGGACTGCGCCGCCTCCACCAGCTCACGCACGTCCTCGATCTTGTAGCTGACATTCTCCGTCGCCAGGACGGTGACGTCCGGGTGCGTGCCGCCGAGCACCGTGGTGCACGCGTGACACTGTCCGCAACCGCGTTGCTCCGCGTCCGCCTGCTCGCACTGCAGGGCGGCGGCAAAGGCGCGGGCCGCCGTCGAGCGCCCGGAACCGGGTGGCCCGGTGAACAGCCACGCATGCGAGGGCGTCTGCTCCTCCGCGGCGCGGCGCAACTGGTCGATCACCTGCTGCTGGCCCACCAGCTCCTCGAACACGGACGGGTGCATCACGACGCCGTCCGCTCGGCTGCCAGCGCCAGCACGGCGTCCAGGATCTGCTCGGCGAGCTGCTCGGACTCGGTGGTCGCATCCAGCACCAGGTAACGCTCGGGCGCGGCCTGCGCCGCCTCAAGGAAGGCGCCGCGCAGGGTCTCGTGGGCGTGGGCCAGCGACTGCTCCATGCGATCCGGTCCCGCTCCGGAGGCGTCCTCGCGGGCCGTGCGGCGGGCGGCGGCCTGGGCGGCGTCGATGTCCAGCACGATCGTCAGATCCGGGACGAGCCCATCAGTGGCCCACGCATTGAGTTCGGCGATCCACGCAGCGCCCAGACCACGGCCGTGGCCCTGATATGCGACGGAGGAATCGATGTAGCGATCCGTCACCACGGTGGTCCCGGCGGCCAGACAGGGGCGGATCAGCTGAGTTGCGTGCGTGGCGCGCGCGGCGGCGAAGAGCAGCGCCTCCGTGCGCTCATCCACGGGGCCGTCGTCGGCGGTGAGGACCAGCGAGCGCAGCCGCTCGCCCAGCGGCGTCCCGCCGGGCTCCCGGGTCAGGTGCACGGGCACACCCCGTGCGGTCAGCGCCGCGGCGAGCGCGGCAGCCTGGGTCGACTTCCCCGAGCCGTCGGGGCCCTCGAAGGCCAGGAAGAGCCCCGGGGTGCGCGCTGCGTTGTTCACGTGCCCCAGGGTATCCGGCCACTACACTGACAGGCATGCATCCGATGAGCTGGGCGTTCGCCGTTGAGGGCGGAATTCTGATGACGCTGTCCGTCGTCGCACTGATCTTCCAGATCTGGGCGATGGCCGATGTGCTGCGCCGTCCTCGGGAGCTCTTCGTCCGCGCAGGTCAGCGGGACAAGATGTTCTGGGTCCTCATCTGCGCCGGCGCCCTGTTGTTCGGGCTGATGGGCCTGCTCAACCCCCGCGGCCTCGGCTTCTTCTGGGTCATCACCCTCTCCGCCGCCGGCGTCTACCTGGCCGGCCCGCGCGAGCAGATGAACCTGTACTCCGGCCGCGGCGGCTCCGCCTACTAGGCCCGGCTCGGGTCGGTCTCCGGGGCCACCGACGCCCAGTCCACGGTGAGCTCGCCGCGCCGCCACTGACGACGCCGACCCTGCACCGGCCACCCCTGCTCGCTCAGCTGCGCCGCCATGGCCAACCACCGCTGCCGATAGCCATAGGCCGAGAGGCCTGCATGCGCGGCCCAGGCGGCATCGGCGTCGGCGAGCAGCGCATGGATGCGCTCGCCGGGCACGTGCCGGTGAATCAGCGCCTTCGGCAGCCGTTCGGCCACGTCCGAGGGCCGCTGGAAGCTGCCCCAGCGCATGGCCAGCGTCAGCGTCCGCGGGCCCCTCGCGTCCAGCCCCACCCAGGCGGCCCGGCGGCCGTCCTCGGAGCACGTCCCTTCGATCACGACGCCGTCCGGGGCCACTCGCGCGCACAGGGCGCGCCAGATCTCGGTCACGTCGTGCTCCTGGTACTGCCGCAGCACGTTGAACGCGCGGATCACCGTCGGCGGCCGGGGCGCGGGGACCTCGAAGCCGCCGAGCTGGAAGTCGAGGTCCGGCGTCGTACCTGTGACGTGGCGGGCGTGTGCCACCCGCTGCGGGTCGATCTCCAGGCCCAGTAACTGCGCATGCGGGGCGATCTGACGCACGCGCTGCCACATCTCCACCGCGGTCCAGGGCTGGGCGCCGAAGCCCAGGTCCACGAGCAGCGGAGCGGGCGTGCCCCGCAGCAGGGGAGCGTGCACGTCAAGCAACCAGCGGTCCACCCGCCGCATGCGCTGGCTGGCCGTGGTGCCGCGCGTGATGTGGCCCCACGGCGCCTGCGCGGCGCGTCGGGAGCCGCGCTCCGCTGCCAGCGCTCGAGCCTTGTCCACCATGGCCACCAGCGTAGGTCGCACAGGGCGGCCGCGTGGCGTGGACCACTAGGATGGAGCTATGGCGAAAAACACCTACACGCTGGTCCTGTTGCGTCACGGCCAGAGCGAATGGAATGAGAAGAACCTCTTCACGGGCTGGGTGGATGTCCCGCTCACCGAGAAGGGCCGTGCCGAGGCCGCGCGCGGCGGCGAGCTGCTCGTCCAGGAGGGCATCGCCCCGGATGTGCTGCACACCTCCCTGCTCAAGCGCGCCATCACCACCGCGAACCTGGCGCTGGAGGCCGCGGACCGCCAGTGGATCCCCGTGAAGCGCAACTGGCGCCTCAACGAGCGCCACTACGGCGCCCTGCAGGGCAAGGACAAGACGCAGGTCAAGGACGAGTACGGGGAGGAGCAGTTCATGATCTGGCGCCGCTCCTTCGACACCCCGCCGCCCGTGCTCGACGACGCCGACGAGTACTCCCAGGCCGATGACGAGCGCTACGCCGAGCTCGGCGAGGACGCGCCGCGCACCGAGGCCCTCAAGAACGTGATCGACCGTCTGCTGCCCTACTGGGAGTCCGAGGTGGTGCCGGACCTGCGCGCCGGCAAGACCGTGCTGATCGCCGCGCACGGCAACTCGCTGCGCGCCCTGGTCAAGCACCTGGATGGCGTCTCGGACGAGGACATCGCCGCCCTCAACATCCCCACCGGCATCCCGCTCGTCTACGAGCTGGACGAGGACCTGACCCCCGTCACCGCCGGTGGCCGCTACCTGGACCCGGAAGCCGCCGCCGCCGGTGCCGCCGCCGTGGCCAACCAGGGCAGCCAGCACTGATCTGATCGGGCCGGCGTCGTCGCCGAGATCCGCCAGACCGGGCGCCGCTCAGTGCAGCGGCGCCCGATCTGCGTTCTCGGCCTTCCACTCGCCGGTCACGAGGTAGCGCACCTTCGTGGCGACGGAGACGCCGTGGTCCGTGAATCGCTCCAGATAGCGCGAGGCCAGCGTGACGTCGGTGGTGGTCGGTGCGTTCTCGGACCATCCGGGGGCCGCGATCGCGCGGAACACGTCCACGTGCAGGCCGTTGATCCGCTCGTTGAGCGCGCGGATGCGGTCCGAGTGGGCCAGGTCTTGGGTGTCCAGCAGCAGGACGGTCTGCGCGGCCACCTCGACGGCGTCGGCCGCCATCGCGGTGAAGGTGGGGCGCAGCGCGTCGGGGACCACCATCTCCGGGTAGCGCAGGCGGGTGAGCTGCGCGATGTGACGGGCGAGATCGCCCATCCGCTCGAGGGAGGAGCTCATCCGCAGTGAGGCGACCACGGTGCGCAGATCGGTGGCGACCGGCGCCTGCAGGGCCAGCAGCTGGATGCACTGCTCATCGAGGTGCTGCTGCAGCAAGTCGATGCGCGCATCCTCGGTGATGACCTGCTCCGCGCGGTGCACGTCCGCAGTCTCCAGGGCGGTGCGGGCATCCACCATGGCGGTGTGCACGAGCTCAGCGATCATGGTCAGGTCCTGCCCGAGGCGCTTGAGATTCGCTCGGTACAGTTCCCTCATGGTCGCTCCTCGTCGAGATGCTGACGGCCCGTGGAAGCCGCAGGTCAAGCGTCCAGTATGCGCGGTGCACATGAACGGGCGCTGAACGCGAGTGCACGCCGGTGAGAAGTCTCGATGTCCGGCGGTGACCCGGCTGACAGCGGCTACTGTGGTCTCGTGGATCCTGTGGTTTTCGGCCTCTTGTGTGGCGTGGTCGGCATGATCGCCGGCGTTGGCGCCATGCTGGCTTTCCGCGCCTCCGAGCGCAGCCGCACCGTGGATCTCACCGTGGATGAGCCCACCCTGCCGGCCGGTGCCGCGGAGGTGCTCTCCGTGCTGGGCCGCGCCTACGTCGTCGTCGACACCGTGGACGGCGTCGTGCGCGCCAACCCCTCCGCCTACGCCTTCGGCATGGTGCGCGGCTACGCGCTCGTCCACGACGAGCTGCGCGAGCTCACCCGCCGGGTCCGCTCCGAGGGCGTCACCATGGAACAGCGGCACGAGCTGTCTCGCGGGCCCCTGGGGCAGGGCTCGATCGTCCTGCACCTGCGGGTGGCCCCCATCGACGACGAGCACATTCTGATCCTCGCCGACGACCGCACCGACCTCTCCCGCACCGAGGCCATGCGGCACGACTTCGTGGTCAATGTGTCCCACGAGCTGAAGACCCCCGTGGGTGCGATCTCCCTGCTGGCCGAAGCCCTCGACGACGCCGCCGAGGATGACGTGGCCGTGCGACGCTTCGCCGGGCGCATGAAGACCGAGTCCGTCCGCCTGGCCGCACTCGTGCAGGACATCATCGAGCTCTCGCGACTGCAGTCCAAGGACGTGGTGCTCGAGGGAGCGCCGGTGGACATGAACCGGGTGGTGCACGACGCCGTCGACCGCCTGCGGCTGGCGGCCGAGGACAAGGACATCTCCGTGCGCCTGGGCGGGCACGTCCAGGGACTCGTCCACGGCGACGCGGATCAGCTCATGACCGCCGTGCGCAACCTGGTGGACAACGCCGTGCGCTACTCGCCGGAGCACACCACCGTGGGTGTGGGCCTGAGCTCGGCGGACGGGCTCGCCCAGGTGACCGTGACCGATCAGGGCATGGGCATGACCGCCGAGGACCAGAAGCGCGTGTTCGAGCGCTTCTACCGGGTCGACGCCGCCCGCTCCCGTCAGACCGGCGGCACGGGGCTGGGCCTGAGCATCGTGAAGCATGTGGTGGCCAACCACGGCGGGGAAGTGACCCTGTGGTCCAAGCCCGGCCGTGGTTCGAGCTTCACCATCCGACTGCCGCTCTGGGGCGGCACCGTGGACGGGGAGCGTGGCGAGGACGCCGCGGACGCCGTCGTCAGCACACCGATCCCCGCCGGACCCTCCGGGGCTCGCCGCGGGGTCACTCGAAAGGAGACCAGCGCATGACTCGCATCCTGATCGTCGAGGACGAGGAGTCGTTCAGCGACCCGCTCTCGTACCTGCTGGGCAAGGAGGGCTATGAGGTGGCCGTGGCCGCCGACGGCGCCGCCGCCATCGAGGAGTTCTCCCGCGAGGGCGCGGACCTGGTGCTGCTGGACCTCATGCTGCCCGGGATGCCGGGCACCGAGGTGTGCCGCCAGATCCGGGCGAAGTCCAGCGTGCCGGTGATCATGCTGACCGCGAAGGACTCGGAGATCGACAAGGTGGTGGGCCTCGAGCTCGGCGCCGATGACTACGTCACCAAGCCCTACTCGTCCCGCGAGCTCGTGGCTCGCGTGCGCGCCGTGCTGCGGCGCCAGGGCGAGCCCGAGGAGCTGGTCACCGCGACCGTGGCCGCGGGCCCGGTCCGCATGGACGTCGAGCGGCACACCGTGGCCGTGGACGGCGAGCCGATCTCTCTGCCGCTCAAGGAGTTCGAGCTGTTGGAGATGCTGCTGCGCAATGCCGGGCGCGTGCTGACCCGCGGGCAGCTCATCGACCGCGTGTGGGGCTCCGACTATGTGGGCGACACCAAGACCCTGGACGTGCACGTGAAGCGGCTGCGCTCCAAGATCGAGCCCGATCCCTCCTCCCCGAAGCACCTGGTGACCGTGCGCGGGTTGGGCTACAAGTTCGAAGCCTGAGCGGCTGTCGCGCCGGGTCAGCGGCCGCGCTCCGGGGTGACAAATGCCCCCGCCCCTACGTTCCGGGGTGACAAGTGCCCCGCTTCCACCGGTCCCGGGTGGGTACTGTCCGCCATTCTTGAAGATGGGGGACATTACCCACCCGGGAGGGCCAGCGCTGGGACATTACCCACCCTGGACGCTCCGGGGTGACAAATGCCCCCGCCCCTACGTTCCGGGGTGAGAAGCGCCCTCACCCCACCCAGCACTCGACCCGCCGTCCTGGACTCCAGGAGGGCGGGTCGAGTGCTGTTCAGCGGCCCCGGCGCGTGCCATCAGACCGGGAGCGACCGATCAGTGGTCGTCGTAGCCGTAGGTGTGGGTCTCCTCGTAGAGGTGGTCGCGCCACTCGGCGTCGTCCACGTCACCGGGGACGAGGTCGCGGTACTCCTCCTGCGTGGGGCCGAGCACCGGGATGCGGATGTCCTCGGAAGCGCCGCCGAAGGACAGGGTGCCCTCGGTATAGGTGCCGGGATTGCCGCCGGTGGTCTCGACCTCGAGATCCTCCTCCTGCAGGGAGACGGAGCGGCCGGCCTCAACCGGGACCTCGACGGTGGTGTCGCCGACCGTGATCTCCACGGTCTGATCCTGATCGGTCTCGTTGACGGCGGTGCCGATGAAGCGGCCCGGCTCGTCCTCGCCGAGGGACACGAGCGCCACGTTGCGCAGGCCCACGCCGTTCATGTCGATGATCTTGCCGTCGCCCGGGGAGTACGGAATGCCGGTGGCGATGGGGCTCACGGCGCTGCAGCCCGTGGCGGTCAGGAGGGCGAGCGCTGCGGCCGAGCACACGCCCGCGCGGCGCAGGCGTGCAGACCGGGTGGCGGCAATCTTCACGGTGTTCTCCTCGATTCACGATGCAACGAACGTCGGCGCAGGTGCGAGTGGGCGTGCTGCGCGCACGTTCAGACTACCGCACGCCCCGCCCGCAGGACGTGTCAGTGACACCGGCGGAGCACTATCACAGCCCCGGGCCGAGGTCTTTCCGCGACACTCCGACCGCCGGTGTCCGCATGCTAGACTGGAGCGTCACGAAAGGGGCCAATCGCATGGTTTTTGAGGTCGGAGAGACCGTCGTTTACCCGCACCACGGTGCCGCACGGATCGAGGAGATCAAGATGCGCACCATCAAGGGTGAAGAGAAGATGTACCTCAAGCTGAAGGTGGCGCAGGGTGATCTGACCATCGAGGTGCCCGCGGAGAATGTGGACCTCGTGGGGGTGCGGGACGTCGTCGACTCTGAGGGCCTGGACCGTGTGGTCAAGGTGCTGCAGGCCGAGCACGTCGAAGAGCCCACCAACTGGTCTCGCCGCTACAAGGCGAATCTGGAGAAGCTGGCCAGCGGTGACGTGATCAAGGTGGCCGAGGTCGTGCGTGACCTGTGGCGCCGCGATCAGGATCGTGGCCTCTCCGCTGGCGAGAAGCGCATGCTGTCCAAGGCCCGTCAGGTGCTCGTCTCCGAACTCGCGCTGGCCAAGAAGGTCTCCGAGGAAGAGGCCGAGGGCATCCTGGACAAGACGCTCGAGGGCTGAGCGTCTCCGCGGTGACTCAACCGTCGTCCGAGCATCGCCCGCGGACTGCTGTCCTGCTGGCTGCTGCGGGCTCCGGCACCCGCCTGGGTGCGGGCCGTGCGAAGGCGCTCGTCGCCCTCGATGACGGACGCACTCTGCTCGAGCACAGTCTGCGCAGCCTGTCCTCGGTGACCGACCTTGACGTCGTCGTGGTGCTGGTCCCGCCGGAGACGGAGGCGGGACAGCAGGCGACCGACATCGCCGAACGCGTCGGCGCGGAGCTGGGCCTGCGCGTCGCGTGTGTCCCCGGGGGCGCGGAGCGCGCCGACTCGGTGGCCGCCGGTCTGACCGCGGCCCGCCACCATCTGGGCGAGATCATCGCCGCAGATCTCGTTCTGGTGCACGACGCCGCCCGGCCCTTTGCGCCGACCGCTGTGTTCCAGCGGGTCCGGGATGCCCTGCTCGCTGGCGCGGATGCCGTCATCCCAGGACTGCCCGTCACCGACACCATCAAGACGGTGGGTGACACCGGCACTGACCCCCACTCCGCCGGCGACGCCGAGACCGTCACTGGGACAACCGAACGCTCGCGACTGCGCGCCGTGCAGACCCCGCAGGGGTTCGGTCTCGCCGCCCTGAGCGCTGCGCACGAGCGCGTCCGCGACGACCCGCACCTCGACGCTCGCCGGCTCACCGATGACGCCATGGTGATGGAGGCTGCGGGGCATCGCGTCGTGGTGGTGCCCGGCGACGAGTCGGCCTTCAAGATCACGACGCCTCACGATCTTCGCCGTGCCGCGCAGCACGCGGCCCACACCACCCCAGCGCCCACCGCACCACTCCTCGTCCTGCCGCGGACCGGCATCGGGGTGGACGTGCACGCCGTGGCCGATCCGGACGCCCTGCCCGAGACCGCGAGCGACGCTCAGCGCGCCGAGCACGCGGCCGCGGTGCAACGCGGCTGCTGGGTGGCCGGACTGCACTGGCCGAATGATCCTGCGCTTGCCGGGCACTCCGACGCCGATGTCGCGGCCCATGCGTGCTGTGACGCGCTGTTCTCGGCGGCCGGCATCGGGGACCTGGGTCAGCACTTTGGAACCTCGCGCCCGGAGTTCGCCGGAGCGTCCGGCGCCACGCTCCTGTCAGAGGCGGCGCGCCTGGTCCGGAAGGCCGGCTTCGAGATCGGCAACATCGCGGTCCAGGTCATCGGCAACCGCCCCAAGATCGGCACGCGGCGCGCGCAGGCCCAAGACGCACTCACCGCCGCGGCTGGCGCGCCGGTCTCGGTGTCCGGCACCACCACGGATGGGCTCGGGCTGACGGGCCGTGGCGAGGGCGCGGCGGCCGTGGCCACCGCGCTGGTCTACCCTCGGGCGGCGGCCACCGCACGCTAGAGTCAGTGAGCGTGGCACAGCGATTCTTCGACACCAAGACCGGCCAGATCCGTGACTTCACCCCGGTGCGCGACGGGCAGGCGTCCGTGTACTACTGCGGGGCCACGGTGCAGGGGATGCCCCATGTGGGCCACGTGCGCTCGGCCATTGTCTTCGACATTCTGATCCGCTGGCTCGAGGCCACTGGCCTGAAGGTCACCTCCGTGCGCAATGTGACGGACATCGATGACAAGATCCTGCAGCGCTCGGAGGCCTCGTTCGCCCCGGACTTCGCCGGCGATGAGCTCTACCCTGCCCGCGAAGAATGGTTTGCGCTGGCCTACCGCTTCGAGAAGGCCTTTGACGCCGCCTATCTCGCCCTCGGCGTGCGCCGCCCCACCTATGAGCCGCGCGCCACGGGGCACATGACCGAGATGTTCGCTCTCATCCAGCGCCTGATTGGCGCCGGTCACGCCTACCCAGCCCAGGACGGTTCGGCGGACGTGTACTTCGATGTGCGTTCCTTCGCCGAGTACGGTGCGCTGACCCGGCAGAACGTCGCGGACATGCAGGATGCCCAGGACGCCGATCCGCGCGGCAAGCGCGACCCGCGCGACTTCGCCCTGTGGAAGGCCGCTAAACCCGGCGAGCCGGACTCCGCGCAGTGGGAGTCCCCGTGGGGCGTGGGCCGGCCGGGCTGGCACCTCGAATGCTCGGCCATGGCGACCAAATACCTGGGCTCCCGCTTCGACATCCACGGCGGTGGCCTGGATCTGCGTTTTCCCCACCATGAGAACGAACTCGCGCAGTCCTCCGCGGCCGGCGACGATTTCGCCCAGTTCTGGCTCCACAACGGCCTGGTGACCTACGCGGGGGAGAAGATGTCCAAGTCCGTGGGCAACACCATCTCGCCCCAGGAGATGCTGCAGATGGCTCGGCCCAAGGCGGTGCGCTACTTCCTCGGCCAGGCGCACTACCGTTCGCAGCTCGACTACCGGCCCGGCGCTCTCGAGGAGGCCGCGGCGGCCGTGGAGCGCATTGACAACTTCGTCTCCCGCGCCCAGGCCGCGGTGGGTCAACAGGCGGACGGGCCCGACGTCGTCGGGAACCTCGCCGCGCAGGCTCCGGCGGGCTTCGTGGCCGCCATGGAGGACGACCTCAATGTCCCGCAGGCGCTCGCCGCGCTGCATGAGGCCGTGCGCGCGGGCAATGCCGCTCTGGCCGCCGGGGATCATGAGGCCGCCGCGCAGCGCCTCATCGAGGTCCGCGCGATGACCGCGATCCTCGGGCTGGACGATGTTGCTGAGCCTCAGTCGGCAGACTCCGCCGAGGCGGCCGCTCTTGACACCCTGGTGCGGGCACAGATTCAGGCCCGCGCGCAGGCGCGCGAGGAGAAGAACTGGGCCCTCGCGGATCAGCTGCGTGACGCGTTGACGGCCGCTGGCATCGAGGTGCAGGACTCGGCGGACGGCGCGGTCTGGCGTCTGATCGGGTGACCCCGTCGCGCTCGGCTGCCCTGCGGTGGCCACCCGCGTGAGGACACCGCCGCAGCCGCGGCCTCACCCCACGTAGACTTGCTGGCACGTCGCGCCGCCCCACCGTGCTGCGTGGCTGTCCTGCGGGCACGCGATGAGGGGGCGGCGCCTGCATTGTCGTTTCTGGAGGTCCCCATGTCATCCGCACCCCGCGCCGGCGGCTCTCGCAAGCCCAAGGGCAAGAAGGGCCCGTCCAAGGGAACCGGCGGCCACGGCCGCAAGGCGCTCGAGGGCAAGGGCCCCACGCCCAAGGCGGAGGACCGCGTCTATCACAAGGCTCATCGCGCCAAGCAGCTGCGGGAGCGCTCGCAGGCGAAGCGGCCCACCTCCGGCACGCGCGGACGCACCTCGAAGACCTCGGATGAGACGGTGTCGGGCCGCAACCCCGTGGTCGAGGCGCTGCGCGCTGGCATCCCGGCGAAGTCCCTGCACGTGGCCGTGCGCGTGGAGATGGATGACCGCGTCCGCGAGGCGCTGCGCCTGTGCGCCGAGAACGGTGTCCCGGTGCTCGAGCACACCAAGCCGGAGCTGGACTACATGTCCGGGGAGGCCATCCACCAGGGCCTCGTCCTGCAGATCCCGCCCTACGACTACGCGGACGCGCTCGAACTCGCCCAGGAGACGCTGACCGGATGGGAGAAGCGTCACCTGGCCGCGCCCCCGCTGCTCATCGCCCTGGACGGCATCACGGATCCCCGCAATCTGGGCGCCATCATCCGTTCCGGTTCGGCCTTCGGCGCCCACGGTGTGATCGTCCCCGCCCGCCGCTCCGTGGGCGTGACCGCCACCGCGTGGCGCACCTCCGCGGGTGCCGCCGCACGCGTCCCGGTGGCCCAGGCCGGCAACCTCAACACCACCCTGACCGAGCTGCATTCGATGGGCTACTTCGTCCTCGGACTCGACGGCGACGGCGACGTCTCCCTGCCCGGGCTCGCGCTGGCCTCGGAGCCGCTCGTGATCGTGGTCGGCGCCGAGGGCAAGGGGCTGTCCCGCCTGGTGCGCGAGCACTGCCAGCAGATCGTGTCCATCCCGATCAACTCCGAGATGGAGTCGCTGAACGCCTCGATGGCGGTCGGCATTTCCCTGTACGAGATCGCCGTCCAGCGCGACGGCGGAAGGTGAGTCTTGTGAAGAACCAGTTCACTGCCCTGCGCCTCGGCGTGCTGGCCACGGCTGCGGCCCTGGCCCTGACCGCGTGCGGCTCCACGGGTGGCAACGGCAGCGCCGGCACCACGGCGGCCACGGATCAGACGAGCCCCGAGGCCACCGCCACGGCGTCAGCCGAGGAGAGCTACACCATCGGCGTCAGCCAGCTCGTCTCCCACCCCGCGCTGGACGCCATCGAGGAGGGCTTCGAGGAGGCCTTCACCGACGCCGGCGTGGACGTCACCTTCGACGTGAAGAACGCGCAGGGCGAGGTGGCCACGGCGTCGTCGATCGCCTCCTCCTTCGCGGGCAACGCGGACATCGACCTCGTCGCCGCCATCACGACGCCGTCCGCGCAGGCCACCGCCTCGGCCATCCGCGATCGTCCGGTCGTCTTCGTTGCCGTCACTGACCCGCTCGCGGCGGGGCTCGTGGAGTCCCTTGAGGCGCCGGGCGGCAATGTCACCGGCACCTCGGACATGAACCCGGTCAAGGAGCAACTGCAGCTGCTCAAGGACGTGGACCCGGAGGTCCGCACGGTCGGCATCGTCTGGAACTCGGCCGAGACCAACTCCAAGGTCCAGGTGGACATGGCCAAGGAGGTCGCCGCGGAGCTGGGGCTGGAGATCAAGGACGTCTCGGTGACCAACTCCTCCGAGGTCGCCCAGGGGGTGCAGACCCTGTCCGATGTGGACGGCATCTACGTGCCGATCGACAACGCGGTGGTCTCCGCGCTCGAGACTGTGGTCCAATTCGGTCAGGACAACCAGATTCCGGTGGTCGCCGCGAACATCGAGTCCGTGGAACGCGGCGCGCTGGGCACCTACGGCATCGACCAGAAGGCCCACGGCCGGATGGCGGGCGAACTGGCGCTGCGCATCCTGCGCGACGATCTGGATCCGGCGACGACGCCGGTCGAGTTCGCGCAGGAGGACTCGCTGCAGCTCGTGCTCAACCCGGAGGCCGCCGCGGCCTTCGGCGTGGAGATCCCGCAGGACGTCTTGGACCGCGCGGACGAGGTCATCGAGCCCGCGACGCGCTGATCGGTGCACCGCCCGCGCCGGGGCCAGATGGTCTGCCACACAGCACCCGGAGTCCGAGGATGAAACGTCACGCGACCCGGACGCCGTCGGGCGTTGTGTCCGGAGGCGTCGGGTGAGCGCCGTCACAATGTCCAGGGTTTGCGCGCCGCGTTGTAAGTTGTGTGCATCACATCCGAAGATATGAGTCACTGTGGTCCACCGCACCCTCGCACCGAGGGGTGGACCCAGGACATCCCCGTCATCGCACCGGTCGGCACCGACCCTGAACATCGTGAGGACACGCACCGATGAAGAAGTCAGCATCTGCACTCCGTCTCTCGGCCGTCGCCGCCGTTTTCGCCCTGGGCCTGACCGCCTGCGGTGGCAATGGCAATGGCGGCAGCGAGGGCACCACGTCGCCCGCCGGCGACGGTGAGACCTTGGCCGCCGCCGAGTCCTACACCATCGGCATCAACCAGCTCGTCTCCCACCCCGCGCTCGACGCGGCGAGCAAGGGCTTCCAGTCCGCGTTCGACGAGGCCGACATCGAGGTGAACTGGGACCTGCAGAACGCCCAGGGCGAGGTGGCCACCGCCACCTCGATCGCCAACACGTTCAACTCCAATGCGGACATGGACCTGATCGCCGCGATCGCCACCCCCGCCGCGCAGGCCACCGCCAACGCCGTGCAGGACAAGCCCGTCGTGTTCTTCGCCGTGACCGACCCGGAGGCGGCCGGCATCGTGGAGTCCGTGGACGCCCCGGGTGCCAACGTCACCGGCGTCTCGGACCGCAACCCGGTCAAGGACCAGCTCCAGCTGCTGCTGGACGTGAAGCCGGACGCCAAGACCGTGGGCATCGTGTGGAACTCCGCCGAGACCAACTCGAAGTCGCAGGTCGACCAGGCCAAGGAGGCCGCGGCCGAGCTCGGCATCGAGATCAAGGACGTCACCATCACCAACTCCTCCGAGGTGGGCCAGGGCGTGCAGTCGCTCGGCGACGTCGACGGCATCTACGTCCCCACGGACAACGCGGTTGTCTCCGCACTCGAGGCCGTCCTGCAGTACGGCCAGGACAACTCCATCCCCGTGATCTCCGCGGACACCGATTCGGTGGAGCGCGGTGCCCTGGGCACCTACGGCATCGACTACGAGCAGCACGGCAAGCTTGCCGGCGAGATGGCCGTGAAGATCCTGCGCGATGACGAGGATCCGGGCTCCATGGCCGTCGAGTACGCCTCCGAGGACATGCTCGAGCTCGTCGTGAACCCGACGGCCGCCGAGTCCTTCGGCGTCGAGATCTCGCAGGACGTCCTGGACCGCGCTGACGTGGTCATCGAGGACTGATCACCACCACTTCCCGCGCAGCACGGTGAGTGCGTCAGCGCGGCGCGGTCCCGCGAGCCGAGGCGGAAGACGCCTCGAGTCCGCGGGGCCGTGCCGCGTTCACCGCACGATCCCCGCCGCGCCACCTGAAAGGCAGTCCACGCATGGTCAATGCACTGGAACTGGGTCTGCTCTACGCCGTCATGGCGCTGGGCGTCTATCTGACCTTCCGCATCCTCAACTTCCCCGACCTGACGGTCGACGGCTCCTTCACCTCCGGTGCGTCCACCGCGGCGATCCTGCTGGTCAACGGGGTCCACTTCAGCATCGCCATGGTCGCGGCGTTCATCGTCGGCACCCTGGCCGGGCTCATCACGGGCCTGCTGCACACCAAGGGCGGCATCGACGGGCTGCTCGCGGGCATCCTCACGATGATCGCGCTGTGGTCCGTGAACCTGCGCATCATGGGTGCTGCGAACATCCCGCTCATGGGTCAGGACCATCTGTTCCGCTGGCTGTCCACCGAGCTCGGCATCACCCGCGGGTGGAGCCTCGTGTTCTTCCTGCTCGTCATGGTGCTGGTGATCAAGGTGATCCTCGATCTGTTCCTGCACACAGACCTCGGCCTCGCGCTGCAGGCTACCGGTGACAACGAGGAGATGATCCGCTCCTACGGTGTCTCCACCGATCGCATGAAGATCCTCGGTCTCATGCTCTCCAACGGCCTGGTCGCCCTGTGCGGCTCGCTGATGGCCATGTACCAGGGCTTCTCCGACATCTCGATGGGCATCGGCCTGATTCTGGTGGGCCTGGCCTCGGTGATCGTGGGTCAGGCGATCTTCGGCACCCGCAACGTCATCATCGCCACGCTGGCCGTGATCGTGGGTGCGGTGCTCTACCGCATGATCATCCAGCTCGCGCTCAACGCCGGCCTGAACCCGAATGACATGAAGTTCATCTCGGCGGCCCTCGTGGTGATCGCGCTGCTGCTGCCCAAGTGGGGCATCGCCAAGCGATTGCGCATCCGCAATCCCAAGACCACGGCGGGCCCGGAGGTCACCGGCGCCGACGACGCCGCGGCCACCCCGACGACGACGGAGGCCAGCCGTGCTTGAGATCCGCAACGTCTCCAAGACGTTCTTCCCGAACACCGTCAACGAGCGCAAGGCGCTGCGCGATGTGTCCCTGTCCATGGCCGAGGGCGACTTCGTCACGGTCATCGGCTCCAACGGCGCAGGCAAGTCGACGATCCTCAACACCGTGGCGGGCAAGCTGACCCCGGATGTCGGCTCCGTCTCCGTGGGTGGCAAGGACGTCACCCGGATGAAGGACTACCGCCGCGCGCAGTGGATCGGCCGCGTGTTCCAGGACCCCACGGCCGGCACCGCGCCGAACCTGACGATCCAGGAGAACATGGCGCTCGCGTGGCGCCGAGGCCACGCCCGGGCCCTGGCCCTGAGCGTCACGGGGTCCCGCAAGGACCTGTTCCGCACCGAGCTGAAGAAGCTCGAGCTGGGCCTCGAGAACCGCCTGACCACCAAGGTCGGTCTGCTCTCGGGTGGTCAGCGCCAGGCGCTGTCCCTGCTCATGGCGACGTTCTCCGGTCCGCAGATCCTCCTGCTGGACGAGCACACCGCCGCGCTGGATCCCTCGCGTGCGGAGCTCGTGACGCGCCTGACCCAGCAGGTGGTGGCCGAGCATCGGCTGACCACGCTGATGGTCACGCACAACATGCAGCAGGCGCTCGACGTCGGCAACCGGCTAATCATGATGCACGACGGTCAGATCATCCTCGAGCTGGACGAGGAGCAGAAGCAGCGCATGACCGCCCAGGATCTGCTCGCCGAGTTCGCGAAGATCAAGGGTGCCGTCGTGGACGACAAGACCATGCTGCAGTGATCGATCGCTGCCCCGCCGTGCTGCCGCACGGGCGGGGCGGCACCCGTCACCCGGCGCGCCCGGTGACCTGAGAGGTTCCCTCCGGGTCACCGGGCGCGGTAGTTTTTGAGGTGTGGAATCGCCTCAGATGGTTGCCGTGCCCGCTGATCGCCCGACGTCGGTGGAGGAGCGACCGGCCACGCTCACGGGCCGGATCCCCGTCACGGTGCACGAGCCCGTGGTGGACGCTGGCCGCTTCCCGGCGCTGGCCGTCGTCGGGGAGGACGTCCCGGTGCGCGCCACCGTCTTCCGCGAGGGCCATGACGGCATCGGCGCCACCGCCCGGCTGATCGGCCCCGAGGGCACCGAGATCCAGCGCGTCACCATGACGCCGGGCCGCCCGGGATTCGATGAGTTCCATGCCCGGCTGCGTCCGGCCCAGGAGGGCCTGCACCAGGTCGTTGTTGAGGGCTGGTCGGACCCCTACGCCACGTGGCACCACGCGGCCAGCGTGAAGATCGCCGCGGGCGTGGATGAGGAGCTGATGCTCGCCGAGGGTCAGGCTCTGTTCGAGCGGGCCGCGCAGCGCGCCGATGTCTCCACGGACGATGCGGAGGTCTTCCGTGTGGCGGCCGAGGGCCTGGGCCGGACCGAGGACTCCGTGGCCGAGCGCCTCGCCGCCGGGGAGTCGGCCCAGGTGCTCGAGGTGCTGACGCAGCGCCCCCTGCGTGAGCTGGTCTCCAGCTCGGATGAGTACCCCCTGGATGTCCAGCGCCGCCTGGCCGCCCGCGGTGCCTGGTACGAGTTCTTCCCGCGCTCCGAGGGCGCCCACCGGGACGAGGCCACGGGCGACTGGGTCTCCGGCAGCTTCACGACGGCGGCGGCTCGCCTGCCCGGTGTGGCGGACATGGGCTTCGAGGTCGTCTATCTGCCGCCCATCCACCCGATTGGGCGTGCGCATCGCAAGGGGCCCAACAACACGTTGACGGCGGGGCCGCAGGACCCCGGATCGCCGTGGGCGATCGGCGCAGCCGAGGGCGGCCACGATGCGGTGCACCCGGATCTGGGCACGCTGGAGGACTTCGACGCCTTCGTGACCGCGGCCGGCGAGCTGGACCTCGAGGTGGCTCTGGACCTGGCGCTGCAGTGCTCCCCGGATCACCCGTGGGTCACCGCGCACCCGGAGTGGTTCACCATGCGCGTGGACGGCAGCATCGCCTATGCCGAGAACCCGCCGAAGAAGTACCAGGACATCTATCCGCTGAACTTCGACAACGATCCCTGGGGCCTGTCCGAGGCCGTCCTCGAGGTGGTCCTGGGGTGGGTGCGCCGTGGGGTGCACATCTTCCGCGTGGACAATCCGCACACCAAGCCGCTGTGGTTCTGGGAGTGGCTGATCGCGCAGGTGCGTGCGGTGCAGCCGCGCGTGGTGTTCTTGGCGGAGGCGTTCACGCGCCCGGCCATGATGCATGGCCTGGGCAAGGTGGGCTTTCAGCAGTCCTACGGCTACTTCACGTGGCGGAACACGCGGGCCGAGCTCGAGGAGTACCTCGAGGAGATCACCACACAGACCGGCGCCTTCTACCGTCCGAACTTCTTCGTGAACACCCCGGACATTCTCACCGAATACCTGCAGCGCGGTGGTCCGGGCGCCTTCAAGATTCGCGCCGTGATCGCGGCGATGTCCAATCCGCTGTGGGGTGTCTATTCCGGCTTCGAGCTGTTCGAGCACATTCCGCGCCCCGGTGCGGAGGAGTACATCGACAATGAGAAGTACGAATACCGTCCCCGGGATTGGGAGGGCGCCGAGGCCGCCGGCCGGTCGCTGGCACCCTACTTCCGGACGCTGAATGGGATTCGGGCCGACCATCCCAGCATGATGGACCTGCAGAATCTCACGTTCCACGACTCCACCCACCCGGAGCTGCTCGTCTTCTCGAAGTCGCGCTCCCGGACCCCGCAGGGCACCCACGCCCATGCCGAGGACGTGACCGATCCCCTCGCGCCGACCAGCACAGATCCGGACGCCCCGGACACCGTCATTGTGGTCGTGGCCTGTGCTCCGCACGATGTCGCGGAGGCCACGCTGCGTCTGGACCTGTCCGCCCTTCAGGTGCGTGATCAGGACCGGGACGAGCAGGGCCGCTTCGAGGTGGAGGACCTGCTGACCGGTCAACGATGGTGGTGGGACGATCAGCCCTACGTGCGCCTGGATCCCCTGACCGAACCGGCGCACGTGCTGGCGGTGATCCGCCGTGGCTGACACCTCCCCCCAGCGCCCGGACGCGGCACCACACTCGGCACCCAGCGCGCGCCCGGACACTCCGACACCGTTGAGCGTGCATCGCAGCGTGCTCACGGCAGTGGCTCAGGGCGCCCACCACGCCCCGCATGATGTGCTTGGCGCCCACCCGCACCGCGACGGCGCCTGGGTGACCTACCGCGTCCTGCGTCCGCTGGCGCGCCGGGTGGAGATCCTGCGCACCGGCGATGACGAGCGCGTGGTCCTGCATCACGAGACCGGCGGGATCTTCGTCGGCGTCGCCGAGATGCCGCAGCGGGCTGGGGTGTCCGCCGCGGAGTATCGGGTGCGCGCCGTCTATGGCGAGGGCGCGGAGGCGAGCGAGTACGTGGCCGATGACCCGTACCGCCACCTGCCCTTCCTCGGCGAGCTTGACCTGCACCTGATCGGCGAGGGCAAGCACGAACGCCTCTGGGAGGCGCTGGGAGCCAACGTCGAGAAGAACGCGCTGGGCGCCGTCGTCGGGACCCGGTTCGCGGTGTGGGCACCGCACGCCCGGGCGGTCCGCGTGGTCGGCGACCACAACGGCTGGGATGGCCGGCTGCACGCGATGCGCAGCCTCGGCGGCTCGGGCGTGTGGGAGCTGTTCCTGCCCGGCGTCGGCCACGGCGCGCGCTACAAGTTCGAGATCCTCGGCCAGGACGGCTCGTGGCGGCAGAAGGCCGACCCGCTGGCCCGCTGGACCGAGGTGCCCCCGGCCACGGCCTCCCGTGTGTGGGACACCGAGTTCGCCTTCTCGGACCAGACCTGGATGGAGCGGCGCGAGAGCACTGACCAGCATGAGCAACCGCTGAGCATCTACGAGGTGCACCTCGGCTCGTGGCGCCCGGGCCTGGGCTACCGCGAGCTGGCAGAGCAGCTAGTGGAGTACGTGCAGTGGCTGGGCTTCACGCATGTGGAGTTCCTGCCCGTGGCCGAGCATCCGTTCGGCGGCTCGTGGGGCTATCAGGTCACCGGCTTCTACGCCCCCACCGCGCGCTTCGGCACCCCGGATGAGTTCAAGTTCTTGGTCAACGCGCTGCATGAGGCCGGCATCGGGGTGCTGGTGGACTGGGTGCCGGCGCACTTCCCGAAGGACGAGTGGGCGCTGGCCCGGTTCGACTCCACCGCGCTGTACGAGCACGCCGACCCGCGCCGCGGGGAGCACCCGGACTGGGGCACCTACGTGTTCAATCTCGGCCGGCACGAGGTCCGCAACTTCCTCGTGGCCAACGCCCTGTACTGGCTCGAGGAGTTCCACATCGACGGCCTGCGCGTGGACGCCGTGGCCTCAATGCTCTACCTCGACTACTCGCGCAAGGACGGGGAGTGGGAGCCGAACATCCACGGCGGCAACCACCACCTCGAGGCGATCGACTTCCTGCGCGAGGTCAACGCCGCCGCCTACCGTCTACACCCGGGCATCCACATGATCGCGGAGGAGTCCACCGCCTTCGAGGGCGTGAGCGCGCCCGTCGACGCCGGCGGTCTCGGCTTCGGCAAGAAGTGGAACATGGGCTGGATGCACGACACCCTCCAGTACCTCTCGGAGGATCCGGTGAACCGCTCCTGGCATCACGAGATGTGGACCTTCTCGATGGTCTACGCGTACTCCGAGAACTACGTGCTGCCGCTGTCCCATGACGAGGTGGTGCATGGCAAGGGGTCGCTGCTGGGCAGGATCCCGGGCGATCGAGACCAGCAGCTCGCGACCCTGCGCGCCTACTTCGCCTACATGTGGGCGCACCCGGGCAAGCAGCTGCTGTTCATGGGCGGCGAATACGGCCAGCCCTCCGAGTGGTCCGAGGCCGCCGGCCTGGACTGGCCCGTGTCCTGGGCCGCGGAGCATCGCGCCGTGCAGCTTACGGTGCGCGAACTCAACCGGCTCTACCGCACCACACCCGCCCTGTGGTCCGCCGACCACAGCCCGGAGGGGTTCACGTGGCTCGACAGTCAGGACGCCGCCTCGAACCTGCTGGCCTTCATCCGCCATGCCGGCCCCGGGCACGACGACGTCCCCCTGGTCTGCGTCACGCACCTCTCGGGTGCCCGTCGGCAGGGAGTCCGCGTGGGTGTGCCGAGTACGGGGGAGTGGACCGTGGTGATGGACACGAGCGATCCCGTGTATCGGGGCGATCGGGATGCGGAGTCGCGTGAGCTGCGGACCCATGCGGCCGAGGATGTGCCGTGGCAGGGTCAGCCGTACTCCGTGGTGCTGACCGTGGCGCCGCTGAGTACGCAGTGGCTGGTGCCGGCGCGCGGAGAGTGACGCACCCCACAGGGGCAGGGTTCGCGCGGGAGCGCGTCCGCGGAGTTGCCGACCGGTGATGGATCCGCGTGATCATGCCGCTGCGGCGGGGTGGGGTGGCGTTTCAACCCCCGATTTTGCGTTCTCGTGGATCGGTGTGTAGTGTTGTCTCTCGTGCTG
>JAUNTT010000192.1 GCA_030538555.1 Micrococcus sp.
CAACCCCCTATATCGGGGGTTGAGTGGGTCATCTGCGTGCCCGAGTTTCCGGGAGGGGGCGATCCACGAGGAGGGGGCGAGCGAGGGCGGGGTGGAGGGGTGGGCTCGGCGCCTCGGCCGCACCGCCCCGTCCCGCCACCCCGCACCCCGCACCGCCCCGTCCCGTCAGGCCTTGGCCGGGCTGCGCAGCGCCTCGGACCACTTCAAGGCCCGGCCCGTGCGCAGGATCGAGCGCTCGTACACCGTCGCGGCGAACCAGATGGACGCGAGGGTGGCGATCACGAGGATGCCGGCGGCCAGCCAGTGCTCCCACTGCTCGCCCTGACCCATGAATACGCGCAGCGGCACGGCGACCGGCGCGCAGAAGGGGACGTAGCTCATGATCCGCAGAGCGTCGGGGTTGTCGTTGAAGAAGATGACGGCAAAGTACGGGATCATGATGAGCATCAGCACCGGCATCGAGGCCGAGCCGACGTCCTCCTGCCGCGAGACCAGCGAGGCCGCGGCCGCGTAGAGCGCGGCGATCATCACGAAGCCGATCGCGAAGAGCAGCACGAACCAGATGATCGGCAGGCCCAGCCCGTCCAGGGGCAAGACGTCCCCGTTGACCTGCATGCCCAGCAGTACGGCGCCAGCGATGAGCACGATCTGCAGCATCGCCATCGCGGAGTTGCCGATCACCTTGCCCGCCATCATGGCGCGCGCGGGCACCGCGGTCATCAGGATCTCCACGATCCGCGACTGCTTCTCCTCGATCACCGACACCGCGATCTGCTGCCCGTAGGTGATCGAGACCATGAAGAACACGAGCCCGAAGCCCAGCGCAATGAAATAGCGCAGCGCGGGATCCGGCGCGTTCGGGTCGAGCACCTCGAAGGACGGGCTCACGGACAGCATCTGCCCCAGGTCCATGGGCGGGTTGCTGAGCCCGACGACGGCCAACCCGGCCGGGCTCTGCTCGTCCGGCACGACGGCGGTCCGCGTCTCCTCGGCGCGCACCGCGTCGCGGGCGGCGTCGGCGCTGGGGTAGAGGGTGCTCTCGTAGCCCGCGCCGAGGGCGTCAACGCTCGCCTGCGTCTGCTCGGTGACGGCCACGGACGTGACGTCGTCGCCGCCGAACAGGTCACCGAGGCGGGGGACCAGCAGGACGGCGGCGAGCACGCCGGCCAGCAGGATGCCGGTGGTGATGACGAACGCCTTGGAGGCCATCTTGACCTTCATCTCGCGTCCGGCCACAATGCCGACGGCCTGCCAGAACGGGGTGCGGCCGCGACCGTGCGGGGCGCCGCCCGAGGCAGTCTCGGGGCCTGAGGGGGTGGGGGTGTGCGTGGTGGCGGTGCTCATCGGGTGACCTCCGTGAAGAGCTCGTGCAGGGTGTGGGTGACGGGTCCGAAGCGGTGGACGGGACCGCGGGTGGCGGCCTGCTGCAGGATGGCCTGCGCGGCGTCATCGTCGCCGGTGAAGCGGGCGTGGCCGCCGTCGAGGAAGGTGACCTCCACGCCGGGGATCTCGCGGACCCAGCCGGCGTCGGTCTCCGCGTGCAGCTCGAACTCGCCGGTGCCGTGGGCGCTGAGCAGCTCGTCCCGAGTGCCGGTGGCGCGGACGGTGCCGTCGGCGAGGATGATCAGCTCGTCGCAGAGCCTCTCCACCACGTCGAGCTGGTGGGAGGAGAACAGCACGGGGATGCCGGTGTCGGCGGCCTCTCGCAGCACGGTCAGCGTGGTCTCCACGGCGTGCGGGTCGAGGCCGGAGAAGGGTTCATCGAGCACCAGCGCGACCGGCTCGTGGATCAGAGCGGCGGCCACCTGGGCGCGCTGCTGATTGCCCAGCGAGAGCTCCTCGAGCTTGTCCTTCGCGCGCGTCTCGAGGTTGAGGCGGGTGAGCAAGTCCATGCCGCGGGTCTTGGCCTCGCCCGCGCTCAACCCGCGCAGCCGGCCGAGGTAGACCAGCTGGTCGATGACGCTCATCTTGGGGTAGAGCCCGCGCTCTTCGGGCATGTAGCCGATGCCGGCGCGGTAGTCGGAGCTCATGGGGGCGCCGTCCACGAGGATCTCGCCGGAGTCGTGGGAGAGCACGCCGAGCAGGATGCGCATGGTGGTGGTCTTGCCGGCACCGTTGCCGCCGACGAAGCCCGTCATCATGCCGGGACGGATGTCGAAGCTGAGATCGCGCAGCACGTGTGCGCTGCCGAAGGACTTGTTGAGGTCTCTGACGCTGATCATGGTCTCAGCCTAGAAATTCGCAGCCGCGGTGCCCTCCCCCCGCCGAGGGAATTTCTGGGGCCGCTCCGGTCTCCGTCGTGAGGAGGAGGGGATGAGCGCGGGTCCTGCTCGGTGATGACTGGGCAGCATCCCCCTGCGCGTCAGGTGCACTCGAGAACGGCGTCCGTTCCGACGTCTCCCGGCACGACCTCGCGAAAAATGGAGTGGCAGGTCAGCCGGCGAGACCGTGCTCGAATGCCCAGATCACCGCGCGCACACGGTCCCGCGCCCCCAGCTTCATGAGCACATTGGACACGTGTGTCTTCACGGTGGACTCGCCCACCACCAACTCGCCCGCCATCTCCGCATTGGACAGCCCGCGCGCCATGAGCCGCAGAATCTCCGCCTCCCGCGCGGTCAACCCGGCCTTCGCCGCTGCGTCCGCACCGCCGTGCGCCCCCGCGTCCTGGTTCCCGACGACGTCGCCGCGGTCCGCCACCGCGC
>JAUNTT010000193.1 GCA_030538555.1 Micrococcus sp.
CGGGTGGGAAACGTCCCTCCCCCACCGCTCCCGGGTGGGCAATGTCCCGCATTCGCGCGCGAGAGGGACATTGCCCACCACGGAAGCCTGCATGCGGCCACTACCCACCCGGGAGCGGCGGCACGAGGACTGCACCCACCCCGGACACGCGACAGCCCCTCACCGGTGAGGCTCGGACTCTCGTCCGATTCCTCGTGGTGAGGGGCTGTTCAGCGCCCGCCGGGCGTGGGCGGTGCGGCGATCAGGCCTTCTTGCGCAGCTTCTTGAGCTCCTCGCGAGCCTCGCGCAGGGCAGCGGTCTGCTCGTCGCGGGCGGCGTAGATGGCGTCAACCTTGTCGGCCTTGGCGGCCTGGATAGCCTCGACCTTGGAGTCCCGGGCGGCCTCGATGCGACGGGCGCGCTTCTTGGCGGCCTTGCGGCGCTTGCCGGGACGGTTGGCGACCGAGTCGACCATGATGCCCAGGCCCGAGCCGAGCAGGAACACGTCCTTGGCCACGGAGGTGCCCTCCTGGGACGGGCGGATGCCGTCGTCCTCGGTCATGGCGGGGGTATTGAGGTACATGGACATCATGCCGCCGGAGAAGGCGGTCAGCGCGGCACCGGCGAGCCAGCCCGGCACCAGGGGCAGCAGGAGTGCGCCGCCCAGGCCGATCTCGGTGGAGGAGATGAAGGTCTTGAACTGCGAGGGCGAGAGCTTGGCCAGCTGCGGCACGCCGCGAGCGCCCATGTCACGCAGGGCCTCGGCACCCTCGTCATTGAGCTGCAGCTTGTTGATGCCGGAGTTGAGGATGAACGCGCCGGCGGTGAGGCGCAGCGGGATCTGGACAATGCTCATCGATGCTTCCTTCCAGTCGTCCCCGCACCAACGCCGCGGCGCGAGACGACAGTGTGTCGTCTTAGGTCTGCTGTGCCCACACTACCCAATTGGCGTCAGGGGCGCCCGCCTTGGGCTCCACATGGGACAATGCGCTCATGAGCATCACTTCCTCGGCCCTCGTGCTGGGCTCGGCGGCCACCGACGCCGACTACGGGTGGCTGGGCAACGCCGTCGTCGCCGTGATGGAGGCGATCGGCCCCGCGGGCGTGGGACTTGCCGTGTTCGCGGAGAACATCTTCCCGCCCATCCCCTCCGAAGTCATTCTGCCGCTCGCGGGCTTCACCGCGGCCGGCGGCGCCTTCACGGCGTGGCAGGCGGTGCTCTTTGCCACGGCCGGCTCCGTGCTCGGCGCGCTCGTGCTCTACGGCGTCGGGGCAGCCATCGGCCGTCGTCGGATGTACCGCATCGCGGACTGGCTGCCGCTCGTGGATCTCGACGACGTCGTCCGCACCGAGACCTGGTTCGCTCGGCATGGGTACTGGACGGTGCTCTTCGGCCGCATGGTGCCGGTGTTCCGCTCGCTGATCTCCATCCCGGCCGGCATCGAACGCATGAATCTGGGCCTGTTCACGCTGTGCACCCTGGTGGGATCGCTCGCGTGGAACTCGCTGTTCATCTATGCCGGATTCTTCCTCGGCGAGAACTTCTCCGTGGCCGGCGACGTGGCCAACACGCTCTCGACGGTCGTGATGGTCCTGATCGTCGGCGCTCTCGCGCTCTGGATCGTGCTGCGGCTGCGTCGGAATCGGCGTCGCGCCCAGGACCCCGACTACCGCCCCCTCACTCCTGACGAGGCCGCCGCCCGCATGGACGCGGCCCTTGCCCGCTCCGACTACGGAAAGCCCGACTCGGTCTGATGTCCTCCCCTCTGCCTGCCCCAAGCCCCGCCTCCGCCCACCGCGCTCACCGACGCCTGCCTGTCCGCCGCTGGGCAGCGCTGTCGCTGGCCGGTGCGCTCGTGCTGTCGGGCTGCACGTGGGGGTCGAACGACGACGCCGCGGCGCCGACGTCGTCCGCGCCCACCGTCTCCGAGCCGTTGCCGAGCATCGCGATGGACCCGTTCACGGTGGAGGTCCCGCAGTTGGACCTGGACCTGATCCCCGGGGCCCGCGAGTACGTGAGCTCCGATGACGATCACTCCGTCGCGTGGTTCACCATCCCCGGCGCGCAGGCCTGGACGGGCGCCATGGAGGACGCGGTCACCGAGGCCGTCGACCTGTTCCACAATGACGAGTCCGCCGCCCAGCGGCGCCTCGCGGTGCTGCCGACCCTGGCGGTCGCCGGGCGCAGCATCGGCGCGGTGCGACTGCTGGGCACTGAGAGTCGCGACGGCGAGGACCGCTCGTGGGTGCGCGTGATCTGGTACGACGCCGCCGCGGAAGAGGTGGTAGAGACCTCGACCCTGTTCACCGGCGACGGCTGGGAGGCGTTCCGCGCCGAGGCGGGCTCGAGGCTGCAGGCCGATCCCGAGGTGAACGAGGATCGGCTGCGCGAGGCCATCGAGAATCCCACGGCCACCGAGCACGAGCACATGTGGGACGGCCTGGTGTTCCTCGAGGACGGCAGTGCGCTGCTCGAGATCGATCAGGGGCTGATCTCTCCGCTCGAGGCCGGCGTCTTGAGCATCCGCATCCCCGCAGACACGGTGGAGGAATGGCTTTCCGACTCGGGCCGTCGCGCCCAGGATGCCGCCACCAACACCGAGCAGATGGCGATCGAGGAGTCCGCGCCCACCACGAGTGCCCCCGCTCCGGCTCCCGCCGTTGCCGCCGAGCCTCCCGCCACGGTGGAGAAG
>JAUNTT010000034.1 GCA_030538555.1 Micrococcus sp.
GAAGGGCTGACACCCTCCCTGAAACCACCGCTCCCGGGTGGGTACTGGCCAGAACACGCCGCTCCCGGGTGGGTACGGTCCCGCATTCTTGAGAATGCGGGACCGTACCCACCCGGGAGCGGCGTGTTTGCGGCGTGTTGTCGGGGTGTGAGGAGGTGTGGTCGAGCTGGTGAAGAGTGCTGAGCGGGTCCGCTCAGCGGTGCCACATCAGGCGCGAGTGCGCGGGCGGGCGCCCACCATCTCGCGGACCTGAGCCAGCTCGGCGCGCACGCCCTCGGCGTCACGCACCGAGGTCAGCAGCGAGACCACCACACCGGCGATCAGCGCCAGCGCGAAGCCCGGAACGATCTCATACAGGGCGAAGCCGGACCACAGCTCGTCGCTGAGGTTGCCCCACACACCCACCACGACGGCGCCGGTCACCATGGCAGCCAGCGCTCCGGCCGCGGTGAAGCGTTGCCAGTACAGGGAGAGCACCACCACGGGGCCGAACGCGGCACCGAAGCCGGCCCACGCGAAACCGACCAGTCCAAGGATGGTGTCCGAGGGGTTGATCGCCATGAGTCCGGCCACCACGGCCACCACCAGCACGCCCATGCGGCCCAGCCACAGCAGCGTGCGCTGCGAGGCCTGTCGGCCGGCCACGCGGTAGAGGTCCTCCACGAGCGCCGACGAGCAGACAATCAGCTGCGAGGACACGGTGGACATGATCGCCGCGAGCACGGCGGCGAGCACGAGTCCGGCGATGAAGGGGTGGAAGAGGATCGCGGAGAGCACCAGGAACACGGTCTCGGAGTCCTCGAGGACCGCTCCGTCGTTGGCCTGGAAGTAGGCGATGCCCACGAGGGCCACCATGATGGCGCCCGCACAGCACAGGGCCATCCAGGCGATGCCGATGCGGCGGGCCACGGTGGCGTCACCCACGGAGCGCAGCGCCATGAAGCGCACGATGATGTGCGGCTGGCCCACGTACCCCAGGCCCCATGCCACGGCGGAGATCACGCCGATGAACGTCGCGTTCTGGAACAGCGAGAGGTGATTCACCGTGCCCTCGGCGGCCGCATCGGCCACGCGGATGTTGTCCACGATCTCGGACCAGCCGCCCATGACGAAGATGGTCACCACCGGCACCGCGATCAGGGCGGCGAACATCAGCATGCCCTGCGCCACGTCGGTCAGCGAGGCCCCGAGGAAGCCGCCGAAGAGGGTGTAAGCGACGGTCACGCCCGCCACGATCAGCATTCCGGTGAGGTAGCCGCTGCCGAGCGATGCCTCGAAGAAGCGGCCGCCGGCCACCATGCCGGAGGAGACGTAGAAGGTGAAGAAGACCAGGATGATCACGCCCGCCACGATCCGCAGCACGTGGGTGCGGTCGCGGAAGCGGTTCTCGAAGAAGGAGGGGATGGTGATCGCGTTGCCGGCTACCTCGGTGTAGGCGCGCAGCCGCGGCGCCACGACCTTCCAGTTGATCCAGGCACCCACGGTCAGGCCGATCGCGATCCAGGCCTCCACCAGGCCCGCGGCGTAGATGGCGCCGGGCAGGCCCATGAGCAGCCAGCCGGACATGTCCGAGGCGCCGGCGGAGAGCGCGGCGACCGAGGGACGCATCTTGCGACCGGCGAGCATGTAGTCATCGAGGTCGTTGTTGCGCCGCGAGGCCCAGAATCCAATGGCCAGCATGGCCAGGAAATACAGGACGATCGCCGCGAGCAGAAAAGCTTGTTCCATGAGCCACTAGGGTGCCACATCGCCCTCCCTTTCCGTGACCCGGCTCTCACACGCACCCGCCCGTAGACTTGCATACGCCATGAGCACCCCCTCCACCCCCTCCCCGCCCGCCGCCGCTTCTCACGCCACTCCAGCCTCCACGCCGCGCGTTGTCTCGTTCCCCGCGCACTTGCCGGTGGCGGAGCGGCGCACCGAGATCATGGCGGCCATCCGTGAGCACCAGGTGGTAATCGTGGCCGGAGAGACCGGCTCCGGCAAGACCACCCAGCTGCCCAAGATGTGCCTGGCGCTGGGCTTGGACGAGCACGGCATGATCGGCCACACCCAGCCCCGGCGCATCGCGGCCCGTTCGGTGGCCGAGCGCATCGCCGCAGAGCTGGGCGAGGACATCGGCGCGACGGTGGGCTTCCAGGTGCGCTTCACCGCGGAGACCTCTCAGGACACCCGGGTCAAGGTCATGACGGACGGCATCCTGCTCGCCGAGATCCCCCATGATCCGCTGCTGCGCCAGTACTCGGTGATCATCATCGACGAGGCCCACGAGCGCAGCCTCAACATCGACTTCCTGCTGGGCTACCTGCGCCAGATCCTGCCGCAGCGCCCGGATCTCAAGGTCATCATCACCTCGGCCACCATCGACCCGGAGAGCTTCGCCCGGCACTTCGGCCGTCGGCTGGCGGAGGGTGAAGACCACGAGAACGCGGTGCAGGCCGACGACGGCGGCCGCCTGGTTCCAGCCCCCATCATCGAGGTCTCCGGGCGCACCTACCCGGTGGAGATCCGCTACCGCCCGCTCTCCGAGCCGGCGTCTCCGGACGATCCCGACGACGACTCCGACGACGCCGCGGAAACGCGCGATCCCGTCGACGCGATCGGCGATGCCGTGGTGGAGCTGGCCGCCGAACCGGCGGGTGACATCCTGGTCTTCCTGCCCGGCGAGCGCGAGATCCGTGATGCGGCCGAGGCGCTCACCGGAGTCATCGCCCGCCACGCGCGCCTGGCCGGCACGGAGATTCTGCCCCTGTTCGGACGGCTCTCCATGGCGGAGCAGCACCGCGTGTTCGGCCGCTCCGGTGCGGGGGTGCGCCGGCGGATCGTGCTGGCCACCAACGTGGCGGAGACCTCGCTGACCGTGCCGGGGATCAAGTACGTCATCGACACGGGTACGGCGCGCATCTCCCGCTATTCGCACCGCACGAAGGTTCAGCGCCTGCCGGTGGAGCGGGTGTCCCAGGCCAGCGCGAATCAGCGCTCGGGCCGTTCGGGGCGCACGAGCGAGGGCATCGCCATCCGCCTGTATTCGCAGGAGGACTTCGAGTCCCGTCCCGAGTTCACGGACCCGGAGATCCTGCGCACCTCCCTGGCCGCGGTGATCCTGCAGATGCTCGCGCTCGGGGTGGCGACGACGCCCGGTGAGGTCAAGGCGTTCCCGTTCGTCCAGCCCCCCGACGGCCGGCAGGTCTCCGACGGCGCCACCACGCTCACGGAGCTCGGCGCGCTGAACACCGGCGCCCCGGTGGCACTGCGTTCGGGGCGCACGCGCACCTTCCCGGCGGGCACCATCACCCCGCTGGGCCGCAAGCTGTCCCGCCTGCCCGTGGACCCGCGGCTGGGCCGGATGATCCTCGAGGCGCACCCGCGCGGTTGTGTCCGCGAGGTGATGGTCATCGCCGCCGCCCTGACCATTCAGGACCCGCGGGAACGTCCGACGGAGCAGCGCGAGCAGGCCGATGAACTGCACGCGCGCTTCGCCGATGATCAGTCCGACTTCACCGGGATCCTGAACCTGTGGAGCCATCTGCGCGAGGCCCAGAAAGAGCTCTCCGGCACGGCGTTCCGGAAGATGTGCCGCCGCGAGCACATCAACTACCTGCGCGTGCGCGAGTGGCAGGATCTGGTGCAGCAGCTGCGGCAGATGGCCGCCGCCGTCGGGGTCTCCGTGAAGCCCGGACCCGTGGACCCGGTGGGTCAGCATGAGGCCGTGCACCGCTCGCTGCTCGCCGGGCTGCTCAGCCAGATCGGCTCCTATGACGAGCGCCGCCGCGAGTACGCCGGCGGGCGGGGCACGCGCTTCGCCGTCTTCCCCGGCTCCGCGCTGTTCAAGAAGCGCCACCCGTTCGTCATGGCCGCCGAGCTGGTGGAGACCTCGCGGCTGTGGGCGCGCACCGTGGCCCGGATCGAGCCGGAGTGGGCCGAAGAGGTCGGCGCGGAGCTGGTCAAGCGCACCTACGCCGAGCCGCACTGGTCCCGCCGGGCCGGCTCTGCCGTGGCCACGGAGAAGGTCACCTTGCTGGGCGTCACCCTGGTCAGCGACCGCCCCGTGCGCCTGGGTCGGCTCAACCCGCCGTTGGCCCGCGAACTGTTCCTCCGCCACGCCCTGGTGGAGGGCGACTGGCGGACGCGGCACCGCTTCTTCGCGCGCAATCGCGCCGCACTCGAGGACGTCGAGGCCTTGGAGACTCGGCTGCGTCGGCGCGATCTGCGCGTCAGCGATGAAGACCTCTTCGCCTTCTATGACGCCCGCGTGCCCGCCTCGGTGGTCTCGGAGCGCCACTTCGACGCGTGGTGGAAGACGCAGCGCCACGAGACCCCGGACCTGCTGGACTTCGATCCGGCCGCGCTGCTCACCACGGATGAGGAGCAGCTGGACGCCAGCCAGTTCCCGACGACGTTCCTCCACCCCCTGCCCGAGGGCCCCGTGGAGCTGCCCCTGCATTACACCTATGACCCCACGGGTGCTTCCGGCACGGACGGCATCACCGCCGAGGTGGACGTGCTGCTGCTGAATCGTCTCGACCCCGCACGCTTTGCCTGGCTGGTGCCCGGCCTGCGCACCGAGCTGGTGACCGCCCTGATCCGCGGGCTGCCCAAGGCCCAGCGTCGGCACCTGGTGCCCGCCCCCGACGTCGCCGCGCAGCTCACGCACCTCGTGAACGCCGAGGCCGATCCGGCCCGGGACGATCTGCGCGCCGTGCTCTCGGCCGTGGTGCGCCGCACTCGCGGGATCATCGTGGAGCCCGACGCCTGGCCGCTGACCCAGGTCCCGGATCACCTGCGCATGGATTATCGCGTGGTGGACCACCGTGGCGCCGTGATCGGTGCCGGGCAGGACCTCGAGGAGCTGAAGATTCGCCTGGCGCGCGCCAATCGCTCCGCCATTGCCGCGCGACTGGGCGGGCCCGCGAGCCCCGCCGAGGTGTCCGCACACCATGGCCCGCGCCGTGGCCAGGGCGGTGGCCAGAACCGCGGCCAGAGCGGTGGTCGGCGCAGCGCCGAACAGCCGGGCGCGGGGCGTGGGGACGCAGGCCAGCAGAACACGGGGCGGACCGGCGGCGCCGGTGCCGGCTTCCGCGAGCGGCACGGGCTGACCGACTTCGAGATGGACGTGATCCCCCGTGAGGTCTCCACAGCGCCCGGGCAGGGTCCGGTGATCACCGGCTACCCCGCGTTGATCCCGGAGACGGCCCCGGACGGCTCTGCCCGTGCCGGTCTGGTGCTGGCCCGCTCCCGCGAGGACCAGCGGGCCTGGCATCGCGCGGGCGTCATCCAGCTCCTGCTGGCCACCCTGCCGCCGGTGCAGCGCTACGTGCTGGACCATCTGGACAATCGGGAGAAGCTGGTCTTCACGCAGAATCCCCACGGTTCGGTGGACTCGCTGGTCCGGGACTGCACGCGGGCGGCCGTGGATGCGCTGGTCGGCGAGGCAGAGCCGTTCACGGCAGCCGAGTTCCGCGCGCTCTTCGACGCCGTGCGCGCGGAGCAGATCGACAAGGTCTTCGCCGTCACCGCGCTGGTCTCTCGCGTCCTGGCCTCGGCATCGACGGTCCGACGCCGACTGCGCCAGCCCGCCTCTCTGGCTCTGGCTCCTGCGCTCTCCGATGTGAAGGCGCACCTGGACCAGGTGGTCTTCGACGGTTTCGTGGCCGCCACCGGGTGGCAGCAGCTGCAACACTTGCCGCGGTATCTCGCCGGCATCGAGGCCCGCCTGGATCGCCTGGACGCCGGCGGCGCACTGCAGCGCGACTCTCAGTCCATGGCGATCGTCCAGCGGCTCGAGGACGAGTTCGATGCAGCCGTGACGGCGCACCGCGCTCGCTTCCCGGACACGCCGCTGCCGGCCGAGCTCGACCGGGTGCGCTGGCTGATCGAGGAGCTGCGCGTGTCCTACTTCGCCCAATCGCTGGGCACGGCGGTCACCGTCTCCGAGAAGCGGGTGCAGCAGGCGTTGCGGGCAGCTCAGTCCTGACTCGGCACGTGCTCGCCGTGCCCAGCGGCGATCAGCGCCTCGCGGATCTTATCTGCGGCGGCGTCGAGGTCCTCGGCGCGCGGAGACTTGTCGGCCAGGGTGATGTCGAAGTCGCGCAGCGAATTGGAGGGCCACACGTGCACGTGCAGGTGCGGTACCTCGTAGCCGGCGATCATCTGCCCGGCCCGCGCCGAGCCGAAGGCCTCGATCTGGGCGGCACCGATGCGCTGGGCCACCTGCATGACGTGGGCAAACGTCTCCGGGGACGCGTCGGTCCACTTGTCCACGACCTCGCGGGGCACCACGAGCACATGGCCCGGGGCGATGGGAGCGACGTCGAGGAACGCGGCGCACACCTCGTCCTTCCAGACGAAGCGGCCCGGGATCTCTCCGGCGATGATGCGTGCAAAGACGGTGGTCATGGTCCCTAGCCTCTCCTCGTCCTCCCGGCGGTGCCGCGGGCGCTCAGCTGCGCCCGGGCTCCGGTCCCGTGGCCACGGGATTGTCCGGGTTCTGACTCCAAGCAGACCATGATCCCGGGAACAGCGCCACCCCGTGTCGTCCCGCCGCGGCGAGGGTGAGCACGAGATGCGCGGCGGTCACGCCGGAGCCGCAATAGGCCGCGACGGGGACGTCGTCGCTCACACCGAGGGCACCGAAGTGCTCGGCGAGATCGGTGAGCGGACGGAGGTGACCGTCCTCGGTCAGGGTGGCGGTGGACGGCGCGCTGACGGCCCCGGGGATGTGACCGGCGACGGCGTCGAGCGGCTCGTGCTCGCCCGTGTAGCGCTCGTGGGCGCGGGCGTCGAGCAGCAGACCACCGGCGGCGATCGCTTCGGCGCCAGCACCGTCCACCACCGGCATGCGACCCCACGAGGGGTGGGCCGAGCCGGGGGTGGGGATCACCTCGCCGGGCTGCAGGGGCAGGCCCGCGTCGCGCCAGGCGCGCAGGCCGCCGTCGAGCACCACGGAGTTCTTCAGTCCTGCGTGGCGCAGTAGCCACCACGCGCGGGCGGCGGCCATGCCGGAGAAGTCGTCGTAGACGACGATCGCGTCGCCGTCGCTGATGCCCCACATGCGCACGGCGTCGGCGAAGCGGTCCGGATCGGGCAGCGGGTGGCGGCCCTCGCGGGGGCCGGCGTGGCGGCTGAGCTCGCTGTCCATGGACACGTACACGGCGCCGGGCAGGTGACCCTGCACGTAGGAGCTGTGGTCCGCGCCGCTGTGACCGGGGACGTAGCGCACGTCCAGCAGAATCAGCCGGGCGGCGCCCATCGGGTCGTCGAGGGACGCGAAGGCGGGTGAGGGCTCGGGAGCCTGCGGTGCGTCGGTGGGCACCTCGAGGTCGAGCCAGTGCGCCAGCACGTCGACGCTGACCAGGGACGGCGGGGCCGCGGCCGTCGGGGACGGTGCGTGCTCCGTCTCCGCGGCAGCGGCAGACGAGTCAGAGGGGGGGATGTTGCTCTGCACAGCGGGCAGTCTACGCACGCGCACGGCCAAGTGAAAACACCGAAATGCAGGGTTGCTAGGCTGGTGGGGCGCCGCGTGGGCGCGCAATTCGGTGCGTGACTGCGCCATTTCGGAGCACAGCGTGCCCGAAAGTCTCCCGCGTGACGTCGTCGAATGACGCGAACTCATACCCGGATCAAAGGCTCTCCACTGTGACGTCTCCCGCCCCGTCCGCCGCGCGCGGCCGCAGCACCCGCCAGAAGCAGGCGGTCGAGCGTGCCCTGAACGAGCTGGACGACTTCGTCAGCGCGCAGCAGCTCCACACCCACCTGGTGGAGTCCGGGGAGCGCATCTCCCTGGCCACGGTGTACCGGGCCCTGCAGCAGCAGGCCGAGGCGGAGCTCGTGGACGTGCTGCGCACCGACGACGGCGAGTCCGTGTACCGCCGCTGCGCCGACGACGGCCACCACCATCATCTGGTCTGCCGGCAGTGCTGGCGCACGGTGGAGATCACCGCGCCCAACGTGGAGTCCTGGGCCGCCGAGGTGGCCGCCCAGCATGGCTTCACGCTGCCCGAGCACACGGTGGAGGTCACCGGGCTGTGCCCGCAGTGCGCTGCACTGACCGCCTCGTAGTCACGCCTCGTGGTGGTGCGGCTCATCCCAGTACGCGCCGCGCGGGGCGTGCAGGCTGCCAATCCCGTAGACGCGCTCCAGGTTCTCGCGCGTGAGCACCCGCGCGGGGGTCCCGGAGGCCACCACACGCCCGCCCATGAGCACCACGTGATCGGCCGCATGGGCCTCATCGAGGTCATGGGTCGTGAAGACCACAGACACCCCGCGCGCGGGCTCCTCGTGGATCAGCTCGTCAATGCGGTGAGCGGACACCAGGTCCAGGCCCGTGAGCGGCTCGTCCAACATGAGCACATCATGGTCCTGAGCCAGGCCCTGGGCCACGTAGACGCGCTGGCGTTGCCCACCGGAGAGCTCGCCGAGGTGACGCCCCGCCAGATCGGCGATGTCCATGCGATCCATGGCCTCCTGCACCCGACGCCGGTCCTGCGCGCCCAGCGGACGGAACCAGCCGCGCGTGGCGTAGCGGCCCATGCGCACCACATCCCGCACGGTCAGCGGGGTGCCGTCCGGGGCGTGCACGGACTGCATCACGAAGGCGATGCGCCGCGCGCTCTGCCGTGCTGGCGCCCCCAGCACCTCGACGGTGCCGGCGCTGGGGGCCAGCACGCCGGCCAGCGCCTTGAGCAGCGTGGACTTGCCGGAGCCATTGGGCCCGATGACGGCCACCACACCTCCGGCGGGCAGGCTCAGGTCCGAGGCGGCAACGGCCAGGTGATCGCCGTGGCGCAGCTCGAGACCGGTGGCTCGCGCGAGAACCGGGGCGTCGCCGTCGGGGTGTGCCGGAGTGTGGGGGCTCATCCGCGCACCTGCCCGTGCCCCTGCGTCAGGGGGGCGGCGCCGGACTTCACGCTGGGCTGCGCCTCGGGGCTGAGGACGCCCTCGCCGGAGCGGCGGCGCGCGGCGGCGCTGGAGCCTCGGCGCGCGGCCGCGCGACGACCACGCGTGCGCAGTAGCCGCACGAGGGCCTGAGAAGCGAGCACCAGGAAGAAGACGACGATGGGCACGAGGGCCATCGTGGCCGAGGCCGCGGTGCCGGCGTGGAAGCTGATGATCAGGCCGAGCGTGACACTGGCCGCGCCGATCAGGGCGGCGAGCACCATCATCGCCGGCACGGTGCGGGCCAGCAGCGCCGCAGTGGCGGGCGGACCCACGAGCAGGCCGAACACCAGCACGGTGCCCACGGCCTGGAAGGAGGCGATCACGGCCGCGCCGATCATCACGAGCAGCAACACGTGGGTCAGCTGCGGGCGCATGCCCAGAGCGGTGGCCTTCTCCGGCGAGAAGCTCAGGGCCAGCAGGGGCCGGTAGAGCAGCACGGAGAGCAGGATGACGGCTCCGGCCAGCACGGCCTGCACGCGCAGATGCTCCGCACTCACACCCAGGGCATCGCCGAAGAGGATCGAGGTCAACGCGCCGGTGTAGGAGGAGGACAGGGAGATGATGACCACGCCGAGGGCCATCATGCCCACGAACAGCAAGCCGATCCCGGTGTCTTCCTTGAGCGTGGTGGCCCGGTGCACCAGGGAGATGCCGGCCAGCATGACCACGGCCGCGATGGCCGCGCCCAGATAGACATTGCCGCCCAGCAGGACCGCCGTGGCGATGCCCGGCATCACGCCGTGCACGAAGGCATCACCGAAGAAGCTCATGCCGCGCAGCACGAGCCACGTGCCTACGACCGAGCACATGAGGGCGGCGACGAGCCCTCCCCACAGCGCGCGCTGCTGGAAGCCCAGCTCGAAGGGTGCGGTGAGGAACTCGATCACCGCAGGGCCTCGGCGAGCGCTTCGGCGTTGGCGATCATGGCGTCAGAGTAGGTCGCCGCCCCGGAGTCCGGGTCGCCGAGGCCCCCCTCGTACAGGGAGATCAGGGGCACGTCCGCGGCCTCGGAGGCGAGGGACTGCACCTCGGCCACCGAGGAGGCCGCCGACGTGATCAGCGCATCGGCCTGGGCGTCACGCAGGGTCTGGGTCAGCTCGGCCAGGCGCTGCGAGGACGGTGCGGCATCCGTGGAGCCCCCGGGCGCCACGATGCCCACGATCTGAAAGCCGTACGCGTCGGCGAAGTAGCCGTAGGCGTCGTGGTCCACGATCAGCCGGCGGGCGTCGTCGGGAATCCGGTCCAGGATCTCGCGGACCTGCGCGTCGGTCTCGCGGATCTCCGCGGCCACCGTTCTCCCGCACTCGCTCAGGCGCGGCTCGTCGCGTGCCTCGGCCAGGTGCTGGCCCATCAGCTCGGCGGCGGTGGCCATGCGAGCCACGTCCATCCAGACGTGCGGGTCGAGGCTGCCGTGATCGTGACCGTCGGCGGAGGCATCGCCGTGGTGGTCGTCGTCGTGATCGGCGTGGTGAGCGTCGTGGGCGCCGAAGGGCAGCGGGTCCAGGTCCTCGGCGAGCTCCACCACGGTGGCGCCATCGGCCTCGGCGTTGCGCAGGGCCGAGGACATGCCGGCCTCCAAGCCCAGACCGTTGGCGAAGACGAGGCCGCTGCGGGCCATCGCGGCCACCTGGGCGGAGGACGCGGCGAAGTCGTGCGGATCATCGCCGGGGCCCATCACCGTCGCCACCGACACGTCTGCGCACGTTGCAATCTGCTCGAGCAGCGAGCCGAGCTGCGTGGTGGTGGCCACCGCGACGACGTCGTCCGCCTCGCTGCGCTCGCCCGACGCCGCATCGCCGCCGGCACAGCCGGCCAGCAGCAGGGCGCCCACGGACGCGGCGGCAAGAGCGCGCAGACGGCGGGCGGGGGCGGAGACAGCCAGGGCAGACACGTACAGGACCTCACGACCAGACGGTGGGACGGTGGGAGCGCAGCGAGTGGGCGTCACCGCCACACCTCAATTGCAAACGATTCTCACTCTAACACCGCTGAGTGACCCCGCAGTGTCAGGCTGGACGCACCCGCCGCGTGGACTGGGTGACATCGTGAATCTCACCCACGAGCTCTTCGAGCACGTCCTCGAGGAAGAGGATGCCCACCGTGAGGCCCTCCTCGTTGATCACGCGCGCCAGGTGCGAGCCGGTGCGCTGCATCAACGCCAGGGCATCCTCGATCTCATCGTTGGCGCGCACATTGGCCAGCGAGCGGATCTTCGTCACGGGCACGGGGGCGTCGTAGCCGCCCGCGCCCACCGTGAGCACGTCCTTGAGGTGCAGGTAGCCGACCAGACCGCCGTCGGCGTCCTCCACGGCGAAGCGCGAGTACCCGATGCGCCCCACGGTCCACTCGAAGGTCTGCGGCGTGACGTCCTCCGAGACGGTGACCACCTTGTCCAGCGGCACCATCACGTCCCCGGCCGTGTGGTCCGAGAACTCGAGGGCGGAGTGCAGCACCCCCGACTCGTCCTCGAGGGTGCCCGAGCGCGTGGACTCGGCGACGATCGACTGCACCTCCTCGAGCGTGTACGTCGAGGCGACCTCGTCCTTCGGTTCTACGCGCATGGCGCGCAGGGCCAGATTGGCCACCCAGTTCAGCGCGGCGATCACCGGCATGAGCAGCTTGGACAGCCACACGAGCGGCGTGGCCAGCAGCATCACCGCGCGGTCGGCCAGGGACACGGCCGCGTTCTTGGGCACCATCTCGCCGAAGGTCACGTGCAGGAACGTCACGATCGCCAGGGCCAAGACGAAGGCGGTGACATCGGCCACCGTGGCATTCAGGCCCAGGGCCTCGAGCGGGATCACGAAGAGGTGGTGGATGGCCGGCTCGGAGACATTGAGGATCAGCAGCGAGCACACCGTGATCCCCAACTGGCAGACCGCGAGCATCTGCGAGACGTGCTCCATGGCGTACAGCGCGACCTTGGCCTGCCGGGAGCCGGCCTCGGCCTTCGGCTCGATCTGGGAGCGGCGTGCTCCCATGACGGCGAACTCGCCACCCACGAAGAAGGCGTTGGCCACCAGCAGGACCACGAGCCAGATCAGGCCCCAGACGTCGTCGCTCATGCGCGCACCTCCCCGTCGGCGTCGAGCAGCGGCTGGAAGCAGACGCGGTCCACGCGCCGGCCATCCATCCGCTCCACGCTGAGGCGTCCGCCCTCGATCTCGACGACGTCGCCCACCTGGGCGATGCGGCCCAGCCGGGCCATGACGAAGCCGCCGATGGTCTCATACGCACCGTCCTCCGGCACGGACAGGGACGCGATCTGGGCCTCCGCCTCATCGGGGCGCAGATCAGCAGGGAAGAACCAGCGGCCCGAGGCCGTCTGCAGCACTCCGGGGGTGAAGCGGTCATGCTCATCGGAGACCTCCCCGACGATCTCCTCGACCACGTCCTCCAGCGTCACCATGCCGGCGGTGCCGCCGTATTCATCCACCACGATGGCGACCTGCAGGTTAGCGGCGCGCAGCTCGGTGAGCAGCTGGTCCAGCTGCACGGTCTCCGGCACGCGCACCATGTCCGTCATGACGGAACCGGCGGTGAGATCCTCGCGGCGGTCCCGCGGAACGGCCACGGCCTTCTTGATGTGCAGCACGCCGCGGATGTCATCGGAGGAGTCGCCGATGACCGGGAAGCGCGAATAGCCGCTGGTTCGGGCCAGGGTGATGACGTCCGGGATGGAGTCCTCCACGCCGATGGTCTCCATGCGGATGCGCGGGGTCATCACATCGGCCGCGGTGCGGTCTGCGAAGCGCAGCGTGCGATCCAGGAAGGTGGCGGTGCGCTCGTCCAGGGTGCCCATCTGCGCGGAGCGCCGCACCAGGGAGGACAGCTCCTCGGGGCTGCGGGCGCCGGAGATCTCCTCCTTGGCCTCGAGGCCCATGGTGTGCAGCACGCGATTGGAGAAGCCGTTGAGCACCACGATGAAGGGCTTGAACACGGCGGTGAACACGAGCTGGGGGCGGGCCAGCAGCCGAGCCAGACGCATCGGCTCGGCGATGGCCAGGTTCTTGGGGATCAGCTCGCCGATCAGCATGGACAGCAGCGTGGCGATCACCATGGCGATGACCAGCGAGGTGGTGCTGATCGCCGCCTCGGGCACACCGACGTCTCGCAGCGGATCGTCGATCATCGCGCTGATGGCGGGATCCATGACGTAGCCCGTGAGCAGGGTGGTCAGCGTGATGCCGAGCTGACAGGCCGAGAGCTGCGTGGACAGCGACTTCAGGCACTTCAACACCGGTTCCGCGCCCCGGTCGCCCTGGTCCACCTGACGCTGGACCGTGGGGACGTCGAGGGCGATCATCGAGAACTCGACGGCCACGAAGAAGCCCGTGCCGAAGATGAGGATCATGCCCGCCAGCAGGAGCAGCCACTCCATGGCTCAGGCCTCCCGACTCGGGGCAGCCGGGCCGTGCTCGAGCGAGCCTTCGTCGCGCGGGGACAACAGGGTCAAGGGGGGACTGTCATGCTCCATAGCGGAATCAGTATAGGGCCAGATCACCACGAGGAGGCGTGCGGCCGCCCCTCGTCGTAGCCCGAGGCCGACTGGATCCCGACGACGGCCCGCTCGCGGAACTGCTCGAGGCTCGTGGCGCCCGCGTAGGTCATCGAGGAGCGGACCCCGGAGGTGATCGAGTCGATCAGGTCCTCCACCGAGGGCCGCGCCGGGTCGATGTACATGCGCGAGGAGGAGATGCCCTCCTCGAACATGGCCTTGCGCGCCTGGGAGAACGCGTCGTCATGGCGCGTGCGGTTCTGCACGGCGCGCGCCGAGGCCATGCCGAAGCTCTCCTTGTAGCGGCGGCCGTCGGGCTGGACGACCACGTCGCCCGGGGACTCGATGGTCCCGGCGAACCACGAGCCGATCATCACCTGGCTCGCGCCGGCGGCCAGGGCGAGGGCGACGTCGCGGGGGTGCTTGACTCCCCCATCGGCCCACACGTGCTTGCCCAGTTCGCGCGCTGCGGCGGCGCACTCGAGCACGGCGGAGAACTGCGGTCGCCCAACGGCGGTCTGCATGCGGGTGGTGCACATCGCGCCCGGACCCACACCCACCTTGAGGATGTCCGCTCCGGCGGAGGCGAGGTCGCGCACGCCGCTGGCGGTCACCACGTTGCCGGCGACGACGGGCACCTGGGGATCGGCGGCGCGCACGGCCTCGAGCGCATCGAGCATCGACTGCTGGTGGCCGTGGGCGGTGTCCACCACGAGCACGTCCACGCCGGCCTCCACGAGCGCGGTGGCCTTCTCCTGCACGGGTCCATTGATGCCGATGGCGGCACCGACGAGCAGGCGGCGCTGGGCGTCCACGGCCGGGGTGAAGACGGTGGAGCGGACCGCGCCCTTGCGCGTCATGACACCGACCAGGGTGCCCAGACCGCCGTCGGCGGCGGAGCCTGCCGCGACCACCGGGGCATGGTCCACGCGAGCGGCGGCCATCTTCTCGAAGGCCTCCCGGGCGGCGCGGGTGGTGGACTCCGCGGTGGTGTCCGCGCCGAAGGCCAGGTCATCCGCGGTGAGGGTGACCAGCGGGGTGTGCATCACGGAGGCGGCGCTGGACCAGCGATCCACGCCCTCGCAGTCGGCGCGCCGAACGACACCGACGAGCTGCCCTCGATCGTCGACCACGCAGACGGCGTCGTGGTGGCGCATATCGAACAGGTGCAGGATGTCCAGCACGCGACCCTTCGGATCGATGCTCAGGGCGGTGTCCATCACCGGGTGAGCGGCCTTGACCCGGCGCGTGGTGTCCGCGATGACCTCGACGTCCACGTCCTGGGGCAAGATGCCCAGACCACCGCGGCGGGCCATCGTCTCCAGCATGCGCCGCCCGGTCACGGCCGTCATATTCGCGGCGACGAGAGGGATGGTGGTGCCGGTGCCGTCGTCGGAGGAGATGTCGGCCTCGAAGCGGCTCGTGACGGTGGAGCGCGAAGGCACCAGGAACACGTCGTTGTAGGTCAGATCCGCGGTGGGCTCGTTCAGAAAGCGCATGCTGGCCAGTCTGGCAGAGTCACGCAGGGTCCACGCGCATGTCCACTAGCCAAAAGTGCCCGTGAAAACACTAAGATCAATCGGAGGCATGGGCGCCGGTGCGCGCCCTCCCCCATCCGTATCCCAGAGAAGAGGCGTTACACCGTGCCAGAACTCACGACCGACCGACTCGCCGCGGAGTTCCCCGGCAACGAGAAGCTCGTCGAGGAGATCTACCGCAAATACACGGCGGACCCGCGCTCTGTGGATGCGCAGTGGGCCCAGATCTTCGCGCGCCTGGAGGCCACCGCCGCCCGCGATGCCGCGTCGACCTCGGAGGACTCCTCGTCGAAGGGTGCTGCCGCACAGGGCGCCGGGGCACAGAAGACCGCCACCCAGGCCAGCGCGTCGAGCGCGAAGGACGCTGCGTCGTCGGGAACCTCCGCCAAGCAGCCGGCCGCGTCCGAGGACCCGGGCAACCGCGCCGGCTCCGGCGAGAAGGCGCGCAAGGCCAAGGCCTCCGGCTCCGGCACCTCCAAGAAGTCCTCCTCCGGCGTGAAGAAGTCCTCCGCGACCTCGCAGCCCGTGCCCGCGGATCCGACCACGTCGGAGCCGGCCAGCGGCGCGAAGAAGGAAGACAAGGCCACCGTGCTCAAGGGCATGTCTAAGGCCGTGGCCGCGAACATGGACGCCTCCCTGTCGATGCCCACCGCCACGACCGTGCGCGATGTGCCGGCCAAGGTGCTGATCGACAATCGCGTGGTCATCAACAACCACCTCGCCCGCTCGCGCGGCGGCAAGGTCTCCTTCACGCACCTGATCGGCTACGCGATCATCAAGGCCCTGGGCCAGATGCCGTCGATGAACGTGACTTATGAGGAGCGCGACGGCAAGCCGACCATGATCGAGCCGGCCCACGTGAACTTCGGCCTGGCCATCGACCTGCCCAAGCCCGACGGCACCCGCGCCCTCGTGGTGCCCAACGTCAAGGCGGCCGAGACCAAGAACTTCCTCGAGTTCTGGCACGCTTACGACGACCTGGTCTAGCGTGCGCGCGACAACAAGCTCACGATGGACGACTACGCCGGCACCACGGTCTCGCTGACCAACCCCGGCGGCATCGGCACTGTGCACTCCGTGCCGCGCCTGTCCAAGGGACAAGCCGCCATCATCGGCGTCGGTGCCCTGACCTACCCGGCGGCCTTCCAGGGTGCCTCGGCGACCACGCTCAACGACCTGGCGATCTCCAAGACCATCACCCTGACCTCCACCTATGACCACCGCGTCATCCAGGGTGCCGGCTCCGGTGAATTCCTCAAGATCGTGCACGGGCTGCTGCTGGGCGAGCAGAACTTCTACGACGAGGTCTTCGAGGACCTCCGCATCCCCTATGAGCCGGTGCGCTGGTCCCAGGACCTGCAGGTCAACCCGGATGAGCAGGTGGGCAAGGTGGCCCGCGTGCAGCAGCTCATCCACGCCTACCGCGATCGCGGTCACCTGCTGGCCGATGTGGATCCGCTCGAGTACACGATGCGCGCCCACCCGGACCTGGACATCCGCGAGCACGGCCTCACCCTGTGGGACCTGGACCGCGAGTGGCCGACCGGCGGCTTCGGCGGCGCCGCGGTGCTGCCCCTGCGCCGCATCCTCGGCGTGCTGCGCGATGCCTACTGCCGCACGATCGGCGTCGAGTACATGCACATCCAGGACCCGGCCGAGCGCGCCTGGTTCCAGGAGCAGCTCGAGCGCCCCTACTCCAAGCCCACCCGCGAGGAGCAGCTGCGCATCCTGGGCCGGCTCAACGCGGCCGAGGCCTTCGAGACGTTCCTGCAGACCAAGTACATCGGCCAGAAGCGCTTCTCCCTGGAGGGTGGCGAGTCGCTGATCCCGTTGCTGGACGGCGTGCTCTCGGAGGCGGCCGACGGCGGTCTGGACGAGGTCGCGATCGGCATGGCCCACCGCGGTCGCCTCAACGTGCTCACCAACATCGCGGGCAAGACCTACGCCCAGGTGTTCCGCGAGTTCGAGGGTGCCACCCCCGGCGGCACCGCCGGCTCCGGCGACGTGAAGTACCACATGGGCACCGAGGGCGTGTTCGTCTCCGACGCCGGCAACCGCACCAAGGTCTCTCTGGCCGCGAACCCGTCCCACCTCGAGGCCGTCAACCCGGTGCTCGAGGGCATCGTTCGCGCCAAGCAGGATCGCCTCAATCGCGGCTCCACCAATCCGGACTCCTTCGGTGTGCTGCCGATCCTGGTGCACGGCGACTCCGCGTTCGCCGGTCAGGGCGTGGTCAACGAGACCCTGAACCTGTCCCAGCTTGCGGGCTACCGCACGGGCGGCACGGTCCACGTGATCGTCAACAACCAGGTCGGCTTCACGACGCCGCCCTCGCAGGCCCGCTCGTCGGTGTACGCCACGGACGTGGCCAAGACCATCCAGTCGCCGATCTTCCACGTCAACGGGGATGACCCGGAGTCCGTGGTGCATGTGGCTCGGCTGGCCTTCGAGTACCGCCAGCGGTTCAACAAGGACGTCGTGATCGACCTGCTGTGCTACCGGCGTCGTGGTCACAACGAGGGCGACGACCCCTCGATGACCCAGCCGCGCATGTACAACCTGATTGAGCAGAAGCGCTCCACGCGCAAGCTCTACGTCGAGTCGCTTGTGGGCCGCGGTGACATCACCCAGGACGAGGCCGACTCGGCGCTCAAGGACTACCAGCAGCGCCTCGAGCAGGCCTTCGCGGAGACCCATTCCGCGCAGACCGATGTCATCGCGCAGGTGGGCTCGGGTCTGGAGCCGGTGTCCGAGAAGGACACCCTGCCGCAGGCCCCCGAGTCCACGGCGATCTCCGAGGAGATGCTGCGCACCATCGGCGAGGCCCATCTGGCCGTGCCGGAGGGCTTCACCGTGCACCCCAAGCTCACCGCCCTGCTGGAGCGGCGCGCGAAGATGGCCGTCGACGGCGGCATCGACTGGGGCTTCGCGGAGCTGGCCGCCTTCGGCGCGCTGCTCATGGAGGGCATCTCGGTGCGCCTCGTGGGCCAGGACTCCCAGCGCGGCACGTTCACGCAGCGTCACTCGGTCTTCCACGACCGGTCCACCGACGATGAGTGGACCCCGCTGCGCAACCTCTCCGAGGATCAGGCCAAGTTCTGGGTCTACAACTCACTGCTCTCCGAGTACGCCGCACTGGGCTTCGAGTACGGCTACTCCGTGGAGCGCTCGGATGCGCTCGTGCTGTGGGAGGCGCAGTTCGGCGACTTCGTCAACGGCGCGCAGACCATCATCGACGAGTTCATCTCCTCGGCCGAGCAGAAGTGGGAGCAGCGCTCCTCCGTGGTGCTGTTGCTCCCCCACGGCTACGAGGGCCAGGGCCCGGATCACTCCTCGGCTCGCATCGAGCGCTTCCTGCAGATGTGCGCGGAGAACAACATGCGGGTGGTCAACCCCTCCACGGGTGCCAACCACTTCCACCTGCTGCGCGAGCAGGCCTACGACCGTCCGCGGCGTCCGCTGATCGTGTTCACCCCCAAGCAGCTGCTGCGCCTCAAGGCCGCGGCCTCGCCGGTGGAGGAGTTCACGCAGGGCCGATTCCAGTCGGTCATCCCGGATGCCACCATCAAGGCCTCCGAGGTGGAGCGCGTGGTGCTGGTCTCCGGTCGCCTCTACTACGACCTCGAGGCCAAGCGGGCGAAGGAGAAGGACAACTCCACCGCCCTGGTGCGCGTGGAGCAGCTCTACCCGCTGCCCGTTGAGGAGATCCAGGCCGAGCTGACGAAGTACCCGGACGCTGAGGTGGTGTGGGCTCAGGATGAGCCGGCCAACCAGGGCCCGTGGCCGTTCATGGCGCTGAACCTGATCCCGGAGCTGGACCGTGAGGTCCGCCTCGTCTCCCGTCCCGCGTCGGCGGCCACCTCGGCCGGCACGAAGGGTCGGCATGACGAGGAGGCCAAGATCCTGCAGGCCGCCATCTTCGAGGCCTGAGCCTCGCCACCGCACCGCGCCTCTCACGCTGTCCGGCGTGGCGGGCGCGGTGCGGTCCCCTGAATCGTGAACCGAAAGGATGCACACCGTGCAGACACGCCAGATCCGGATCGCCGCCGTCGGCGACCACCTGCTGGCCGGCGCCGGTGATCCCCGCGCCATCGGCTGGTGGGGCCGCGTGCTGGCCCGCACCTCGGCACCGGGGCTCAGCCTCGAGAACTACGTGCTGGCCGTGCCGCAGGAGACCACCGAACAGCTCAACGAGCGGTGGTGGGGCGAGGTCTCGCGCCGCTTCTCCGAGGAGACCGAGAACCGCCTCGTGGTGGCCCTCTCGGACGCCGATCTGGACCTCGACGCGTCGTCGACGGCGCGGTCGCGGCTGAATCTCGCCAACATCCTGGACGCGGCCTCGCACCGCAGCATTCCGGTACTGGTCATCGGACCCACGCCGACGCTGGACGAGGCCCGCAACGCTCGCCTGGCCGAGCTGAACGCGGCCTACGCGGATGTGGCCGATCGTCGTCACCACGTCTACGTGGACGCCTTCACCCCGCTGGTGTCCCATGAACAGTGGCGCTCGGACCTGGCCGCCGGCGAGGGCATCCCCGGTCAGGCCGGCCACGGGCTCATCGCCTGGCTCGTGCTGCACCGCGGCTGGTACCAGTGGCTCGGTGTCCCGGAGCCGACCGCCTGAGCCGGATCGCGACGGCCCTCCGGACGCGGGCGCGACGTGCCGGTCGCAGTCGCGACGTGCGGACGCGGGCGCCGGCGTCGTGGGCGTGAGTCGAGCACGCCAGCGCCCCTGTGACACAATGGGGTGTTCTCAATCCACGAAGGAGGTGGCGCCATGAGCAAGCGTGCACGCAAGCGCCGCGACCGCAAGAAGCGCGGTGCGAACCACGGCAAGCGTCCCAACGCCTGATCCAAGGCCAGGACCGCTCGCCGACTGGTTGAGCAGACAGACACCAAGGCCGCCCACCCCGTTTACTCGGGGCGGG
>JAUNTT010000035.1 GCA_030538555.1 Micrococcus sp.
CGACCCACCCCGCCCGCTCAGTTCAACCGCTCGCCGCTCTCCGCGTGGAACAGGTGCACCCGGTTCTCGTCCGGCACCACGGTGACGGTCTCGCCCTTCTCCGGCGCGGTGTAGCCCACGGTGCGCAGGGTGATGAGCCGCTCCTCGCCACCCACTTGCGCGTGGCCGTACACGTAGGCGTCGGCACCGAGCTCCTCCACGGTGTCCACCTCCACGTGCAGGCCCTCACCGTCCTCGGAGATCAGCAGGTTCTCCGGCCGAACGCCCAGATCCACGTGAGATCCCGCCCCGCGCAGCACGCCATCATCCACGCCCAGCACCGTGGAGCCCCACACCACACCGGCCTCGTCCACGGGCATGCGGAAGATGTTCATGGCGGGGGAGCCGATGAACCCGGCCACAAACACATTCGCCGGTGCCTCGTAGAGCCGGCGCGGGGTGTCCACCTGCTGCAGGGTCCCGTCCTTGAGCACGGCCACGCGGTCGCCCATGGTCATCGCCTCGGTCTGATCGTGGGTGACATAGACGGTGGTGGTGCCCAGGCGGCGGGTGAGCTGGGCGATCTGCGCGCGGGTCTGCACGCGCAGCTTCGCATCGAGGTTCGACAGCGGCTCGTCCATCAAGAACACCTGCGGATTGCGCACGATCGCCCGGCCCATCGCCACGCGCTGCCGCTGACCGCCGGACAGGGCCTTGGGCTTGCGATCCAGGTAGTCCTGCAGATCCAGCAGCTTCGCGGCCTCCTCCACACGGCGGCGTCGTTCCTCCGCCGGCACCCCGGCGATCTTCAGCGCGAAGCCCATGTTGTCCGCCACGGACATGTGCGGGTACAGCGCGTAGTTCTGGAACACCATCGCGATGTCGCGGTCCTTGGGCTCGACGTCGGTGACGTCACGCTCGCCGATGAAGATCTGCCCCGAGGACAGCTCCTCCAGACCGGCGAGCATGCGCAGGGACGTGGACTTGCCGCAGCCTGACGGGCCGACGAGCACGAGGAACTCGCCGTCGGCGATCTCGAGGTTCAGGGCGTCCACGGCGGGGCGCGGCGCATTCGGATACTGCCGCGTGGCAGAGCGGAAGGTGACGGTGGCCATGAGGGGTTCCTTTCACGGGCGGTACGTGCCCGGCGATCCTGAGTGAAGGAGGGGAGCACCCGACGGCGGCGCCGTCGAGTCACGATGGCGCAGGGCCAGGTGGTGGCTTACGTGCCGCGGCGCGGAGGCGCCGGAGAGCACCTCGAGCACGATCCGCGCGGCCCGTCGGCCCTGCTGAACGGGAGTCTGATCGATGGTGCTGAGGCCTAAGCGGGCGGTGTCCGGGTGGCCGTCCACGCCCATGATGGACACGTCCTGCGGCACGCGTAGCCCCAGGGACAGGGCCGCCATGTGCGCGCCGATGGCCATCTCGTCCGAGATGCACAGCACGGCGGTGGGCCGAGCGCCGGGGTCCTCGAGCAGGGCGCGCACCTGGTGGTAGGCCCCGCCGGTCGTGAAGTCGCCCGGGATCAGCCATGCGGCCGGCACCTCGACGCCGGCCGCCGCCATCGCCTGCAGGAAACCGCGCGTGCGCTCGGTGGAGACCTGAAACTCGATGTCCTCATCCACGCGCCCCAGGAACGCGATCTGCCGGTGCCCCAGGGACAGCAGATGCTCCGTGGCCATCCGCCCCACCTGTCCGTGATCCACCTGCAGCGCGGTGAACCACTCCGGCAGCGGCTCGTGCGCGGCCACCCGCCCGCCGACCGCGACCACGGGCCGGTCCAGCTTCTCCAGCCCGCTCAGCTCGAAGGGGTTGAGCTTGAAGGACAGGGTGATCAGGGCGTCGAGGCGGCCGCGGTGCAGCAGATCGGAGAACACGGTGGCCCGCTGCTGGGACGAGTCGCTGACGTCATAAAGGGTGAGGTCGTAGCTGTAGCGCATCAGCTCATGGGCCACGCCCTCGAGTGCGGCGGAGAAGAACCAGCGGTGCACGCTGGGCGTCATCACGCCGATGTTCCGGGTGCGTCCCGAGGCCAACGAGGCCGCCGAGGAGTCCGCCACATAGCCCAGCATCCGGGCCGCCCGCAGCACCTTCTCCCGCGTGGATTCGGCCACGGAGCCGGTCCCGTTCAGGGCGCGCGAGGCCGTGGCGGTGGAGACCCCCGCCATGGAGGCGACGTCCTTGATCCCGGCCATGTCAGTGCTCTGCCTCTGCGATGGAAGTGGTGTGCCGACGTCGTGCGTCGACGCGGTGTGCGGTGACGGTCATCCTATGCCACGCACCCCGCCGTGATGGAAGCGCTTCCACTCGCGCTACTGACGAGTAGATTCCCGACGACGCCCTCGCCTTCGGCTTTCCCGTGCGGTTTTCTTTCAGTGTGTGGACGGACACAGTGGAAGCGCTTACACTCGTGTTCACTCTCTGACCGCACGGACGCCGCACCGCCTCACTCGAGGTCCCGGGCAGCACCGTCAGCGGCCACGCACGCCCCGTGCACGGGCACCAGTGAAAGGCAGAACCATGCAGGCGACCCTGACCGGCCGGACCTCCCGCCGCTCCCTCGGCTTGACCATCACGGCGGCATTCTCCGCGCTCGCCCTCACCGCGTGCGGCGGTGGCGGCGGCACCTCCTCCCCGACCTCCAGCCCCACCTCGGCATCGCCCACGGAGGCCGCCACCTCGGCGTCGTCGGCCTCGCCCTCGCAGGACCTGACGCAGGCCGGCTCCACCACCATCACCATGTGGGTGGATCAGAACCGCCAGCAGCCACTGCAGTCCATCGTGGAGAAGTTCAAGGAGGACACCGGCATCACGGTCGAGCTGGCCATCAAGGACAACTCCTCGATGCGGGATGACTTCATCACCCAGGCCCCCACCGGCGAGGGCCCGGACGTGATCGTCGGCGCCCATGACTGGATCGGCGCGCTCGTGCAGAACGGCACCATCGAGCCCCTGCAGCTCGGCGACAAGGCCGATGAGTTCTCGGACACCGCCATCGAGGCCGTGACCTACGAGGGTCAGACCTGGGGCGTGCCGTACTCCGTGGAGAACATCGCCCTGCTGCGCAACACCGAGCTGGCCGACTCCACCCCGGAGACCTTCGACGAGATGATCGCCGAGGGCCAGAAGGCCGTCGAGGCCGGCGACGCCGCCTACCCGTTCGTCGTCGGGCTCGATCCGAACAGCGGCGACCCCTACCACCTCTACCCCTTCCAGACCTCGATGGGCGCTCCCGTCTTCGAGCAGAAGGAGGACGGCTCCTACGACGTCTCCCAGCTCGCCATGGGCGGGGAGAACGGTGTGGCCTTCGCGGAGAAGCTCGCCGAGTACGGCACCGCCGGCTCCGGTGTGCTGAACCCGAATATGACCGGTGACATCGCCAAGGAGCAGTTCAACTCCGGCAAGGCCGCCTACTTCCTCACCGGCCCGTGGAACCTCGAGGAGGCCGAGGATGCCGGCATCGACTTCGCCGTCGAGCCCATCCCGACCATGGGTGACGAGGACGCGCAGCCGTTCGTCGGCGTGAATGCGTTCTTCGTGGCCGCCAACTCCGAGAACAAGCTGGCCGCGAATGAGTTCGTGGTCAACTACCTCTCCACTGAGGAGGCGCAGGACTCGCTGTATGCCGAGGGCAAGCGCGCCCCGGCCCTGACCGCGTCCTTCGACAAGGCCGCCGAGGACGAGAACGTCAAGGCCTTCGGCGAGATCGGCGCCGACGGCGTCCCGATGCCGGCCGCCCCGGAGATGGGCGCCGTGTGGGAGTTCTGGGGTGGTGCCGAGATGCGCATCATCAAGGGTGAGGGCGAGGCCGCCGACACCTGGAACAAGATGGTCTCCGACATCGAGGGTCGCCTCAACGGCTGATCCCCACCACGGTGCGGCCGTGGGTGTGGCGTGCACACGCCCGCCCACGGCCCGCGCCGTCTCGGCCGGTTCCGTCCCTGACCGCGCCGGTCACGCCCGACGCCGTCCCCGCCCTTCTCATCGCAGCACCGTGAGGCCCGCATGAACTCGTCTTCCGCCACGCCGCCCACCGGCTCGGCGTCCTCGCGCATCGCCGGCGCCACCGGCTCGGCTGCCGCGTCCCCACCCCCGACGGCGCCGCGCCGCTTCACGCTGGCCCGCTCGCGCCGCGGGCCGGACGGTCTGGGCGGGATCCTCGCCAAGATCATCCTGCTGGGCCTGGTGGACGCGTTCGCCGTGTTCATCCTGTTCCAGCTCGCGGCGGTCGAGGACTGGCTGGTCTTCACGGTGGCCTTGGGCGTGACGATCCTGATCAACTGGATCTACTTGCGCCGCGGGGGACTGCCGGCGAAGTACCTGGCGCCAGGCGTCTTCTTCCTGGTGCTGTTCCAGGTGTTCGTGCTCGTCTACTCCTCCTACATCGCGTTCACGAACTACGGCGACGGCCGCAACTCGGACAAGGACGCGGCGATCGCCGCGATCCAGCGCTCCGCCATGGTCCGCGTGCCCGATTCGCCCAGCTACCCGATCACCGTGCTCGAGCGCGGGGGAGACCTCTCGATGCTCACTGTCCAGGGCGGGCAGAGCGTGATCGGGTCCATCGACGAGCCGCTCGAACCGGTCGAGGCGCAGCTGGACGGGGACCGGCCGGTCGGCGTCGAGGGCTACACGAGCCTGCAGTTCGGTGATCTGCTCTCCCGCCAGGCCCAGGTGGCGCAGCTGGTGGTGCCGATCACCGACGATCCGGCCGATGGCACCCTGCGCACCCAGGACGGCCGCGTGGCCTATGAGTTCCAGCCTCGCCTCGAGTACGACGAGGCCGCAGACACCTTCACCGACGTCGAGTCCGGGGCCGTGTACCGGGACAACGGGGAGGGCAAGTTCGCCACCGAGGACGGCACTACGCTGCAGACCGGGTGGCGGGTGTTCGTCGGTTTCGACAACTTCCAGCGGGCCTTCACGGACGCCGAGCTGCGTGATCCGCTGCTGCGCGTGACCGTGTGGACCTTCGCCTTCGCGCTGCTCTCGGTGGCCACCACGTTCGTGCTCGGGCTGCTGCTGGCCATCACCTTCAACCGGGCGGGTCTGCGCGGCAAGCGGATCTATCGCGTGCTGATGATCCTGCCCTATGCGTTCCCGGCCTTCCTGTCCGGGCTGGTGTGGTCCGGGCTGCTGAACCCGGAGTTCGGCTTCATCAACACCATGCTCTTCGGCGGGGCCGCGATCCCGTGGCTGACCGATCCGTGGCTCGCGAAGTTCTCGGTCCTGCTGGTCAATCTGTGGCTGGGCTTCCCCTACATGTTCCTCGTGACCACGGGCGCCCTGCAGTCCCTACCGGAGGACGTGGACGAGGCCGCGAAGATGGACGGCGCCGGGCCGTGGCGGATCTTCCGCTCGATCAAGCTGCCGCTGCTGCTCGTGTCCGTGGCGCCGTTGCTGATCTCGTCCTTCGCGTTTAACTTCAACAACTTCAACATCATCTACATGCTGACCAACGGCGGGCCGCGCTTCCTGGACACGTCCTTGAACATCGGTGCCACGGACATCTTGATCACCGTGGTCTACAAGATCGCGTTCAGCGGGGTGGGCCGCGACTTCGGCCTCGCCTCGGCCCTGTCCATCGTGATCTTCCTGATCGTGGCGACCATCTCGGCCATCAGCTTCAACCGCACCAAGGCGCTGGAGGAGATCGACCAGTGAGCTCCGCAGAGAATCCCCTCGATCCCGACGCCGGCCGGGCGGCCCGCACGTCCGCGGCCGGTCCCAGCCCCACCTCCTCCGCGATGGCGGCGGCGCTCGCCGCCCAGGAGGCGGACCCGCTGCGCTGGGAGCCGGAGTCGTCCCCCGCGCCGCGGCGCAAGCGGGGCTTCGCCCGGTGGTTCCGCGAGGACGGGTGGCGCCACGTCGTCGGGGTGGCGGCGTCGTTGTTCGCGCTGTTCCCCCTGCTGTACGTGCTCTCGGCGTCCTTCGACCCCACGGGCACGATGGCCAGCTCGAACAATCTGTTCAGCGCGTTCAGCATGCAGAACTACGTGGACCTGTTCAATGACCCGTCCCGGCCGTTTGCGAAGTGGTTCGTGAACACGCTGGTGATCGGGCTGACCACGGGCGTGCTGACGGTCTTCCTCGGCGCCCTGGCCGCCTACGCGTTCTCCCGGATGCGGTTCCGGGGGCGGCGTGTGGGCTTGCTGACGCTGCTGCTCGTGCAGATGTTCCCGCAGCTGCTGGCCGTCGTCGCGATCTTCCTGCTGCTGACCTACATCGGCGGCTTGGTCCCAGCTCTGGGACTGGGCAGCCAGATCGGCCTGATTCTGGTGTACCTGGGCGGCGCCCTGGGCGTGAACACCTATCTGATGTACGGCTTCTTCAACACCATCCCGGCTTCCTTGGATGAGGCCGCGAAGCTCGACGGCGCCTCGCATGTGCAGATCTTCTTCTCCATCATCCTGCGCCTGGTGACGCCGATTCTGGCCGTGGTGGGGCTGCTGTCCTTCATCACGGCGGTCTCGGAGTTCGTCATCGCCTCCGTGGTGCTGACGGATCCCTCCACCCAGACGCTGGCCGTGGGGCTCTATGGGTACGTCTCCGAGACCCGGTCGGAGAACTGGGGCGTCTTCGCGGCCGGCGCCGTGCTGGCGGCCATTCCCGTGATGGCGCTGTTCCTGTTCCTGCAGCGCTACATCGTGTCCGGACTGACCGCGGGTGGCGTGAAGGGCTGAGCAGGTCTGGGGCTGCCGTGAAGGGCTGAGCAGGCCGGGGGCCGGCGGTCCCGCGGTCACCTGGCCGCAGGCCAGCATGTCCTCAGGCTGGACTCAGACGAATGGCGTCTGGGTGTGTGGCGGCAGAGGCTCGTTCAGGCCGAAGTGTCTGGACTCCGGCACATTTTGTGATCATGTTGTCAATGTGAAACGCCTCTGACGGTGCTAGGTGCACATTCTGTGCCGAGTTTCCACGGACGCTCTCCGACCCCTCTGCCTGTGACTCACCTGTCATTCCGGAACCTCTCGTTCAGTATCTCCATCAATGGTTGACTGAGGCGTGAGTTGAGAGATCAACGAATGGCTTGTCCACAGCTCCCTTCGGCGGAATCAAGCCGTGCCATGATTACGGTACGTCTTGGTGCACCGACGGGCGCGGCGAGGCAGGCGGCCGCCAACATCCCGATTCGCGGCAGAGTTCACCACGGAGGAGGAGGGGGCGCGATGTACACCCATCAGCCGGCGCACAGCCGCGGCCTAGCTCCCGACGATGTTTGGCAACTGCCCACTCTGGGCAGTAGTTGGACGCGAACCGGAGCGGAGCTCACCGAGGACGACGCCCTGAGCCTGGCCGAAGATCTCTTCGGCGTGATCCCGGATTCCTTGACCCATCATCAAGTGATCCTCGTGACCATGGAGGCATGGCAGTACCTCTCCGTGTGCGACTTCTTCCTGGACGCTCTGTGCGAGAGCGCACTGCAGGTTCATGGTGGCGCCGCGGACCACTACCCACTGCGCGAGGCCCTCGCCGTCACGGGGTACTTCTCCCGCCGTTGGAACGGCTGCCCGGAAGAGATCTGCCTGGGAGGCTACGCCGCCGAGGGCTATCCCGAGAGCGAAGCTGACGCGGCGCCGCTCCGCCCTCGCGAGCAGGGCGCTGGCGACGATCTGACCTGAGAGTCGGGCGGTCTCCACAACTCATCTCTGTGACCTCTGTTACGGAGGCAATTTTTCTGATACCGTGACGCCTCTCACGTCGACGGCGAGTCCGCCACCGGCGCTGAAGTACCACCTCATCTCGGTCTGACCACTGTGGTCGGTCCATTCGCATCAGAAGGTCCTCGCACACATGTCCACATCCGACGTCGCCGCGCCCCGAACTCGCTTCGGGCCGGGGCGCATCATCTTCAGCGTGATCGCCGCGATCACTGTCATCGCGGCCTCCGTGTTCTCCATCCAGTCCGCCTCCGGCGGCAATGACATCCGCACCAACATGACCCTCATCGCCCCGGCTGCGGCCGGCGGCGGCTGGGACTCGTTCCAACGCGAGATGCAGCAGGCCATGCGCGTCAACGGCCTCGTCAACAACGTGCAGGTCGTCAACATCCCGGGCGCTGGTGGCACCATCGGCCTCGGCCAGCTCAGCACCCTGCCCACCGCCAACAACCTGATGGTCGGCGGCACCGGTCAGATCGCCGCGCGGGCCCGCTACGGCTCGGGACCGGATCTCGAGGACGTGACTCCCATCGCCCGCGTGGTGGAGGAGTACAGCCTCGTCGTCGTCGCGAACAACTCCGAGTACCAGACCCTCGATGACCTCATCGAGGCGTGGAAGGCCGATCCCGCGCGGGTCGCGTGGACCGGCGGCGGCTCCTTCGACCAGCTGGTCATGGCGGACATCGCCACGAAGGCGGGTATCCCGGTGGATGAGACCACCTACATTCCCTCCGACGGCGGCGGCGAGGCCATCCAGGCGCTGCTCAACGGCACCGCCAAGGCCACGGCCGGTGGCTTCGCGGACATCTACCCGCAGGTCGAGGGCGGCCGACTGCGCGCCCTGGGCGTTGTGGCCGAGGAGCGTCTCGAGGGCGCCGATGACATTGCGACCCTGCGCGAGCAGGGCCTGGACGTGACCCTGACCAACTGGCGTGCCCTGTTTGCCCCGCCCGGCATCACCGCCGAGGAGCGCACCGAGCTGGAGAATCTCGTGGCCGAGGCCGTCGTAACGGACGAGTGGGCCGACGCCGTCGCCCGCAACTTCTGGACCCAGGTCCCGCTGACGGGCTCCGAGCTGGAGCAGTACGTCAAGGACGAGAAGGTCCGCATCGGCGAGCTGACGGAGGCCATCCAGTGAGTCACTCTGCATCGACCACCGCGGCGCCGCAGACCGGCGCCATCACCGCCCCCGGCCGCCGCTGGGGCAAGGCCACCGGCCTGTCCGCGCTGCTCATGCCGGGCGTGCTGGGCGCGTTCAGCCTGTACCTGCTGATCGGCTCGTTCGCCATGGACACGGAGGGCATGGACTTTCCCGGTCCGAGCTTCTTCCCGCTGATCCTCGGCTTCACCGGCCTCGCCGTCGCGCTGGCCCTGGCGGTGCAGGTCGTCCTGCATCGCGACGAGCCCGAGGTGCCGGAAGGCCAGGCGGACGCCGACGGCGAGGTCGGCCAGTCGGCTGGCCCGCTGCGCCGCTTCCAATCGGACTTCACGGCTCTCGCCTGGGCCTTCTTCGGCTTCCTCGCCTTCGCTGTGCTGCTGCCGTGGCTGGGCTGGATCCTGGCCGGCGCGCTGCTGTTCTGGTGCGTGACCCGAGCCTTTGGCTCGCCGCGCCCGGTCTTCGACATTCTGGTGTCCCTGTTCATGTCCTCGGTGGCCTACCTGGCCTTCGCGGTCATGCTGGGGCTGACGCTGCCCTCGGGCATCCTGGGAGGCGGGTTCTGACATGGACGCTTTCGGACTCTTGATGGAGGGCTTCGCCGGAGCCTTCTCGCCGGTCAACCTCATGTGGGTGGTGATCGGCTGTCTGCTCGGCACCGCGGTGGGCGTCATGCCCGGCCTCGGTTCCTCGATGGCGGTCGCACTGCTGCTGCCGATGACCTTCGCCCTGGATCCCACCGCCGCGTTCATCCTGTTCGCGGGTGTGTACTTCGGCGGTCTGTTCGGCGATTCGACCATGGCCATCCTCATGAACACGCCGGGCCAGGCCTCCGCCATCGCCTCCACCTTCGAGGGCCACAAGATGGCCCAGAACGGGCGTGCGGCCCAGGCGTTGGCGACGGCCGCGATCGGCGCCTTCATCGGCGGTTTCGTGGCCAGCATCTTCGTGGTGTTCCTGGCCCCGGTGCTCGCCGAGTTCTCGACGCGCTTCGGCCCGGCCGAGTACTTTGCGCTCGCGCTGTTCGCGTTCGTGGCGACGTCGTCGATCGTGGCGGACTCCGTGCTGCGCGGTCTGGCCTCGCTCATTCTGGGCTTGGGCATCGCCGTCGTGGGCATTGACTCGGTGACGGGCACCGCCCGTTTCACCGGCGGCTCTCCGAATCTCTACGACGGCATCCCGCTCGTCACCGTGACCGTGGCGATCCTGGCGCTGGGCGAGGTGTTCCATGTGGCGGCGCGCGTGCGCGACGCCAAGGCCAACACCGAGATTCGCGCCACCGGGCGCCCGTGGCTCTCCGCGAAGGAGTTCCGCGAGGCAGCGCCCGCGTGGGCGCGTGGCACCGGCATCGGCCTGCCCTTCGGCATCATCCCGGTGGGCGGCTCCGAGGTCCCGACGTTCCTGGCCTACACGACGGAGCGACGCCTCGACAAGCGCCGCAAGGACCCTCAGTTCGGCAAGGGCGCCATCCGCGGTCTCGCCGCACCGGAGGCGGCCGGCAACTCCACCACCGGCATGGCCATGGGTGCGCTGCTTACCCTGGGCCTGCCCGTCTCCGCGACGGCGGCCATCATGCTGGCGGCCTTCCGTCAGTACGGCCTCCAGCCGGGTCCGCTGCTGTTCGACCGCAACCCGGATCTCGTGTGGGCGCTGCTGGCCAGCTTCTTCATCGCCATGGTCGTGCTGCTGATCATCAACCTGCCCTTCGCCCAGCTGTGGGCGAAGCTGCTGCTGGTGCCCAAGCACTACCTGTACGCCGGCATCACCCTGTTCTGTGGCCTCGGCATCTACGCCACCACGGGCTCGGTGTTCGACCTGCTCCTGCTGCTGGGCATCTCCGTCATCGGCTTCCTCATGCGCCGCTACGGCTACCCGCTGGCACCGCTGATGATCGGCATGGTGCTGGGCCCGCTCGCGGAGACCAGCCTGCGCGATGCCCTGCTGAGCTCCGTGGGTGACCCCATGGTCCTCGTCTCCACGCCCATCACGTGGGTGATCTACGCGATCCTGATCGTGGCGCTGGCCTTCTCCGCCCGGGCTGCTCTGCTGGGCCGCCGGGCCCGCGCCAAGGCCGCGGTGGAGGGCGTGTCCGGTGTCGAGGTGAAGACCACCGAGCGCGTCTGACCCACCGGAGCCCCTCCCCCCGAAAACTCGGGCACGCAGATGACCCACTGAAGGGGTGAAAATCGCCGTTGAGTGGGTCATCTGCGTGCCCGAGTTTCGCGAAGGTCAGGCGAGGGCGGCGCGGGCCCGGTCGAGCAGCTCTCGCGTCTCGGCACGGGCCGCGACGGCCTCCTCGTGGGTGACCTCGACGAACCTCGTCGTCGTGCCGGGGGCCGCGCGTGCCACCAGATCCAGGTCCGCACTGATCACGGTCGCGACCATGGCGTAGCCGCCGCCCGACACCGCGTCGCGGTGCAGGATGATCGGCTGCGTGCCACCGGGAATCTGGATCGAGCCGACGGCATACCCGGCGTCCACGATGTTGGACGGGTCCTGGCCAGCACCGAAGGGCTGCTCGCGCTCCACCCATTCCACGCCCGGCCCGTTGTAGCGCAGGCCGGTGCGGTCGGCTACGGGGGTGAGCGTCCACTCTTCTTCCACCAGACGACGACGCCCCTCGGGGGTGAGACGGTGGTCGTAGAGGCCAAAGACCACGCGAACGCGCTGCTCGCGGGCGAATTCAGGACGCAGCGCTGCCGGAATCTCGCGGCCCGCGGGCAGGCTGGCGGGTGTCCCGACCGGAACGGAGTCACCGGCCCGGACCGCACGGCCCTCCACACCGCCCAGCCCGCCGATGGGGTAGGTGCTGCGTGAGCCGAGAGCCTCGGGCACATCGATGCCCCCGGCGAACGCGAGGTAGTACCGCACGCCACCCTGGATGACGCCGAAGCTGACCTCATCCCCGGCGGCGAGGTCGAGGCGCGTCCATGGTGGCTGCTCCGTGCCGTTGACCTTGACGGGGACGGGTGCGCCGGTGACCGCCATGACCGTGGGCTCGGTGACGGTGAAGGCGGGACCCATATAGGTGCACTCGAGCACGGCGGCGCCGTCGTCATTGCCGACCAGCATGTTCGCCATGATGGCGCTGACCCGGTCTGCGACTCCGCCCTGGGGGATGCCGAGGTGGTAGTAACCGGGGCGGCCGAGGTCCTGGACGGTCGTGGCCATCCCGGCGGTGGTGAACTCAAGCATGGCGCAGAGCCTCCTTGATGCGAGCGTTGTACCCGGTGGGGTCGGCGAGCGAGGCGGCCACGTCAAACTCGACGTCGGCCATGCGGTAGCGGAACGTGCCCGCCTCCACCTCGGCCTGGATCGCTTCGTATTCATGCTGCTCCACGGGGCGGAACTGGACGATGTCACCGGGCCGGAACAGCACCATGGTGTCCTCGAAGTCGACGGTTGAGCCGTGGGGGTCAAAGATCGGTGCGGCGGCGACGCCGAACATTTGATAGCCGCCGCCTCCCCGCACCGAGTAGATGACGGAGAAGCAGCCGCCGTGTCCCACGCACAGACGAGGGGTGTCGGTGCGCGGCGACAGGTACTTCGGCACCTCGAGCTGCTGTTCCTGGTCCGTGAGCTGGAACATGAACGGCAGTCCGGCGACGAACCCCACCATGCTCACGAGCCACGGCTGGCTGTGGTGGCGGGAGATGAACTCATCCTTGTCCGCGAGCCCGTTGACTGCGGCCGCATAGTCCAGGTCGGTGCCCTCGGGGGCCTGGTGGTATCCGGCGCGGAAGCGGCTGCCCACCTCGGCCGTGAAGGGGTCCTCGTACCAGACCGGCACCTCGATCACGCGCGTGGAGAGGGTGCCGCCCTCTTGCTGGGCCACGGCCTCCTCGATCTCCCGGAGCTGGAAGACGAGCGCTTCGGAGTCCAAGACGTCCGGGTCGAAGCGAATCAAGAGCGAAGCATTCGCGGGGCATAGGTCGAGAATGCCGTCGGGTCGGTTGTCCTGTAGTGCGGTGGCGATGGCCATGACGCGGAAGTTCGCCGCGAGGCTCATGGCCTCGCTGATCTCCACCATCAGGAATTCGTCACCGCCCCAGGTGTAGCGGGCGGGGCCCACAGGGGTGGTCATGATGCCTCCAGGATCTCGGGGGACTGTTCGATCAGAGTGGTGTGGTGGGTGACGTCGGCGAACTCGGGCCGGCCCACCAGCGCGAGCACGGCCGGGACGGTGGTGGTGATGCCGTCGAGGCGGGTCTTGCGCAGCGCATCCTGAGTGGCTGCGATCGCCGCGGTGCGGTCGTCGCCGTGAACGATGAGCTTCGCGATCATCGAGTCATAGAAGGGCGCCACCACCGAGCCTGTCTCCACCGCAGCATCCACGCGCACGCCCTCGCCGGAGGGCCAGGTGACATCGCTCAGCGTGCCGGGGGAGGGGAAGAAGTTGCGGTGCGGGTCCTCGGCGTTGAGACGGCATTCGATGGCATGACCGGAGAAGCTGACGTCTGCCTGGGTCACCGAGAGACCGTGACCCGCGGCGATGCGCAGCTGCTCCGCCACGAGGTCGATCCCGGTGATCGCCTCGGTCACCGGATGCTCCACCTGCAGCCGCGTGTTCATCTCGATGAAGGCCGCCTCCTGCCGCTGAGGGTCGTAGAGGAACTCGACCGTCCCGACGCCGGTGTACCCGACTCGCTCGGCCAGGGCCACGGAACTCGTGCGGATCTGGTCGCGAACGGCGTCCGGCAGATCGGGAGCTGGCGCTTCCTCGATGAGTTTCTGGGAGCGTCGCTGCCACGTGCAGTCGCGATCGCCCAGATGCACGAAGTGCGTGCCGTCACCCATGATCTGCACCTCGACGTGGCGAGCGCGCGGCACAAAGCGCTCGACGTAGACACGAGGGTCGCCGAACACGGAGGCGGCCTCACCGCGGGCCTGCTGCAGCGTGGCGGCGAAGTCCTCAGCGCGATCAACCCGCCGAATGCCGCGCCCACCTCCGCCGGCGGCGGCCTTGATCACGAGCGGGACGCCGGTGTCCTCGAGCAGCGCCTCGACGTCGGTGTCGTCGTCGACCGGTCCCTCGGTGCCGGGGAGGACCGGCACTCCGGCGGCCTGGGCGGCCTGGCGGGCCGCAACCTTGTCTCCCATCTGCGCAATCGTCTCGGGGTCCGGGCCGATCCAGGTGAGGCCGGCGTCGAGCACCGCACGGGCGAAGTCGGCGTTCTCGGAGAGGAAGCCGTAGCCGGGGTGGACGGCGTCGGCCTGGGTGGACCGGGCGGCCTCCAAGAGGGCTCCGACGTTGAGGTAGCTGGCGGTAGCCGGTGCCGGGCCGATGATGACGTGGTGGTCGGCGTCGCGGACATGGAGGGCCTCACGGTCTGCCTCGGAGGCGACCGCAACGGTCTCCACCCCGGCTGCTCGGGCCGAGCGGATGATGCGACGGGCAATCTCGCCGCGATTCGCGATCAGGATGCAATGCAGCGGCATCGGCGTCAGGCCTCGTCGATCGTGACCAGGACATCGCCCGGGTTCACCATGGCCGAGTCCTCCACAGCGAACTCGCCGAGGGTACCGGCGGCGTCGGCGGTGACCTCGGTGAACTGCTTCATGATCTCGACGATGCCGATCACTTGGCCGACCTCGACGGTGTCACCCGGCTCTACGAAGGGCTCCTTATCCGGGGCTGGTCGGCGGTAGAAGACACCGGGCAGGGGGGAGATGATGTCGGCCATGGAGGGCTCCTGTTCTGTCATGCGCCTCAGCGCAGGGGTGTATCGGTGGGTGGTCAGGGAAATCGTGGCGGCCGTGCGCGAGGGCTGCTGTCAGGCGGGGTTGTTCTCGCCAGTCGCGGAGGCCGCGGCGATGGCGTCGCGGACGGCGCGGGCGACGTCGGGCGAGTTGGGGGCGTCGGAATGCACACAGATCGAGCGGAAGTCGATCGATACCTCGGGACCCTCGGCCGAGGGGAAGGACTCACCGGCCAGGGCGTAGCGGACGCGTTGCGCTGCCGCGCTCGGGTCCGTCGTGTGCGGGGTGCGCCGAATGATCAGTGCGCCCTCGGCGGTGTAGTCGAGGTCGACGTAGAGCTCGGGAACGAACTCGATGCCGCGGTCCTGGCAGACCCGTTCGTGTGCCGTGCCGGCCAGTCCGTAGAGCGGAACACCGTACTGCCTCGCGACGTCGGCGGCCGCCTCCATCAAGGCGTCATCGCCCGCGAGCATGCCGTACAGGGCACCATGGGGCTTGATGTGGTGCAAGGGGAGGCCTGCCTGGCCCAGAAAGCCGGTCAGCGCGCCGACCTGGTAGAGCATGAGCTGGCGGACCTCCCGGGGTTCGAGTGCCATGCGGCGACGCCCAAAGCCCGTCAGATCCGGGAGACCGGGGTGGGCGCCGACCTGCACGCCGTAGCGGGCTGCGAGGCCCACGGTCTGTTCCATCACCGCGGGGTCCCCGGCGTGGAAGCCACAGGCGACGTTGGCGACGTCAATGATCTGCATCAGCTCCTCGTCATGACCGAAGGCGTGCAGACCTAGGCCCTCACCCATGTCCGAGTTGAGCGTCGGCGTGAAGGTCGTCCCCGAAAGTGTCATGCGCATCACAGTAGGGGTGACCTTGGGCTGAGCGCATCGTGCTTTCTGCACGGGGTTCACGCAGGCACTGTGCACGTTGCATAGTGCCGCCTAGACTTCTGGCATGCGAGTGCGAGATCTGGCCGACGATCCCCATGTCGAGCTGGATCTCGTCGTCGGCGCCGACGGCCCGGCCATGGACGCGCCCGTGCAGTGGTGTGCGGTCACCGAGCTGATGGACCCCACGCCGCACCTCAGCGCTGGCGCGGCCCTGCTGACCACCGGGATGGGTCTGCGGTTCAGCGATGTCCGCACGTGGTCCGCGTATGTCGAGCGCCTGGTGCGCGCGCGAGTGTCCGTCGTCGTCTTCGGGCTCGGCACCATTCATCGTCACGTGCCGCAGGGGCTCATCCGGGCCTGCACGGAGTGGCAGATGCCTCTGCTGGCCCTTCCCGTGGACACCCCACTGTTGGAGGTCTCGCGGCGCGTGACCGACCGGCTGGCGCAGGAGCGGCTGCGCGAACTCTCCGAGGGGTGGCGCCTCGCGGAGGACTGCACTCGCGCCCTGGCGGCCGGCGAGGGGCTCGGCGGAGTCCTCGCGCGGATCGGAGCCGTCTTCGGCGGGACCGCCGAGATCGTCGACGCTGCCGGGGTGGTGCTCGCGCGGCCAGACGAGAACGATAACCCCGATCCGACTCAAACTACAGCGGGCCAGCGCCGGGTCCGCGACGCGTCCGCGCCTGGCCGGACATCCCTGCTGCTGCCGACCCACCATGACCACGGGCACTTCCGCCTCAGCGTCACCGGTGTGCGCGCCGATGTGCTTGTGCAGTCGCGCCTCGGACCGGTCGCCGCGGTCATCGGCATGGAGCTGGGCGCCACGCTGACCTCGCTGCACCCGATGCACACGGACGAGGCGGCGCGGTTCGTCGAGGGGCTGTTGACGACGTCGGGGGAGGGAATCGACGATCTGACGTCCCTCGCGGTCGAGGCTGGCTTCACGGTGCCGAGCTCCTGGTGCGTGGTGCGGCTGGACCCTGCCGTGGACATGCCGCGCCCCGCGATGCGTGCTCTGATGTGGCGTGCGCGCACCGCGCTGGACTCGCGGATCGGCCGCGCCCGGGTGGTGGAGCGGAACGCTGGCGCCCTGCTGCTGGTGCAGGCGCCGACCGGGCAAGCCCGACGAGAGGCCAGTGAGCGGGGCCTCGACGCGTGGGTGATGGCCGTGCTTGACGAGGTGCTCTCCCCGCTCGGCGAGGTGAGCGCCGGCGTCGTGGGCGCGGAGACGATCGAGGAGTTGCTGGTGGCGGCGCGCGTGGCTGAGCGATCGCGGCACGCCTCCATGCCGCGCCCGGGCGTGAGGCGTCTACCGCCGCTGACGCTGGATGCTGCCGTGACGGGTCTTCCTGCCCCGGGTGTCGTTGCGCTCGCCGACCGTCTCCTTGCCCCGGTGGCGGCGGGGGGCCCGGAGCTGATGGCCACGCTCGACGCCTGGCTGCGGCACTGCGGTCGCGGGCCGGACGTGTGCCGCGAACTGTTCATTCACCGCAATACCCTGACCGCGCGCATGGCGACGATCCGGGGGCTGATGACCGTGGACCTCGACGACGGCGACGCGCGCGCCGCATGCATTCTCGCCCTGCGCGTGCGCGGACGGTGAGCCCACACCTCCCCCTTCCTTCCACCCGCGTCCCCCGCCCCCCGAAAACTCGGGCACGCAGATGACCCACTCAAGGGCGAAAATCGCCGTTGAGTGGGTCATCTGCGTGCCCGCGTTTCGGCAGGGTGGGTGGAGCGGGCGATGAGGCCAGGTGGCCGGAGCGGTGCGTGCTCGCGCGTCCCGGCGACGGCTCTGCTGTGGCCTTGACCACTTTCCGGGCCTCCGTGGAACAGATCCCGAGTCGCTGCGGTTCGGCCGAGTGCTACAAATTTGAAACACTGGGTGGCGCCCCCGCCATCCTCTGCCGAGATCACCCAAGGAGCACACCATGAGCATCACCACCGGAACCTGGACCCTGGACGCTGCCCACTCGGACGTGGACTTCGTCGTCCGCCATGCCGGCATTTCCAAGGTGCGCGGCACGTTCCAGGCCGTCGAGGGTGAGTTGACCGTCGCGGAGGACTTCACCGCCTCCACCGTCAACGTCACGGTGGACGTGTCCAGCGTGGACACGAAGAACGAGCAGCGCGACGGCCACCTGCGCTCGGAGGAGTTCTTCGACGTGGCGAACCACCCCACCATGACCTTCCGCTCCACCGCATTCCGCGGCGATCTGGAGAGCTTCGTCCTCGTCGGCGAGCTGACCCTGCGCGGCGTGACCCGCACCGTGGAGCTCGACGCCGAGTTCGGCGGCCAGGCCGTGGACGCCTTCGGCGTGACCCGCGTGGGCTTCGAGGCCAAGGGTGAGATCTCCCGCAAGGACTTCGGCCTGACCTGGAACGCCGCACTTGAGGCGGGCGGCGTGTTGGTCTCCGACACCGTGAAGCTCGAGCTCTCGGCTGCCTTCACCCTGCCCCAGGAGGGCTGACACCACCCGTTGCCTCAGCCGGTCGCCCCACCCCGCCATGAACGCGGGCACGCAGATGACCCACTTGATGGCCGATCTAGGCCGTTGAGTGGGTCATTTGCGTGCCCGAGTTTTAACGGTGGGGCAGCCGCTTGAGAACGACGGCGCCGCGGCCCACCAGCTCGCGGGCCGACGGCTACCACCTCTCGGCCTGTTGCCCACCAGCTCGCGGGGCGGGGGCGGGACGGAAGCGCTACGCCGCCGCACCGGCCCGCTCAGTAGTGGAACGTATCCGAGGGGGCGGCGGTGCGGCCGTCGTCGTCGGCGTTGACGAACTCCGAGGTGGTGACCCCGAACGCGGCAGCCAAGGCCAGGATCTTCTCGGCGCGCGCCTTGCGCGGCAGATCGGAACCGTTGCGGATCTCGCCGCCGTCGGCGGCGAAGTCGGCGAGGAACTCGTTGGCCCAGGCCAGCTCTTCCTGCGAGGGGCTCAGTCCCTCATTCACGGCGGCGCACTGCTCCGGGGTGAGGCAGATCTTGCCGGTCATGCCGAACTCGGCGGTGACGGCGGTCGCCTCGGAGAGCTTCACGCCGGTGGTGCCCACGGTCGGCCCGTCGATGGGCCCGGGCAGACCCGTGGCCTTCGCGGCGATCGTGAACTGAGAGCGGGTGTAGGCCAGGGCCAGCGGGGACTCGCCGAGCCCCGTGTCACGCCGGAAATCGCCGATGCCGAACGCGAGCCGAAACGTGCCCTTCGCCGCGGCGATCGAGTCGATGCGCTGCAGGCCGCGGGCCGTCTCCACGAGCGCCACCACCGGCACGCCGGGCAGTTGGCGCGCGGTCTCGTTGACGTGATCGGTGGACTCCACCATCGCGAGCATCACCCCGGCCAGGCCACCCTCCTCCAGCGGTCCGCCCAGCGAGCGCGGCAGGGTCTCGGCGAGGGCGGCGACGTCGTCCTCCCACCACTTCGAGCCGTAGCCGTTGAGGCGCACCCATGCGGTGTGCCCGGAGCTGAGCCAGGACACCGCGTTCTCCCGCGCGGTCACCTTGTCCTTCGGGGCCACGGCGTCCTCGATGTCCAGGATGACGATGTCCGCCGCCGACTCCTCCGCAGGGCTGAAGCGATCCGGCTGGGCGGCGTTGACGAGCAGCCACGAGCGGGCCAGCGACGGGGTGATCTTCTGGCCGGCGCAGGGCGCTGTGTGGGTGGGCAGGGACGCGAATGAGATCATGGATACAGGCATGGCACCACCTTGGGGCTGCGAGTCACGGGAAGGTGCGCTCACGCTAGCAATCGACGTGACCTGCACCACCCGCTGTCCGCATGGTGGACTTGGCCGGGCGCGGCAGCGGACGCCTACAGTGAGGCGCATGAGTGCGAACCGACCGCGCCGCGCCCCGGCCCGACGCCGCCCCACCGCGGGGCCCGCGAAGCAGCGCCCGGCACGCGCCCAGCGTCCCGCCCGCGAGCCGGAGTCCCCGCCGGAGACGCTGTTCCTCGCTACGATCCCCGGCGCCACGCCCTCGAAGTGGGTGGACCGCTTCACCTCGCGCGCCCGCACCGTGCAGCTGCTCAACCACGACCAGTCAGCGCAGGCCGCGCATCTGGCCCATGATCCCGACGGCGCCGCCCGCTTCGCACTGCCGCCCTTGGGCTACCTGCGCTGGCCTGGTGACGGCGAGCCCGCCGACGTGCTGCGCGCGGCCGGCGTCGCGCCCGAGCACGTCCATGTGGTGCGGCTGTATCAGGAGGCCGCGGTGGTGTGCGTGGGCACGGATCATCTGCTGGCCGCGTGGGACGCGGACGCGGACGGGCCGGTTCCGCTGACCGAGCTCGACCCAGCCGAGGCCTACTCGCCCGTGGACTTCGCCCCGCCCGCGCCCCAGGACCCGCTTGAGGTTCCGGAGGTGCCGGGGTCGGGGGAGCGGACGGTGCTGGAGATCGTGGCGACCGGCGCGGGGCACGCCGTGCTGCCGATGTCCGTGGCCCGCATGTTCGGGCGCAAGGACGTGGTGGTCCTGCCCGTGCAGACCAGCGTGGGCATGGAGGACGAC
>JAUNTT010000036.1:0-13660 GCA_030538555.1 Micrococcus sp.
GTCGATGACCTTGATGCCGGTCTCCAGCATCTCGGTCGAGCCCTCGAGCGCCGCGAAGTTCGGGGCGGTGCGGTGGATCGGCCAGCGCTCCTGGACGTCCAGGGAGGAGATCGGGGTGTCGAGGGTGTCGCCGAGCACGTTGAACAGGTGGCCCTTGACCACGTCGCCCACGGGCACGGAGATCGGCTCGCCGGAGTCCTTCACCTGCGCGCCGCGGACGAGGCCGTCGGTGGACTGCAGGGAGATGGCGCGCACCATGTTGTCGCCGAGGTGCTGGGCGACCTCGAAGGTGATGGTGCGGGTCTCGCCGTTGAGGGTCAGCTCGGCGGTGAGGGCGTTGTAGACCTCGGGCATGGCGTTCGACGGGAACTCCGCGTCGATCACGGGGCCGATGACGCGGGCAACGCGGCCGACGGCACCGCCGGTGGCGGCTGCGGCGCCCTGTTCGTTAATCGTGGCAGTCATCTCTCTCACTTCGATTCGTGTGTGGATGGCGGGGGTCTGTTGCGTGGCAGACCGGTGAGGACGTCAGGAGTTGCTCAGGGCGTCCGCGCCGGCGATGAGCTCGGTGAGCTCCTGGGTGATCTCGGCCTGGCGAGCGTTGTTCATCAGCAGGGTGTAGTCCTTGATGAGGCTCGTGGCGTTGTCGCCGGCCGACTTCATGGCGCGCTGGCGGTTGGCCAGCTCGGAAGCGGCGGCCTGGAGCATCGCGTTGAAGATGCGGGACTCGATGTACTTGGGCAGCAGCGCGTCGAGCACCTCCTCCGCGTCCGGCTCGAACTCGTAGAGCGGCAGGATCTCGGTGTCCTCGGTGATCTGCTCCTCCACCACTTCGAGCGGCAGCAGCCGCACGACGTGGGGATTCTGCTTCACCAGCGAGACGAACTCCGTGAAGACCACGTGGATCTCGTCCACGCCGCCGGACTCCGTCTCCTGCAGGAAGGCATCCACCAGGGTCTCGCCGATCTCGTTGGCACGCTCGGCCACCGGGGCGTCGGTCTGACCGGTCCACACCTGCTTGTACTCGCGGGCACGGAAGTCGAAGTAGCCCTGGGCCTTGCGGCCGACGACGTAGACGTCGACTTCCTTGTCCTCCTCGGCGAGGCGGGTGAGCAGCTCCTCCGCCTTGCGCAGCACGTTGGCCGAGTAGGCGCCGGCCAGACCACGGTCCGAGGACATGATCAAGACGGCCGCACGCGTGGGGTTCTCCGGCTCCGTGGTCAGCACATGGTCGATGTCGTGCTGGGTGGAGACGGCAGAGACGGCGCGCGTGATGGCATTGGCGTAGGGCAGCGACTGGTTGACCCGCTCACGTGCCTTCGTGATGCGGGAGGTGGCGATGAGCTCCATCGCCTTGAAGATCTTCTTCATCGACGAGGTCGATGCGATCTTCTGGCGGTACACCCGGATCTGGGCTCCCATGGTGGTCCTTTCCCTGGTCAGGTGCCCGGCGGTCCGTCGTCGTGGTGACGATCAACGGACCGCGCGAGCCCCGTGAGCCGGTCAGCGCTTCTGCTTGGTGATCTGCTCCTGCGCGACCTGGTCGGCCTCGATGGCCCCGTGGCCCTCGTTGCCGACGCCGGCGTGCGCCTCGGAGGCCTCGAAGTTCTTCTTGAACTCCTCGATCTCCTGGGTCAGGGTCTCCAGCGTGTCGTCCTCGAGCTTGCCGGTGGAGCCGATGGCGCCGAGCACCACGTCCTTGCGGCGCAGGTGGTCGATGAACTCGCGCTCGAAGCGCAGCACGTCTTCCACGGCGACCTCATCCAGGTGGCCCTTCGAGCCAGCCCAGATGGACACGACCTGCTCCTCGACCGGGTACGGCGAGTACTGGGGCTGCTTGAGCAGCTCCATGAGGCGCTCACCACGGGCCAGCTGGCGACGGGTGGCCGGATCGAGGTCCGAGGCGAACATCGAGAAGGCCTGCATGTCGCGGTACTGGGCCAGGTCCAGCTTCAGCGTGCCGGAGACCTTCTTCATGGCCTTGACCTGCGCGGCACCACCCACGCGGGACACCGAGATGCCCACGTCGACGGCGGGACGCTGGTTGGCGTTGAAGAGGTCCGACTGCAGGAAGATCTGGCCGTCGGTGATGGAGATGACGTTGGTCGGGATGTAGGCCGACACGTCATTCGCCTTGGTCTCGATGATCGGCAGGCCCGTCATCGAGCCGGCGCCCATGTCATCGGAGAGCTTGGCGCAACGCTCGAGCAGCCGGGAGTGCAGGTAGAACACGTCGCCGGGGTAGGCCTCGCGTCCCGGGGGACGACGCAGCAGCAGCGAGACGGCACGGTAGGCCTCGGCCTGCTTCGAGAGGTCATCGAAGATGATGAGGACGTGCTTGCCGCCGTACATCCAGTGCTGGCCGATGGCCGAGCCGGCGTAGGGGGCGAGGTACTTGAAGCCCGCGGGATCGGAGGCCGGGGACGCCACGATGGTGGTGTACTCCAGGGCGCCGTGCTCCTCGAGGGTGGCGCGCACGCCCGCGATGGTCGAGGCCTTCTGGCCGACGGCCACGTAGACGCAGCGGACCTGCTTCTGCGGGTCGCCGGACTCCCAGGCGGCCTTCTGGTTGAGAATGGTGTCCACGGCGATGGCGGTCTTGCCGGTCTGGCGGTCACCGATGATCAGCTGGCGCTGGCCGCGGCCGATCGGGATCATCGCGTCGATGGCCTTCATACCGGTCTGCAGCGGCTCATGCACGGACTTGCGCTGCGTCACGGTGGGTGCCTGCAGCTCGAGGGCGCGGCGGCCCTCGGCCTCGATCGGGCCCATGTCATCCATCGGCTGACCGAGGGGGTCCACCACGCGGCCCATGAAGCCGTCGCCCACGGGGACGGAGAGGATCTCGCCGGTGCGGTGCACCTCCATGCCCTCGCGGATCTGCTGGAACTCGCCCAGCACCACGACGCCGATCTCGCGTGCGTCCAGGTTCTGGGCCAGGCCCAGGGTCCCGTTCTCAAAGCGCAGCAGCTCGTTGGCCATGACGGAGGGCAGGCCCTCCACACGGGCGATGCCGTCGGCCGCGGCGAGCACGTGGCCCACCTCGGTACGGTCTGAACCGGTCGGTTCGTACGAAGCTGCGAAGTCGTTCAGCGCATTGCGGACATCGTCAGCATTGATGGTCAAGTCGGCCATCTGCAGTCCCTGCTCTCTGTGCGTTGGTGATCATCGTGGTGACGATGATGCTCTCAGTGGTAGAAGTTTCCGTGGTGCGTGGGCGTGGCTGCCGGTCAGGCGGCCATCCGGCGCTGGAGGTCGTTGAGGCGGCTGGCCATGGAGGCGTCGATGACATCGTCGCCCACCTGGACGCGGATGCCGCCCACCACGTGAGGATCGACGGTGACGTCCAGGACGAGCTCGCGCCCGAAGGCACGGTTGAGGCCCTGGGACAGCCGGTTCCGCTGCTCCTCGCTCAGGTCCCGCGCCACCACGACATCGGCGATCCACTGACGCTGGCGCAGGGCGACGACGTCGGCGAAGGAGCGGATGGCGTGGAACGGCTTGCGTCCCCGCGGGGCGGTCACCGCGCGCTCGACGAGCACGCGTGCCGCGTCGGATGCATCGGACCCCAAGAGCCGTTCGGCGAGCTGCCGACGGGACTCTAGCGGAGCCTGCTGATCCGTGAGTGCCCACTGGACCTCGTGCGAACCCTCAGCGGTTCGATTGAAGGCCAGCAGTTCGCGCGAGAGGCCGGAGAGGCCCTCGTGTCCACCGCGCTCGGCTTCGGCTGCGGCGGCGTGCACCGCAACCGTCTCGAGGGCGTCGCCGAGGTCACGCTCGGCCGACCAACGACGTCCGGCGAGGTCCTTGAGGACCTGCAGCGCACCGGGGCTCACCCGCTGGCCGAACAGCGCGTCCACGAGGCCGTGGCGACGTTCGGCCGACCAGGCGGGGTCGGTGAGCGAGCGGCGCAGCGCACCCTGCTCGTCCACGACGTCCACGGCCGCGAAGAGCTCGCGAGCCAGGCTCACGCCGCCTTCGGTCAACTGCGGATCAGACGCCGACAGCACAGCTGCCAGCGAGTCCCGCGATGCTCCGGTCATCATTCAGACACACCCGCGCTCTCGTGCTGGTCGAGGTCCGCGAGGAAGCGGTCCACCACGCGCTGGGAACGGGCGTCGTCGTCGAGGGACTCTCCGACGATCTTGCCGGCCAGGGTGGTTGCCAGGGTGCCGACCTCGGTGCGCAGCTGCGTGGCAGCCTGGGCACGCTCGGCGGTGATCTGGGCGTGGGCCTGCTCGGTGAGGCGCTGAGCCTCCACCTGGGCGCGGTCCTTGGCCTCGGCCACGATCTGCGCGGCCTCAGTGCGAGCCTCTTCGCGGATGCGGTTGGCCTCGTGACGAGCGTCGGCGAGCTGCTGCTCGTAGTCCGCCATCATCTGGTTCGCCTCGGCCTGGGCCTTCTCGGCCTTCTCGAGACCGCCCTCGATCGCCTCGACGCGGTCCTGGTAGGACTTCTCGAGGGTCGGGACGATGAACTTGACGACGATGAACATGAGCACGGCAAAGCCGACTGACGTCACCAAGAGTTCCCAGGGGTTGGGAAGGAGCGGGTTATCGGACGCTCCGAGGATCAGTGCAGAGCTGATCATGTTTCAACCATCCTTCGGTCGTGAGTCCTACGGTGTCGACGTCCGTGCGTTCCAGGGGCGAGCCGTGGGTGCGGCGGCGACGGGCGAAAGCGCAGGAGTCAATTAGCCGATGACGAAGGCGAACACGAGGCCGAGGATCGCGAGCGCCTCGGCCAGAGCGAAGCCGAGCAGCGCGATGGGCTGCAGCACACGCTGAGCCTCGGGCTGGCGGGCGACGCCGTTGATGTACGCAGCGAAGATCATGCCCACGCCGATGGCGGAGCCGATGGAGGCCAGACCGTAACCGATGAGGTTGAGGCTACCGTGGATTTCCATTGTGTTCCTTTCGCAGTGCCGAGCTTTCGAACTCGGCGGTGTGTGCGGAGGTTCCCGGACGGGTCGCGGCCGTGAAGCCGAGGCCCGGGAAGCCGGTTTGTGGAGGAGATCGGAGCACCTGGCCCGTGCCTCCACACCGGCGCGATGGTCATCGCGCCGGAAGATGGGGGGTCAGTGGTCGTTCGCGGCGATCGCGCCCTGGACGTAGATCGCGGTCAGCAGGGTGAACACGAACGCCTGGAGGTACATGATCAGCAACTCGAGGAAGTACAGCGCCACCGAGCCGAGGATGACGAGCACACCGGTGCCGGCCAGCAGGGGGTTGCCCGCCTCGGTGATCAGGTAGGCCGCACCGGAGCCGGCGAGCATCACGATCATGTGGCCCGCGAGCATGGTGGCCATGAGACGCAACGAGTGGGTCAGCGGGCGCACGATGAAGTTGGAGATGATCTCCAGCGGCACGAGCAGCGGCAGGATCCAGGCCGGCACGCCCGAGGGCACCACCGCGAGCTTGAAGTAGCCGGGGCCGTGGTGGCGCAGGCCGACGACGATCCAGATGACGTAGACGATCAGGGCCAGCGCATAGGCGGAGCCGGCATGCGAGAAGGTCGGCAGCTGCAGGAACGGAATCGCGCCGAAGATGTTGTTGACCAGCACGAAGAAGAACAGCGCGAAGAGCAACGGCACCCAGACCTTGAAGTCGCGCTCACCCAGGATGTCGCGGGCGATGCCGTTACGCACGAAGGAGTAGCCGGACTCGGCCAGCCACTGGGCCTTGCCGGGAACCAGCTTGGGCCGGCGCATGGCCCAGGTGAAGAACCACGTGATCAGAACCACGGAGAGCAGCGTCAGCAGCATCTGCTTGCCGAAGCCGGTGCCCCAGTACGCTCCCCACGGAAGGATGTCCGGCGGATGAGCGTCGCTGATGGTGGGGGGCGTGAAGCCTCCGCTAGCGAGCACGAGAGATAGCACGCGATTCCTCTCTGACGTGATGCGTCGACGTCCGAGCGCTCGCGTGACCCTCAGCCCGCGCACACTGCAGGCACACTCAGTGCGTCGCTGCGGTTGAGGGGTGAAGAGTCACGTTCCAGCACAGATCGGCCGTCGAATGTGATCTGAGACCACGATACCAAACCGCCGGACCCCTCACGAACCGCCACACGGCACCGCGGAGACCCCATCGAGACGGTTCGTCACACCCGGGCAACGCCGTCGAACCCGGGCCGCGAGTCGCCGCAGGTCAGAGGCCTGCTGGGGCGTAAATGCCACGGCGCGTCCGGGCGAAGACAAGCACCTCGGTCACCTGCCACACGAGGATCACGGCCAACGCGCTCAGGGCCGCGGGTTCGGCTGCCAGCCAGTCCGGACGCGGCACGAAGCCCAGTAGGGCCCCGTAGACCACGAGCTTGATCAGCATTGTCCCCATGCTCAGCACGAGCACCGTCTCCGGATGGCGCTGCGAGAACCATGCGATCAACGCCAGCGTCAGCGCCGAGGTGACCAGCACCACGCTCGCACCCAACGCCGCCGAGCCGCCCGGCGTCGTCCCCGGCGCGGAGCCCAGCGCGGCAGCCACCGCCATGCTCAGCAGCAGCGCCACGGTGCCGGTGTAGAGGCACGCCGCCAGGATGCCCCACCAGCCGCGGCGGTTCTCCCAGCGTCTCGCTCGCACCACCTGTCCCCGACGGCGGCGCACAATGGGGTGCACCGTGAAGGAGGCCGCGATGATCAGTGCCGCGCCGAGGGCGGGCAGGACGACGTCGGGATCGAGGAAGTTCAGCGACACCACGCCCCACGCCACGATAAAGCTCCACAGCCACAGCAGCGCCACGGCCTGGGCCTGGGTGTATCCGCCATCCACCAACTTGTGGTGCAGGTGGCCGCGGTCGGCGGAGAACGGACTGCTCCCGGCGGCCGTCCGGCGGATCACCGAGGTCACCAGATCCAGCAGCGGCAGCGCAAGCACCGCCAGTGGCAGCAACACCGGCATGTAGACCGGCACATTGCGGAACCGCACGCCCTCCAGCGCGCCGACGTCGGCGGTCACAGCCACAGCGGCGGTGGCCAGGAGCAGGCCGATGAGCAGCGCCCCCACCTCACCCATGAAGATCCGCGCCGGATAGCGATTGAACGGCAGGAACCCCGCAGTGGCTCCGACGAGCAGAGCCATGAGCAGGGTGGCGAGATTCGAGTAGTCGAACTCGTCGATGGTGCGCGTGAGCAGATAGCTGTAGACGAAGAACGCCGAGCCGCCGATGAGCGCGACCCCCGTGGCCAGCCCGTCGAGACCGTCCACGAAGTTGATCGCGTTCATGGTCAGGACAATGACGAAGACCGTGAGCAGGATCTGGGCCAGGTCATGACCGACCTGGAACCGCCCGGCCGGCAGCGCCTCGATGCGAATGCCGGCCAGCGCGACGCACAGGGCCGCCCCCACCTGACCTGTCAGCTTGGCCCACCAGCGCAGATCCCACAGATCGTCCACGATGCCCACGGCGATGACCACCCCCAAGGCCATCAGGATGCCACGCATCGCCGTGGTGTCCGAGAAGATCCCGTCCATGAACGGCAGGGTGGCCGCCACGATCAGCCCCATGAGCACCGCGATGGCCATGGCCACGCCACCCAGCTTGGGCACGGGGCGCACGTGCATGTCCCGGCGGCGCTGCGGAGTGTAGGCGCGGCCGGCCAACGCGGTGCGCCGCACAGCCAGGGTCAGCAGCAGGCACGCCACGAACGTGACGATGATGATGAGCAGGTACGCGCGCATGAGCTCCCTCGGGTGAGGGTCAGTCCTCCCGCGCTGCGCTGTCCGGCGCCTCGGCTTCGAGCGTCTCGGCTTCCGGCGACTCGGTCTCCGGCGCTGCGCTGTCCGGCGCCCCGGTCCCCGTCACGGGGGTGACGCCGTCATGGGTGTCCACGGCGGACTCGGGCGCCGGGGGTTCCTCGCCCTCGGCGAGCAGATCCGGGACCGTCTCGCGCAGCACCTCGAGCGCCAACGCCCCCTGCCGTGCGACGCGGAAAGGCGTCACGGTGCAGTCGACGATGGTCGAGGGCGCACCCGTGTCCCGGGGGCCGCCGTCGAGGTAGAGGGCGACGCTCTCCCCCAGCATCGCCCTGGCCTCCTCCACCGTGGTGGCGGCGGGCTGACCGGTCCGGTTGGCGGAGGAGACCGCCATCGGCCCGACCGCGTTGAGCAGGTTGCGCGTGAACTCGTCATCGGGCACACGCAGGGCGACGGTGCCCCGCGTCTCGCCCAGATCCCAGGTCAGGGTGGGCTGCGCGGGCAGGATCAGGGTGAGGGCCCCAGGCCAGTGCCGTTCACCCAGGCGCACGGCGTCCTCGGGGATCTCGGTGGCGAGGCCGTGCATGACTCGGATGTCGCCCATGAGCACCGGAGGCGGCATGTCACGGCCGCGACCCTTCGCCGCGAGCAGCACGGCGACGGCCAGGGGCGAGAAGGCGTCGGCGCCGATCCCGTACACGGTGTCCGTGGGGACGACGACGCACTGCCGGCGCGCCAGGGCGTCCCGCGCGGTGTCCAGGACCAGCTCGCGCGGGGCTTGCGCGATGTTCAGCAACTCACTCACAGTTCGTATTCTTTCACTCGCGGCGCTGCGCCTGGACGAAGCGGGGCCGCCCGGTCAGATCCGGCACGGTCTCGATGTCTGACCACCCACCCTGGCCTGCTACCTCGGCGCGGAGACCCTCGGCGTGGGACTCGTCGTGCTCCATGATCAGCCACCCGCCGGGGCGCAGCAGCCGGGCCGCGTGCGCGGCCAGTTCCAGGGGCAGGGCCATGCCCGTGGCATCCCCGCCGTAGAGGGCGAGCTGCGGATCATGCCGCGCCTCGGCCTGCCGCGGAATCTGTCCCTCGGGAACATAGGGCGGATTGCACAGCACCAGGTCCACGATCCCCGCCAGCTCGGTCAGGGCCGTGCGGGCATCGCCGTGAATCACGTACACGCCGTAGCGTTCCAGGTTGGGCCGCGCGCAGGCCACGGCGGTGTCATCGCGTTCCACAGCGTAGAGACGCGCACCGCCCGGGCGCTCACGCAGGGTGTGTGCCACCGCCGCCGCGATCGCCCCGGAGCCGGTGCAGAGATCCACGACGACGACGTCACCACCCGCCGTGCTGCCCTCCAGCACGGCCAAGCCCCGGCTGACCAGCACCTCCGTCTCGGGACGCGGGATGAACACCCCGGGCCCTACCGCGAGGTCAAGCCCGAAGAATGCCGCGGTGCCGGTGAGGTGCTGCAGCGGAATGCGCTGGACGCGTCGGGCCACGAGAGCCTCGAACGCCTCGGCCTCGTCGCCGGTGGGGTAGTCCCCGCGCAGCACGGCGGCCATGGCGCTGCCGCGATCGAGGCGAAGGACGTGGGCGGCAAGCTGTTCGGCATCGGCACGGGGGCTGTCCACCCCGGCCTCGCGCAGTCGGCGCACGGCGTGCGCCAGCTGCGCGGACCAGTCGGGCGTCCGCCTCGGCTCGCTCATCCCTCGGCCAACGCCGCGAGGCGCTGGGACTCGTCAAGCTCCTGCAGCGAGGCGACCACGGGGCCCAGCGCGCCATCGAGCACGGCATCGAGGTTGTAGGCCTTGTACCCGGAGCGGTGATCGGTGATCCGGTTCTCGGGGAAGTTGTAGGTGCGCACGCGCTCGGAGCGATCCAGGGTGCGCACCTGCTGCTGCCGGGCTGCCGAATCGGCCTCCTCGCGTTCGCGGCGCTGCAGGTCCAGCAGGCGCGAGCGCAGCACCCGCAGCGCGGCCTCCCGGTTCTGGATCTGGGACTTCTCGTTCTGCATCGAGACGACGATGCCCGTGGGCAGGTGCGTGAGGCGCACGGCAGAGTCGGTGGTGTTCACGGACTGGCCGCCGGGCCCGGAGGAGCGGAACACGTCCACCTTGAGGTCATTCGCGTCGATCTGGACCTCATCGGGTTCGTCCACCTCCGGGAGCACCAGCACGCCGGCGGCGGAGGTGTGGATCCGGCCCTGGGACTCCGTGACGGGCACGCGCTGCACGCGGTGCACGCCGCCCTCGAACTTCAAGGTGGCGAACACGCCCTCGGCCGGGTCGCTGCCGGAGCCGCGGAACGCGATCTGGATGTCCTTGTAGCCGCCCAGATCCGAGTCGGTGGCGGACAGCACCTGGCTTTTCCACCCGCGGGTCTCGGCGAAGCGCAGGTACATGCGCACCAAGTCTGAAGCGAACAGGGCCGCCTCCGCTCCCCCTTCGCCGGCCTTGACCTCCACGATCACGTCGCGGGCGTCGTCGGGATCGCGCGGGATGAGCTGCCGGCGCAGGCGTTCCCGCGCCGCCTCCGCGCGCTCTCTCAGCCCGGGCAGCTCGGCGGCGAACAGCGCGCCGTCCTCGCCGGGCTCGGACGCGAGCTCCTGCGCATCGGCCAGCTCCGCATCGGCGGCCTCGAGCGCCTCATGGGCGGCCACCACGGCACCGAGCTCCGCGAAGCGGCGCCCGAGTCGGCGGGCCAGGGCAGGGTCCCCGTGGACCGCGGGGTCGGCGAGCCGCTGCGTGAGCTCGCGATGCTCGGCGAGCAGGGGGGTGACGGAGTCGAACACGGCAGGACGTCCTGAGAGTGTGAGGAGTGTGCAGGAATGCGACGACGCCGGCCTGCGGCGGGATGCATGATCCCGCCGCAAACCGGCGTCGTGGTAGGTGACTAGTCCTCGCCCTTGGCGCCCAGCGTGGTCTTGGAGACCAGCATGAGGAACTCGGCGTTGGAGGCGGTGTCCTTGATCTTGTTGGTGAGCAGCTCGAGCGCCTGCTGCTGCTCGAGCCCCGAGAGCACGCGACGCAGCTTCCACATGATCTTGACCTCTTCGGCGGAGAGCAGGTTCTCCTCGCGGCGCGTGCCGGACGCGTTGACATCCACGGCCGGGAAGATGCGGCGCTCGGCGAGCTGACGGGACAGGCGCAGTTCCATGTTGCCGGTGCCCTTGAACTCCTCGAAGATGACCTCGTCCATGCGCGAGCCGGTCTCGACCAGCGCGGTGGCGAGGATCGTCAGGGAGCCGCCGTTCTCGATGTTGCGGGCGGCACCGAAGAACTTCTTCGGCGGGTACAGCGCCGAGGAGTCCACACCGCCGGAGAGGATGCGGCCCGAGGCCGGTGCGGCCAGGTTGTACGCGCGGCCCAGGCGGGTCATGGAGTCCAGGAGCACGACGACGTCGCGGCCCATCTCCACGAGGCGCTTGGCACGCTCGATCGCCAGCTCGGCCACGGTGGTGTGGTCGTCGGCCGGACGGTCGAAGGTCGAGGCGATGACCTCGCCGGCCACCGAACGCTGCATGTCAGTGACCTCCTCAGGACGCTCGTCCACGAGCACCATCATGAGGTGCACCTCGGGGTTGTTCGTGGTGATGGCGTTGGCGATCGACTGCAGGATCATCGTCTTGCCCGCCTTGGGCGGGGAGACGATGAGGCCGCGCTGGCCCTTGCCGATGGGGCTGACCAGGTCGATCACACGCGGGCCGACCAGCTTGTGGTCGGTCTCGAGCCGCAGGCGCTCCTGAGGGTAGAGCGGCACGAGCTTGGCGAACTCCACGCGCTGCGGGTTCTCGGCAGCCGGCTGGCCGTTGACGGTGGACAGCTTGACCAGCGCGTTGAACTTCTGGCGGTTGCCGCCCGCGTTGTTGCCGCTGTTCTGCTTCTCGCCCTCGCGCGGGGCGCGGATGGCGCCGACGACGGCGTCGCCCTTGCGCAAGCCATACTTCTTGACCATGTTCAGGGAGACGTAGACGTCGTTCTGGCCGGGCAGGTAGCCGGAGGTGCGCACGAAGGCGTAGTTGTCCAGCACGTCGAGGATGCCGGCCACGGGCTGCAGGACATCGTCCTCGCTCAGCTCGGTGTCGTCCACCTCGGGCCCGCCGCGACCACGGCGATTCCGGCCGCGCTCGTTGCGATTGCGGTTGCGGCGATTGCGGCGCGAGTTGCTGTCATCGTCGCGGTCCCGGTCCCGATCCCGGCCGTTGCGCTGACCGCGGCCATTGCCGCGATCATCCGCGGCGTCGTCCTTCTTGGTCTCGCGCTGGCTCTCGCGATCGCCGGACTTCTCGGAGCGGTCGGTGCGGTCCTGACGGTCGTTCTTGGTACGGCCGCGGCCATGGTCCTCGCGGTCGTTGCGCGCGGAGCGATCATGGCGGCGGCGGCCGCGGCCATTGTCCTCGCGGGAGGACTCGTCAGCCGAGGACTCCGCACGCTCCGCGTCCTGAGCGTTGCGGCTCGGGCCGGGCTGGGTGGCCTGGTCATCGGCAGGCGAGTCCGAGGAGCCACCGCGGTCGGCGGAGCCCTGCTCCGCACCGGTTCGCGATCCTTCGCCGGCGTCGGCGCGGCGGGACCGGCGGGCCGGGCGGGACTCGCCCTCGGCACCCTGTCCCTCGGCCGTAGCGGACTCGGAGCGTGCGGGGGCGGCGTCCTGGGCGGGCGCCTTCTCGGCACGGGCCTTGGCTTCGCGGTCGGCGACGGCGCCGCCGCGCTGGTGGTTGGCGATGGCGGCCACGAGATCGGACTTGCGCATGCGCGAGCCGCCGGTCATGCCCAGCTGGGAGGCCAGGGCCTGGAGCTGAGCGAGCTTGAGAGAGGCCAGTCCGCCGCCAGCGCTCTGAGCGGGTGCGGTCTGTTCCGTGGATTCGGTCACGAAGGGTCCTTCTGACTCGGTGGTCGTCCGGCCGCGGCACAGGGGTGCACGGCGGACATTCGGATGTGCATCCGGCCGGAGCGCGCAGGGGTGACCCTGACAGCGATGCTCCTGAAAGCCGGGAGGTGGTGAAAGCTCCTGCCATCGCGCCCCGTGAACCATGAGAACACTGAGGCGGGCGTGATCACGCGAGGATTCTCCGCAGAAAACCCACGGTGTCAGCCGTGGTGGAGTGCCTCTACCCTAACACCACTGGCCGCCAGGCCAGCGATCTCGACGCGCCACGTCACGTCCTGTCCGGCCGCGGCGCGGCCCAGAACGGCTGCGGCGTCCTCGGCTGCCCGCTGACCATGAGCCAGGACCATCACGGTCGGCCCTGCCCCGGAGACGACGGCGGCGTGGCCAGCCTCGCGGGCGGCGCGCAGTAGCGCCGCGCTGGCGGGCATGGCCGGGGCACGGAAGTCCTGGTGCAGCCACTCGCGCGTAGCGGCTAGCAGCAGCCCCGGCTCGCGGCTCAGGGCGTGGGTCAGCAGGGCGGCCCGGCCGGCCTGCTGCGCGGCCACGGCATGGGGGACGGTGTCTGGCAACAGTCCGCGCGCGGTGTGGGTCGCCAGCTCGACATCGGGAATCGCGATCACCGGGACCACGTCCGGGTGCACGTCCAGGGCTGCGGTGCGGAAGCCCGCGCCGGCGTCGTCAGCCCAGGACACCGTGGCGCCGCCGAGCAGCGCGGGCGCGACGTTGTCCGGATGTCCCTCGCGGCGCGCCGCGGGATCGACCAGGGCGGTGACGTCCACCCGATCAGCGTCGTCGAGCAGGGCATTGGCCCCGGCGATGGCCGCCACGACGGCCGCGGCGGAGGAACCGAGCCCGCGGCTGTGCGGAATGCGGTTCACCGCGTGCAGGGCCAGGCCCGGGGCCGTGACCCCGTGCCGGGCCAGGTGAGCCTGAGCCAGGCGCAGGATCAGATGTGAGCCGTCCGTGGGCAGCGACTCCTCCCCCTCGCCCGTCACCGCGGCGGTGGACTCGCCGTCGGTGACCTCGAGGCGGACCTCGTCGCGCAGCTCGAGGGCCAGGCCCATCGAATCGAAGCCCGG
>JAUNTT010000036.1:13670-19789 GCA_030538555.1 Micrococcus sp.
GGCGGCGGCCCCCCCCCACCCCCGCCCCGCCGCGGGGGGGCGGGGGGGCCGGGGCGGGCCCCCCCCCCCCCCCCCCACGGCCGGTGGGCAGCGTCGCGGTGACCGGCATCAGACCAGCCCCAGCGCCTCGGCCACCTGGTGGACGTCGAAGGCCACGGACTGCGGCGTGACATCGGTGCCGTCGGCGCCCTTGAGCGCCCACTGCGGATCCTTGAGGCCATGACCGGTCACGGTGATGACCCAGGTCTTGCCCGTGGGCGCCGCACCGGCGGCATGGTGCTTGATCAGTCCGGCCACACCGGCGGCGGAGGCGGGCTCCACGAAGACGCCCTCCTTCGAGGACAGCCAGCGATGAGCCTCGAGGATCTCGTCATCGGTGACGGAGTCGATGAGCCCGCCGGAGGCGTCCCGGGCGGCGGTGGCGTGCTCCCACGAGGCCGGGTTGCCGATGCGGATGGCGGTGGCGATCGTCTCCGGCTCGGTGATGGGGTGTCCCGCCACGATCGGTGCGGCTCCGGCAGCCTGGAAGCCCCACATGATGGGCGTGCGCGTGGCCACGGGGGCCAGCTCCTCGTCCGAGGTCCCCGGATGCGGGTTGACATAGGGGCGCGCGTACTCCTGGTAGCCCTTCCAGTACGCGGTGATGTTGCCGGCGTTGCCCACGGGCAGCACGTGGTAGTCCGGGGCGTCGCCGAGGGCGTCCACCACCTCGAAGGCGCCGGTCTTCTGGCCCTCGATGCGCGCCGGGTTCACCGAGTTCACGAGGAAGACGGGGTAGTTCTCGCTGAGCTTGCGCGCCACCTCGAGGCAGTTGTCGAAGTTGCCCTGCACCTGCAGGATCTGGGCGCCGTGGGCGACGGCCTGGGACATCTTGCCCATCGAGATCTTGCCCTCGGGCACCAGCACCGCGCAGGTCAGTCCCGCCTGGGCGGCGTAAGCGGCGGCCGAAGCGGAGGTGTTGCCCGTGGAGGCGCACACCACGGCCTTCGCCCCGTCCGCGACGGCGGCGGTCATCGCCATCGTCATGCCGCGGTCCTTGAAGGAGCCGGTGGGGTTCATGCCTTCGACCTTGACGTAGACCGTGCCCTCGACGAGCTGGGAGAGGTGCGGGGCGTGCACGAGCGGCGTGCTGCCCTCGCCCAGGGTGATGATGCGGGTCTGCTCGGTCACGGGCAGACGGTCGGCGTATTCGCGGACGACGCCGCGCCACTGATGTGCCATGAGACTAAGACGCTCACTTTCCTTCGACTCGGAGAACGGAGAGGACTGACTGGACCACGTTGAGCTCGCGCAGGGACTCCACGACGGCGTCCAGGTCGCGTTGCCGTGCGGGGTGCGTGATGATCCGCAACTGGGCCGCGGTGGCCTCGTCCCCGTGGGTGACCAGGCTCTGGCGCATGGACTCGATCGAGGCGCCGTGCTCCTCGAAGGCCCCGGCCACCTGGCGCAGCACGCCGGGCTGATCGGCGACCTCGACGACGACCATCACGGAGGTCATCGCCTCGGCGGCGTCGAGGGCTTCCAAGCCGGAGTCGGCGAAGCGGGCCGGGCGAGCGCCACCCCCGCGCACCAGACGCTGGGCAGCCACCACCACATCGCCCATGACGGCCGAGGCCGTGGGGGCACCGCCGGCGCCGGGGCCGTAGAACATCAACTCGCCCGCGTTCTCGGCCTCCACGAAGACGGCGTTGAACGCGCCGCGGACGGCGGCCAGCGGGTGCTCACGCGGCAGCAGCGTGGGGTGCACGCGCAACACGGCACCGTCCTGACCCTCGGCACTCGTGCGTCGCTCGGCGATGCCCAACAGCTTGATGACGTAGCCGGCCTCGGCGGCTGCCGCGTTGTCCTCCGCCGTGATGGACGTGATGCCCTCACAGGCCACCTGGTCCAGGGTGAAGGACGTGCCGAACGCCAGGCCGGCGAGGATCGCGACCTTCGCGGCGGCGTCGTGACCCTCGACGTCGGCCGTGGGGTCCGCCTCCGCGTAGCCCAGGCGCTGGGCCTCGGCGAGGACATCGGCGAACGCGGCACCCTCGGTGTCCATACGGTCCAGAATGAAGTTGGTGGTGCCGTTGGCGATGCCCATGATGCGGGTGACGCGGTCACCGGCCAGGGAGTCGCGCAGCGGGCGCAGAATCGGGATGGCGCCGGCCACGGCGGCCTCGTAGGACAGGCAGGAGCCCGACTGCTCGGCCAGCGCGGTCAGCGCCGCACCCTGCTGCGCCAGCAGCGCCTTGTTGCCCGTGATCACGGAGGCCCCGCCGCGCAGGGCCCGCTCGATGAGCTCCTGGGCGGGGTGGATGCCGCCGATCAGCTCGATGACCAGATCGGCCTGATCGATCAGCGCCTCGGCGTCCGTGGTGTAGAGCGAGGCGTCCACCGCATAGTCGCGGGGTGCATCGAGGCTGCGCACGGCCACACCGACGAGCTCGAGGCGCGCACCGATGCGGTCGGTCAGCTCGTGGGCATCCTGCTCGATGATGCGGGCCACCTGGGATCCGACGGTGCCGCCGCCCAGCAGGGCGACGCGCAGAACGTCCGAGGGGTGAGGGGTCTTCATGTTGCTCCGTGGGGTTGGGGCGGACGTGACAGGACAGGGCGGGCTCCAGCGTTGGCGACGCCGGTCACCGGAGGTGGCCAGCGCGACGGGGGCTCAGCGCGGGACATTCTCCGGATCGACCTCGCGGGCCAACAGGTCATCCAGCGTCTCGCGCCGGATGATCTCGCGGGCCGCACCCTCCCGCACCGCGATCACGGCCGGGCGCAGTAGGGCGTTGTAGTTCGAGGACATGACATGGGTGTAGGCGCCCGTGGCGGGCACGGCCAGCAGATCGCCGCGGCCGAGGTCGGCCGGCAGGTAGACGTCGCGCACCACGATGTCTCCGGACTCGCAGTGCTTGCCCACGACGCGGCTGAGCACCGGTTGCGCCGCGGAGGTGCGGGAAGCGGCCACGGCGGTGTAGTCGGCGTCGTAGAGCACGGGGCGCGGGTTGTCCGACATGCCCCCGTCCACGGCCACGTAGCGGCGGGAGGCGGTGGCGCCCTCGGCGGCGTCGACGTCGACCGTCTTGGTGACGCCCACGCGGTAGAGGGTGAAGCCGGCCGGCCCGGAGACGGCCCGGCCGGGCTCGAGCGAGATGCGCGGGCAGTTCAGGCCCAGACGCTCGGCCGCTTTCTGGACGTCGTCGGCGAGCGCGTTCGCGATCTCCTCGGCCGGGCGCGGGGTGTCCACGGCCGTGTAGGCGATGCCGTGCCCGCCGCCGAGATCCAGCTCCGCCAGCTCCACACCGTGCTCGGCCTTGACCTTGGCGAGGAACTCGAGGACGCGCGAGGCCGCGAGTCCGAAGCCCTCGGCCTCGAAGATCTGCGAACCGATGTGGCAGTGCACGCCGAGCAGCTCGATCGAGTCCGCAGCCAGCGCTGCGGCCACGGCCAGCGCGGCCGGTGACTGGCCGGCGCGATTGCCGTCGGCGTCGGTGGTGGCCGGGGCCAGGGAGAGGCCGAACTTCTGGTCCTCGTGCGCCGTGGCGATGAAGTCGTGGGTGTGGGCGTGCACACCCGGCGTCAGACGCAGCATAACCGGGGCGGTGGCGCCGCGCTCGGCGGCCAGCGCGGCCAGATGGTTCAACTCGTCCAGGGAGTCCACGATGATCCGCCCGACGCCAGCTCGCAAGGCGGCGCGCAGTTCGGCGTCGGACTTGTTGTTCCCGTGCAGGCCGATGTGCGCGGGATCCACGCCGGCGCGCAGGGCGATCGCGAGCTCTCCCCCGGAGGCGGTGTCCACGCGCAGACCCTCCTCGGCGGCCCAGCGGGCACTCGAGAGGGTGAGGAAGGACTTGCCCGCGTAGTAGACGTCGGCGCCGCCGCACAGCGTGGTGAAGGCGTCGTCGAAGGCGGCCCGGAAGGTGCGGGCGCGCGTGCGGAAGTCGTCCTCGTCGATGACCAGCAGCGGGGTACCGAAGCGCTCAGCCAACTCGGAGGCGGCCAGGCCCTGGATGCTCAGCTCCCCTGCATCATCCCGGGCGACACCGGAGGCCCACACGTGCGGGGCCAGCGCGTTGACGTCGTCGGGGGCGGGCAGCCAGGCCGGCGCCAGCGCGTGCGTGGCGGGCACGGTGTCCCCCACGGCGTGCACGCTGAGCGGGTGGTCGGCGTCGTGGGGGTCCTGGGGTGCGGTATGGGTCAAGGTCATCACATCTTCTCCGGGGCGGAGACGCCGAGCAGCTCGAGGCCGTTGGCCAGCACCTGGGCGGTGGCGTCGTTGAGCCACAGGCGGGTGCGGTGCAGGGTCTCGATCTCGCGCACCGTGCCGTCCTGCGCGGGCATCGGGACGATCCGGCAGGCGGCGTAGAAGGAGTGGTACGCCCCGGCGATGACCTCGAGGTGGCGGGCCACGCGGTGCGGCTCGCGCAGGCGGGCGGCGGCGGCCACGGTGGAGGGGAACTCGGCCAGCTGGGCCAGCAGCTCGGACTCGGTGGGGTCGGTGAGCAGGGACGCGTCGAACTCGGAGCGGTCCACGCCGTGGGCCTGGGCGGTGCGGGCGGCACCGCACGCGCGGGCATGGGCGTACTGCACATAGAACACCGGGTTGTCATTGGTGTTGGAGCGCAGCAGCTCGGGGTCGATGGTGATCGGCGAGTCCGCGGGGTAGCGAGCCAGGTCGTAGCGCAGCGCATCGCGGCCGAGCCAGTCCACGAGGTCCTTGAGCTCGATGATGTTGCCAGCCCGCTTGGACAGCTTCGCTCCGTTGACGGAGATCAGCTGGCCAATGAGGATCTCGATGTTGGCCTGCGCATCGTCGCCCGCGGCGGCCGCGATGGCCTTGAGCCGGCCGACGTAGCCGTGGTGGTCCGCCCCGAGCAGGTACATCTTCTGCTCGAAGCCACGGTCCTTCTTGTCGAGGTAGTAGGCGGCATCCGCGGCGAAGTAGGTGGGCTCGCCGTTAGCGCGGATCAGGACGCGGTCCTTGTCATCGCCGAAGTCGGTGGTGCGCAGCCACACGGCACCGTCGCGGTCCTCGATGTGGCCCTGGTCGCGCAGTCGCTCGACGGCGGCCTGGATGGCACCGGCGTCATGCAGGCGGCGTTCCTGGGTGTAGACGTCGAAGTGCACGCCGAAGCCGTGCAAGGTGTCCTTGATGTCCTGCATCTGCAGCTCGTAGGCGGCCTCGCGCACCACGGGGCGGGCAGCCTCGTCCGTGAGCTCGCGGACATGCGGGTGGTCCTTGGCCACCTGATCGGCGAGGTCCTGGACGTATCCGCCGGGATAGCCACCCTCGGGCACCTCGCGACCGCGCAGCCGAGCGAGGACCGAATCGGCGAACACGTTCATCTGGTTGCCGGCGTCATTGATGTAGTACTCGGCGGTCACCGTGGCGCCGCTGGCGCGCAGCAGGCGGGTGATGGCATCGCCCAGCGCGGCCCAGCGGGTGTGACCGATGTGCAGCGGGCCCGTGGGGTTGGCCGAGACAAACTCCATGTTGATGACCTGCCCGGCCAGGGCGTCATTGTGCCCGTAGGAGGCACCGGCGTTGACGATCGACTGCGCGAGTTCGCCCGCGGCGGCGGCATCCAAAGTGATGTTGAGGAAGCCAGGCCCGGCGACGTCGACGGCGGCCACGCCCGACTGTGCGGACATGCGCTCGGCGAGGACCTGCGCGAACTCACGCGGCGCCACACCGGAGGACTTGGCGAACTGCAACGCCACGTTGGTGGCCCAGTCACCGTGCTCGCGGCTGCGGGGACGCTCGACCTTCACGCGCTCGGGGCTCAGCTCGCCCTGCAGGGCGGCGGGCAACTCGCCGGCCTCGACGGCGGCCAGCACCTGGGCATGGATGAGTGCGGAGAGTTCTTCGGGCTTCACCCGGAAAGCATAGCAAAGCGAATGGCACTAGCGAGGACACAAGGTCCCCAGGCATCACCAAGGGCTTCTGTAAACTCAATCAATTAGTGATCGCGAGCGAAAACAAGAACTCGAATTTATCGCGGACACCACGAAAGCGTCGGCGGCCTTTTTGACCCATTTGCCCCGAATGACTTCATGCGCAAAAAATAGGTCGTTAACTGGCTCTTCGCGGTTGGTGGTGAACCGCAGCGTCGCGTCGTAGACATCGAACAGCT
>JAUNTT010000037.1:0-464 GCA_030538555.1 Micrococcus sp.
GGCACCACCAACGGCGAGGGCAACGGCGCCCCCACCGCCGAGTACACCGGCGACAACGGCGAGAAGTTCACCGTCGAGCCGGACGGCCCGGGCAAGGCTGATCTCGGCGACGTCACCACCCAGGACGGCTCGCTGGCCTACTCCATCGGTGAGCAGGAGTTCCTCTCCTACAACGGCATCCAGTCCAACACCTACACCTCGTACAACTCGGCCGTGGCCGATCGCCTGTTCGGCAACTTCTGGTACTACGGCACCGACGGCTCCGTCGTCCGCGACGAGGACTACGGCTCCTACGAGATCGTCTCCGAGGATCCGTTCCAGGTGAAGTACACCATCGCTGACGACACGAAGTGGTCCGACGGCACCGACGTGACCGCCGCCGACTACATCATGCTGTGGGCTGCCCAGAACCCGAACATCGAGAACCCGGACGCCGAGGCCAACGAGGACGGCTCCCGCCCGCC
>JAUNTT010000037.1:474-19697 GCA_030538555.1 Micrococcus sp.
ACCACCTTCGGCGAGTACGTCGAGTCCATCGAGGGCGACCCGATGGGCAAGGAGTTCACCCTGAACTTCACCGACCAGTACGCCGACTGGGAGATCCTTGTCGATGGCACTCTCCCGGCACACGTCATGGCCGAGGAGTCGGGCATGTCCATGGAGGACATGGTGCAGGCCGCCCAGGACAAGGACGCCGCTGCACTCGCACCGGTCGCCAAGTTCTGGAACGAGGGCTGGGACTTCACCCCCGGCAACCTGCCCGATGAGTCCCTCATCCCCTCCTCCGGCCAGTACAAGCTGAAGCAGGGCGGCTGGAACGCCGGTCAGTACATCACCCTCGAGGCCAACGAGAACTACGTCGGCGCCAAGCCGCTGACCAAGGAGCTCGTCATCCGCTTCGCCGCGGCGGACACCCACACCCAGGCTCTGGACAACGAGGAGCTCGACGTCATCGAGCCCCAGGCCACCGTCGACACCCTCGAGCAGCTGCGCGGTTACGGTGACAGCGTGATCATCCAGACCGGCGACCAGCTCACCTGGGAGCACCTGGACTTCAACTGGCAGGACGGCTCCGCCTTCGCCGGCGAGGACTCCCGCGTGCGCGAGGCCTTCGCCCTCTGCCTGCCCCGCCAGGACATCGTCGATCGTCTGATCAAGCCGATCAACGAGGATGCCGTGGTCATGAACGCCCGCCAGATCTTCCCGTTCCAGGACGGCTACCAGGATGTCGTGGACTACGCCTACCCGACCGACATGGATGAGCCGAACGTCGAGCGCGCCAAGCAGCTGCTCGAGGAGGCCGACGCCGTGGGCACCACCGTGCGCGTGGGCTACAACGCCCCGAACCCGCGTCGTTCCGAGACCGTGTCTCTGATCCAGGCCTCGTGCAACGAGGCCGGGTTCGACATCCAGAACAACGGCGATGCGAACTTCTTCTCCGAGGTCCTGCCGGCCGGTGACTACGATGTGGCGCTCTTCGCCTGGGCCGGTTCCGGTCAGAAGGCGTCGGACCGCAACATCTACCACACCAACGGTCAGCAGAACCAGGGCAAGTACAGCAACGCCCAGGTGGATGCCGAGTGGGATGCTCTCGCGACCGAGCTCGATGAGAGCGCGCAGCGCGAGCACGTCAAGGAGATCGAGAAGCTCCTGTGGGAGGACTTCCACGCCATCCCGCTGTATGCGCACCCGGGTGTGCTCGCCCAGCGCGCTGAGGTGGCCAACGTCCGCGACACCGCGACCCAGACCGGCGCGCTGTGGAACGTGGAGCAGTGGGTCAAGGTCCAGTGACCCCGTTCTGTCGACTGTTCCTGTGAGCCTCCGGCCCGTACAGTGACGCTCGACACCTGATGAACCAGGGGCCCGACCGCTTTCGCGGTGGTCGGGCCCTTGGCTCATGGTCCGCCCTGCGGGCCGTCTTCTCATTCGCACCTTGAGCACGGAAGGTCACCCCCTGTTGTGCTGACATTCATTCTCAAGCGCCTCGGCAGCTCCCTGCTGGTCCTCTTCGGCGCTTCTCTCCTCCTCTATGTCCTCGTGATCAACTCGGGTGATCCCCTCGTTGATCTGCGCGAGTCGCAGGCTGACAACACCCAGCAGCTCATCGACGCCCGCATCGCCTTCATGGGCCTGGACTTGCCGTGGTACCAGCGGTACTGGGACTGGCTGACCGGCGTGGCCGGCTGCTTCGTCGGCCAGTGTGACCTCGGCGTGAATCGCTCGGGCATCCCGGTCCTCGACATGCTCCAGCTCGCCGCCGCCTCAACGCTGCGCCTCGTGGTCCTGGCGACCGTGCTCGCCATCATCATCGGCGTCGGCGTCGGCATCATCACCGCAATCCGCCAGTACTCCGGCCTCGACTACGCGGTGACCTTCACCATCTTCCTGTTTTTCTCCCTGCCCGTGTTCTGGGCCGCCGTGCTCCTCAAGGAGTACCTGGCGATCGGCTACAACAACTGGATCCGCGATCCGCAACTCAACTGGACGATGCTCATCGCAGGCGCCGTCCTGGCGGGCGTGGTGCTCCAGGCGGCGATGGCTGGCAACCTCAAGCGCCGCCTCTTCACGTTTGCCGTGACCGTGGCCGTGATCCTCGGCGCCGCCGCGGCCATGGATGCCGTGGGCTTCTGGCGTCAGCCCTTCATGGGACCGATCGTCCAGCTGGTCATCGGCCTCGCTGCCGCCGTGGGCGTCACCGCGCTGGTCGCCGGCCTGCGCCAGCGCCGAGTCCTCTACTCGGCGCTCATCATGGTCGTGCTGGGCATCGTGTCCTACTACGCGACGTGGACGTTGCTGAACCGCAACGGCTCGTGGCTCCTCCTGCTCGGTCTAGGCGTGACGATCATCGTCATCGCGGTCATCGTCGGCCGCCTCGTGGGCGGCATCTCCAAGGGAACGGCGACCGTCGCGGCGCTGGTGACCGGCATTGTGATGGGCATCTCCATCGTGGCCGAGCAGCTCATGACCTACTGGCCGCGCCTGCTGGCCGCCAAGCCTCGACCGATCTCGACGATCGGCTCGGAGACCGCGGGGCTGGACTCGAACTTCTGGATCGGGTTCATTGACAAGGGCGCGCAGTTGCTGCTGCCGACGATCCTTCTGACGATCATCTCGGTGGCCACGTACTCCCGCTACACGCGTGCCTCCATGCTCGAGGTCTCGCGGCAGGACTACATTCGCACCGCACGGGCCAAGGGCCTGGGCGAGCGCCAGGTGGTGCTCAAGCACGCCTTCCGCAACTCGCTGATCCCGATCACCACCATCATGGCCTTCGATTTCGCCGGCCTGATCGGTGGCGCGGTGATCACGGAGCGGGTCTTCGGCTGGAAGGGCATGGGTGAGCTCTTTGCCACCGGCCTGGCCCAGGTGGACCCGGCACCCGTGATGGCGTTCTTCCTGATCACCGGCACGGCCGCCGTCCTGATGAACCTGATGGCGGACATCCTCTACGCCATCCTTGACCCCCGGATTCGAGTGTGAGCGCCATGAGCACCCCCAAGACCGAAGCCACCACCGCCGCGCAGACTCAGTCCTTCGATCTGGCCGAGGCGGAGGACGCCAAGCTGCGGCAGCAGACCGGCAAGTCCTTCAGCCAGGGTCAGCTGGTCCGCAAGCGCTTCTTCAACCACAAGGCCGCCATGGTGTCGGTGATCGTCCTGATCACCGTGACGGTCGTGGCCTTCACCTCGCTCGGTTTCGCCGGTATCCCCGGTTGGTGGGACAAGAACGCCACCTCCGTGTATCCCTCGCAGAACGGCGGCGCTCCGACGCTGTCTGTCGTGCCTCAGTTCCTGGGGGGCGACGGGATCCGCTGGGGTGAACACCCCTTCGGCCAGGACACCATCGGTCGTGACTACTTCGCGCTCGTGATGCGCGGCACCCAGGTGTCGATGACCATCGCGTTCATCGTGGGCATTGTCGCCACCGTGATCGGTGCGCTGGTCGGCGCCGTCGCCGGCTACTTCCGCGGCTGGGTCGACTCGCTGCTGATGCGTCTGACCGACGTCGTCATCGTCATCCCGCTGCTCGTGCTGGCCGCCGTGCTCGGCTCGATGGCTCGGCAGCTGCCGATTCCGCTGATCTACGCTCTGGCCCTGTTCCTCGGACTCGTGACGTGGACCGCGCTGGCTCGCCTCGTGCGCGGCGAGGTGCTCTCCCTCCGTGAGAAGGAGTTCGTCTCCGCCGCCGTGGCCATGGGCGCCAAGCCGGGACGCGTGATCTTCCGCCACCTGCTGCCCAACACCATCGGCGTGATCGTGGTGAACGCCACCTTCGCTATCGCCGGCGCGGTACTCCTGGAGACTTCGCTGTCGTTCCTGGGCTTCGGTGTGCGCGATCCCGACGTTTCGCTGGGTCTGCTCATCAGCCAGTACCAGAACGCGTTCACCACGCGTCCGTGGCTGTTCTGGTGGCCGGGCATGATCATCCTCGCCATCGCCCTGTCCGTGAACTTCCTCGGCGACGGCCTGCGTGATGCCTACGATCCGCGCCAGGCCGGCGGTAAGCGTCGCTTCAAGCGGGGCTTCATGGGCCTGTCCGGTCGCGACAAGGACCTGGACAAGGCCGCCGAGAGCCAGTCGAAGAAGGCCGGTGACGGACCCGACGACGCTCCGAAGGAAACCGACGGCGTCCTGAACCGCCCTGATCCGGACGGCCCCGTGCCGCCGGTCACGGGCCGCGGTCAGTGACGAGCAGCGAAAGGGAAACGATTTCCATGCAGGAAAACGAGAACACGAACGACGTCCAGAGCGTCGCCCCCGCGGCTGCCTCGGGCGCTGGTTCCAGCGCGGTCGGTGCCGGCCCCGCCACCAGCGCCATCGGTGTGGTCCAACGGCACGAGGGCGTCGAGGGACAGCCCGTCCTGGAGTTTCAGGACGTCAATGTCCGCTTCGCCACCGAGTTCGGCGAGGTGCACGCGGTCAAGGGCGTGTCCCTGCACGTCATGCCGGGTGAGGTCGTGGCCCTGGTGGGTGAGTCGGGCTCCGGTAAGTCGGTGACCTCGGCCACCTCGATGGGCCTGCTGCCCAGCAACGCACACATCACCGGCTCGGTGAAGCTGGCCGGTCAAGAGATCCTGACCATGAGCGATGCCAAGCTGCGCAGCCTGCGCGGCAAGGACATCTCCATGGTGTTCCAGGAGCCGATGACCGCGCTGAACCCCGTCCTCACCGTGGGCGATCAGCTCACCGAGGCCATTCAGCTCCACGGTTTGGCCTACGGCTCGGATGCGGACAAGCTGGCCGTCGAGCTACTGACCATGGTCGGCATTCCCGACGCCGGCGCGCGGCTCAAGCAGTACCCGCACCAGTTCTCCGGTGGTCAGCGTCAGCGCATCGTGATCGCCATGGCGATCAGCTGCTCGCCCAAGGCGATCATCGCGGACGAGCCGACCACCGCACTCGACGTCACGGTGCAGGCCGAGATCCTCGAGCTGATGCGCTCGCTGAAGAACAAGATGAACACCGGCATTCTGCTCATCACGCACAACATGGGCGTGGTGGCGGACATGGCCGATCGCGTGTGCGTCATGCTCCGCGGCGAGCTCGTCGAGGAGGGCCCCGTCCACCAGGTGATGCAGCACCCGCAGCATCCCTACACCCAGCGTCTGCTCGCCGCCGTGCCGCGGTTGAACGCGCCGCTGGAGGTGGCGGAGCCGCAGCCCGTGACGCAGACGCAGTCCACGGTGAAGTACGCGATCGAGGCCGAGAACCTCAACCTCGAGTACGAGCACCGCCGCAAGCGCAACCGCGTGGTCCACGACGTCTCCTTCCAGGTGGCGCCGGGCGAGATCATGGGCCTGGTGGGCGAGTCCGGTTCGGGCAAGTCGACCATCGCGCGTGCCGTGCTGGGTCTGCTGCCCATCGCCTCGGGGTCGCTGAAGATCCACGGCGAGGACCTGGCCACCATGCCGGTCAAGGAGCAGCGTGCGCTGCGCAAGCGGATCGGCGTCGTCTTCCAGGATCCGGCGGCCTCGCTGGATCCGCGCTTCCCGATTGGCGACATCATCACCGAGCCGATGGTGGTGCACAAGGTCGGCGACTCGAAGTCCCGCCTGGAGCGTGCCTATGAGCTGCTCGATGCCGTGAAGCTGCCACGCAATGTGGTCAACCGCTTCCCGCACGAGCTCTCGGGTGGCCAGCGCCAGCGCATCTCGATCGCCCGCGCCCTGACGCTGAACCCGGAGGTGCTCATCGCCGATGAGCCCACCTCCGCGCTCGACGTCTCGGTGCAGGCCTCGGTGCTCGAGATGTTCGCGGACCTGCAGCAGAACTACTCGTTCGCGTGCCTCTTCGTCTCCCACGACCTCGCCGTGGTGGACATGCTCGCGCACAAGGTGCTCGTGCTCAAGGACGGTCGCGAGGTGGAGAAGGGCATCACCCGCGAGGTGCTGCACAATCCGCAGGCCGAGTACACCCAGCGACTGCTGGCCGCGGCCCCCGTGCCGGACCCGGACCAGCAGGCCGAGCGCCGCCAGGCTCGTCGCGAACTGCTCGCCTCCTTCGGCGAGCACGCCTACTGACCCTGACAGCGCGCATCCCGCGCCAGCACCACGGCCCCGCCCGCGTACAATCGCAGGCGGGGCCGTCGTCGTCGCGTGCCTCCTCATGACCTTTCACTGCCCACCGGACAGGACCCCCATGACCTCGAACACCACCCGCCGCACCGATCTGCGCAACGTCGCCATCGTGGCTCACGTGGACCACGGCAAGACCACCCTGGTCGATGCGATGCTGCGCCAGACCGGCGCCTTCTCGTCTCATGGCGAGGTGGCCGAACGCGTCATGGACTCGGGGGACCTCGAGAAGGAGAAGGGCATCACGATCCTCGCGAAGAACACCACCGTGTTCTACTCGGGCCCCTCCGCGCCCGAGGGCGAGACCGTGACCATCAACGTCATCGACACCCCCGGCCACGCCGACTTCGGCGGCGAGGTGGAGCGCGGCCTGTCCATGGTGGACGGCGTCGTGCTGCTCGTGGACGCCTCCGAGGGTCCGCTGCCCCAGACCCGCTTCGTGCTGCGCAAGGCCCTGGCGGCCAAGCTGCCCGTGGTGCTCGTGGTCAACAAGACTGATCGTCCGGATGCGCGCATCGATGGCGTCGTCTCGGACTCCATGGACCTGCTGCTGGGCCTGGCCTCGGACCTGGCCGACGAGGTCGAGGACCTGGACCTGGACTCGGTGCTCGACGTCCCCGTGGTGTTCGCCTCCGGCAAGGCCGGCCGCGCCTCGCTCGAGCAGCCCGCCGACGGCGCCCTGCCGGATTCGGCAGATCTCGAGCCGCTGTTCAACATCATCATGGAGCGCGTCCCCGCCCCCACCTTTGATCAGGGCGAGGTCCTGCAGGCCCATGTCACGAACCTGGACGCCTCCCCGTTCCTGGGCCGCCTCGCGCTGCTGCGCATCTTCAACGGCACCCTGCGCAAGGGCCAGCAGGTCGCCTGGGCCCGCCAGGACGGCGCCCTGAAGACCGTGAAGATCACCGAGCTGCTCGGCACCAAGGGTCTCAGCCGCGAGCCCATCGAGGAAGCCGGCCCCGGTGAGATCGTGGCCGTTGCGGGCATCGAGGACATCATGATCGGCGAGACCCTCACCGACGTCGAGAACCCCAAGCCGCTGCCACTGATCACCGTGGACGATCCGGCGATCTCCATGACCGTGGGCATCAATACGTCCCCGCTGGCCGGCCGCGTCAAGGGTGCCAAGGTGACCGCACGCCAGGTCAAGGACCGTCTCGACGCCGAGCTCATCGGCAACGTGTCCCTCAAGGTGCTGCCCACCGAGCGACCCGACGCCTGGGAGGTCCAGGGCCGCGGCGAGCTCGCCCTGGCCATCCTCGTGGAGCAGATGCGCCGCGAAGGCTTCGAGCTGACCGTGGGCAAGCCCCAGGTGGTCACCAAGACCATCGACGGCAAGGTCCACGAGCCCATGGAGCTCATGACGATCGACACTCCCGAGGAGTTCATGGGCCCGATCACCCAGCTCATGGCCGCTCGCAAGGGCCGCATGCAGGAGATGTCCAACCACGGCACCGGCTGGATCCGCATGGAGTTCACCGTGCCGGCCCGCGGTCTGATCGGCTTCCGCACCCAGTTCCTCACGGACACGCGCGGCGCCGGCATTGCCTCCTCGATCGCCAACGGCTACGAGCCCTGGGCCGGCCCCATCGAGTACCGCAACAACGGCTCACTCGTGGCGGACCGCTCCGGCACCGCCACCCCGTTCGCCATGATCAACCTGCAGGAGCGCGGCGCGTTCTTCATCCAGCCGGGCGCCGAGGTCTACGAGGGCATGATCGTCGGCGAGAACTCGCGCGCCGATGACATGGACGTCAACATCACCAAGGAGAAGAAGCTCACCAACATGCGTGCAGCCTCCTCCGACTCCTTCGAGGGCCTCACCCCGCCGCGCCAGCTCACCCTCGAGGAGTCCCTCGAGTTCGCTCGCGAGGACGAGTGCGTCGAGATCACGCCGGAGGACATCCGCATCCGCAAGGTGGTCCTTGACGCCAACGAGCGCCTCAAGGCGGCCCGTGCCCGCGCACGCGCCTGATCGCTCGCGCACCTCACCCCGGCCTCGACGGGCCGGGGTGGGCGCGCTGCTCGTCTCGCTCCTGCTGGGCGCCGTCGTCGGATCCCTGGGGACCCTCGCTCACCTGAACCTGATGCCGCTGGGCTCGATGATCCTGCCGTGGGGTGCCGTGCTGGCGCTCGTCCTGGTGGGCTCCACCGTGACCTGGTGGGCACGGCGCGCCGGGCTGCTGGCCGGGGGAGTGCTGGGCGCGGTCGCGTTCACTACCGCCTGGCTCTGGCAGTCGCTGCCCGGCGACGATGAGCTGGGCATGCCGTGGTCCGGCCCGGTTACCACCGCGGTGCCCATGGCCGTGACGGCTTCGATGCTGTGGCTGCTCGGCCTGGCCCTCGTGGTCCCGTTCAGCCTGTGGTGGGCGTCGAGGGGCGAGCGTCGGCCTCGCGCCCTGCGCGCCGTGGACAGCGAGTAGGCTGGAATCCGACACCCGGCGCCCTTCAGCCGCCCGTGGCGAGCCTCGGAGCAGCTGATCGGCGCGCCGGTCGACCTGCAAGCTGTGCGAACTGAAAGGGAGACGGTCACCCCATGACCTACGTGATTGCCCTGCCCTGCGTGGATCTCAAGGACAAGGCGTGCATCGAGGAATGCCCCGTGGACTGCATCTACGAGGGCGAGCGCTCCCTCTACATCCACCCGGATGAGTGTGTGGACTGCGGCGCATGCGAGCCCGTCTGCCCCGTCGAGGCCATCTACTACGAGGACGATGTCCCGGAGGAGTGGGCCGAGTACTACAAGGCCAACGTCGAGTTCTTCGATGACCTGGGCTCGCCCGGCGGTGCCGCGAAGCTCGGGATGATCGAGAAGGATCACCCGATCATCGCCGCCCTGCCCCCGCAGAGCCACGACGACTGAGGTCCGCCCCATGCGCGTGCTGCCCGACTACCCCTGGGACACCCTCACCCCCTACCGCGAGCGTGCCGCCGAGCACCCCGACGGCGTCGTGGATCTCTCCATCGGCACGCCGGTGGACCCGACGCCGGACGTGCTGCGGGAGGCTTTGACGCAGGCCGCCGACGCTCACGGGTACCCGACGACGCACGGCACCCCCGCGCTGCGTCACGCGGTGGCCGCGTGGTTCGCCCGACGCCGCGGCACAGCCGGTCTCGGTCCGGCCGCCGTGCTGCCCACCGTGGGGTCCAAGGAGTTCATCGCGTGGTTGCCGACCCTGCTCGGCCTCGGCCCCGGCGATGTGGTGGTGCGCCCCGCCGTCGCCTACCCCACCTATGACATCGGCGCCCTGCTGGCCGGGGCGGAGGCTGTCGCCGCGGACAGCCTGGACGAGCTGGACGAGGGTGTGCGCGCCCGGGTGCGCCTGGTCTGGACCAACTCGCCCTCGAACCCCACGGGTGCCGTGCTCGATGCCGATGCTCTGCGCCGCATCGTCGACGACGCCCGCGGCCTGGGCGCCATCGTGGCGGGTGACGAGTGCTACGCCGAGCTCGGCTGGGGTCGCTGGGACGACACCCGCCATGGCGGCACGGGGTCCACGGTGCCCTGCATTCTGGCGCCCGAGGTGTCCGGGGGAGACCTCACGGGCCTGCTCAGCGTGTACTCGCTGTCCAAGCAGTCCAACCTCGCCGGCTACCGTGCGGCCTTCGCTGCGGGCGATCCGGCGCTGATCGCGACGCTGGTGAACACGCGCAAGCACGCCGGGATGATCGTCCCCGCCCCCGTGCAGCACGCCATGACGGTGGCGCTGGGCGACGATGACCACGTGATCGAGCAGAAGGACCGCTACCGGGCCCGGCGCGAGCAGCTGCAGACCGCGCTGACCACAGCGGGATACGTCGTCGACCATTCCGAGGCCGGCCTGTATCTCTGGACGCGCCGCGCCGAGACGGACCCAGCCACCGCGAGCGCCCAGGACTCGTGGGACCTGCTGGGCGAGCTCGCGCAGCTGGGCATCGTCGCCGGTCCCGGCGTGTTCTACGGTGAGGCCGGTCACGGTTACGTGCGCGTAGCCATCACCGCCTCGGATGCGGACGTCGCCGAGGCGGTGCGTCGTCTGAAGGACGGATTCGATTCCTCGCGCCCGTTGCTGACTTGGTAGCGTAGGCCCTGACTGTGAGCGACCCCCACGGTGGTGATCCGCTGTGCCGTGTGCGCTTCACTCCACGATCCACGAGCAAGGGAGAACACCTGTGAGTGAGAACGGCTCCGCCCGACTTGAGGTCGGCGAGAAGACTCTCGATCTGGGCTTTGAGACCCCCACCGAGGGCAACGCGGGCATCAACATCGCCCCGCTGCTCAAGGAGACGGGCAACGTCACCTACGACCCGGGCTTCATGAACACCGCGAACACCAAGTCCGCGATCACCTACATCGACGGTGATGAGGGCATCCTGCGCTACCGCGGGTACTCGATCGAGGACCTGGCCGCGAAGTCCTCCTTCATGGAGGTCGCCTACCTGCTGATCTACGGCGAGCTGCCGACCTCCGATGAGCTGGCCGCCTGGGAGCAGAACATCTCCCGCCACACCATGGTCAACGAGGACATCAAGGACTTCTTCGGCGGGTTCCCCCGGGACGCCCACCCCATGCCGATCCTCTCGTCCTCCGTGTCTGCTCTGTCCACGTTCTACGCGGACTCGCTGGATCCCTATGACGAGCAGCAGGTGCACATCTCCACCATCCGCCTGCTGGCGAAGGTGCCGGTGCTCGCCTCCTACGCGTTCAAGAAGTCGGTAGGCCAGCCGTTCATGTATCCCAAGAACTCGCTGAACTACGTGGAGAACCTGCTCCGCCTGTGCTTCGGCGTGCCGGCCGAGGACTATGAGGTGGACCCGGAGGTCGCCAAGGCCCTGGATCTGCTGCTCATGCTGCACGCGGACCACGAGCAGAACTGCTCCACCTCCACCGTGCGCCTCGTCGGCTCGGCCGATGCCAATCTCTTCGCCTCCGTCTCCGCCGGCATCAACGCGCTCTACGGCCCGCTGCACGGCGGCGCCAATGAGGCCGTGCTGGACATGCTCCGCAAGATCCAGGCCGAGGGCACCAAGCCCGAGGACTTCATGGAGAAGGTCAAGAACAAGGAAGACGGGGTGAAGCTCATGGGCTTCGGGCACCGCGTCTACAAGAACTACGACCCGCGCGCGAAGATCATCAAGTCCACGGCCGAGGACATCCTCACCAAGCTCGGCGGCAACGACGAGCTGCTCGAGATCGCCCAGCGTCTCGAGGAGAAGGCGCTGGCCGACGACTACTTCGTGGAGCGCCGCCTGTACCCGAACGTCGACTTCTACACCGGCGTGATCTACAAGGCCATGGGCTTCCCGGAGCGCATGTTCACGGTGCTGTTCGCGATCGGCCGTCTGCCGGGTTGGATCGCTCAGTGGCGCGAGATGATCGAGGACCCGGCCACCAAGATCGGCCGCCCGCGCCAGATCTACACCGGTCAGCCCTACCGCGAGTTCCCGCAGCGCTGATCACGGTCTGCGGATCATGGTCCGCAGATCCAGCGCCGACACGAACGCCCCGCCTCCCTCAGGGAGACGGGGCGTTCGTGCGTTCGGGCGCGGAGCGCGGCGGCGCGCCTGCAGCTGTCGCCGCCGCGCGCGGCTCAGTTGGCGTGCAGGGCGTCGTTGAGCTCCACGGAGCCGGACTCGCGGGGGAGCACCTCGACGCGACCGGACGTCGAGTGGCGGCGGAAGAGCAGGTTCGGCACCCCCGAGAGCTCGATGGCTTTCACGGTCTGCTCGGCCTCCCCCTCGCGCAGCACGGTCACGCGCGTGCCGGCGGTGACGTAGAGGCCGGCCTCGACGACGCAGTCATCGCCGAGCGAGATCCCGATGCCGGCGTTGGCGCCCACCAGCACGCGCTCGCCGACGCGCACCTTCTGCGTGCCGCCGCCGGAGAGAGTGCCCATGATGGACACGCCGCCGCCGAGGTCCGAGCCGTCGCCCACCACGACGCCGGCCGAGATGCGGCCCTCGACCATCGAGGTGCCCAGCGTGCCGGCGTTGAAGTTCACGAAGCCCTCGTGCATCACCGTGGTGCCGGGGGCCAGGTGCGCGCCGAGGCGGACGCGGTCGGCATCGCCGATGCGCACACCTGCCGGCAGCACGTAGTCGGTCATGCGGGGGAACTTGTCCACGCCGTAGACGTTGACGGTGCCGCGGGCGCGCAGCTGGGCGCGGGTCAGCTCGAAGTCGGTCACCGCGCAGGGGCCGAAGTTGGTCCACACCACGTTGGTGAGCAGGCCGAACACGCCGTCCAGGTTGACGTCGTTGGGCTGGACCAGGCGGTGGGAGAGGGCGTGCAGGCGCAGCCAGGCGTCCTCGGCGCTGTCCGGGGCGGCGTCGAGGTCCACGGTGACGTTCACGATGCGCTGGGTGGTGCGGCGATCGGCGTCGTCGGTGGCGGCCGCCTCGAGGGCGGTGCGCAGCGCGGAGTCCTCGACCGGCTCGCCGATGGCGGGGGCGGGGAACCACACATCGAAGACGGCGTCATCGGCACCGTAGGTGGCCAGGCCGAGTCCGGAGACGAGTCGGGAATCGGCAGTGGCGGAGTCGGAAGAGGCGTCGGCGGCAGCGTCAGGGCGCACGGAATCAGTCATGCGCACCAGCCTAACGAGTCGGCGCCGGTCGCCGCAGGCGCGGGTCATCCCCAGCGGGCCACGGTCGCCGGCTTCCTAGACTGGAGTCCATGACCACTCCCACGACGCCGTCCACGCCCGCGCACCCTGCACCGGAAGCCGACCGTGCCCCGGCACGCGTCGAGCTGCCCGCCCTGGATGCGGCGGCGCTGGACGTGGCCGAACTCACCGCCACGCTGCTCGATGTCTACTCCGTCTCCGACCATGAGACGCCTCTGGCCGATGCCGTCGAGACGGCCCTGGGCCGCCTCGAGGGCCTGGCGGTGCAGCGCATCGGGGACACCGTGATCGCGCGGACCCAGCGGGGCCGGGACACGCGCGTGATCCTGGCCGGTCACCTGGACACCGTGCCGCTGCCCACCACGGCCGGGGCGCGGGGCATCGTGCCGAGCACGTGGGACGGTGACGTGCTCTATGGCCGCGGTGCCGTGGACATGAAGTCCGGGGTGGCCGTCCAGCTGGCGCTGGCCGGGCTCTTCGGCCGCGGAGCCGCGGGCACCCCGGCACCCGTGCATGACATCACGTGGGTCTTCTACGACCACGAGGAAGTGGACTCGGCGCGCTCGGGCCTGGCCCGCGTGGCCCGCGAGGCGCCCGAGCTGCTGGCCGGGGACTTCGCGGTGCTGCTCGAACCCACCGACGGGGTCGTCGAGGGCGGCTGCAATGGCACCAACCGGTATGTGATCACCTTCCGCGGCGTCGCAGCCCACTCGGGGCGGGCCTGGCGCGGTCACAACGCGATCCATGACGCCGCCGCCCTGCTGCAGGTGCTGCAGGACTACGACCCGGTGACGGTGTCCGTGGAAGGGCTGGACTACCGCGAGGGGCTCAACGCGATTCGCATGGCCGGCGGGGTGGCCGGCAACGTCATCCCGGACACGTGCACCGTCGAGGTCAACTACCGCTTCGCCCCGGACAAGACGCTGCAGCAGGCCCATGATCACGTCCGGGAGGTCTTCGCCCAGGCCGGGGTGGACTGGGACGCGCAGGTGGAGATCGTGGATGCCTCGCCTGCGGCCCGACCCGGTCTCGATCGGACCGCCGCGGCCGAGTTTGTGGCCGCCGTCGGGGGTGAGCCGAAGCCGAAGTACGGCTGGACGGACGTGGCCCGCTTCTCCGAGCTCGGTGTTCCGGCCGTGAACTTCGGGCCCGGGGACGCGCTGCTCGCCCACACCGACGACGAGCACGTGCACCGTGACGCGATCCACGCGTGCCTGGCCGCGCTGCGCACTTGGCTCAGCGCCTGATCTGACTCTGTACCCGACCTGGCTCAACGATTGACCTGGCTCAGCGCGCCTGACCGGACGGCAGACGCACCACGGCCTCGACTCCCGGTGAGGGAGCCGAGGCTGCGGCGTCTGCGCTGAGGTGCTCAGGCCTCCTTGACCGAGGAGCCCACCGCCAGCGGAGCGGGTGCCGCCGGTGGCTTGGTCTTGCCTGCGGTGCGGGACGAGAGCCGGCGCGAGAGGATCGTGGCCACCCACGTCAGCACGAAGTTGATCAGGATGAAGATCACGGCGGCGACCACGAGGGCCTGCAGCATGTTCGACTGCCCTGAGCCGAGCTGACGCGCGTACTGCAGCAACTCGAAGAAGCCGATGAGGTAGCCCAGCGCGGAGTCCTTGAGGATGACCACGAACTGGCTGAGCAGGGAGGGCAGCATGGCCACGAGTGCCTGGGGCACCTCGACCAGTCGCAGGGACTGGTTCTGGGTCATGCCGATCGCGGCGGCCGCCTCACGTTGACCCTTCGGCAGGGACTTCACGCCCGAGCGCACGAGCTCGGCGATGACCGAGCCGTTGTAGAGCGTGAGCGCCACGATGACCGCGTAGTACGGGCTGTCCTGGGCGGCGATGATCCCGGACCGGCCGAGCTGGGCGAACACTTGGTAGAAGAAGACCATCATGATCAGCACGGGCACGGCGCGGAAGAACTCGACCACCACCGTGGCGAGCCAGCGCACCGGCGCCACGGGTGCCAGCCGCAGGAACCCGAAGATCAGGCCGAAGAGCACCGAGGTGATCACGGCGATGCCCGCGGACTGCAGCGTGAACTGCAGACCCGGCAGGTAGTAGTTGGACCACGCGTTGGCGTCGATCGCGGCGGTCCAGCGACGGGGATTGAGCTGGTCCATCTCGCCCAGGCGCATGAAGACGATCACGGCCAGTCCAAGGACGATCAGCAGGGCGACGACGTTGACCAGGAGGATGCGCTGCCGGGTCTTGGGGCCCGGGGCATCGAAGAGAACAGATGCGTTGGCGCTCATCGGCTCACCGCCCACTTCTCAGAGGCCCACGTGGTGAACAGGCCGATGGGGATCACGATCAGGCAGAAGCCGATCGCGAAGGTCAGGAAGATGGCGACCATGACATCGGGCCGGAACTCGATCATGGTCTTCATCAGGCCGGAGGCCTCCGCCACCGAGGCTGCGGCGGCCACAGTGGTGTTCTTGGTCAACGCGATGACCGTATTGCCCAGCGGGGTGATGGCGCCGCGCAATGCCTGCGGGAGGATCACCAGACGCGCCGCGGGGATGAAGCCCAGACCGATGGCGCGGGCGGCCTCCGCCTGGCCCAACGGCACGGTATTGACGCCGGAGCGGATCGCCTCGCACATGAACGCCGCGTGGTACAGCGAGAGCGCAATGACGGCGTAGATGAAGAAGTTGAGGGGGAAGTTGTCGGAGAAGCTGACCTTCAGCTGGCCCCAGACGGCGAGGACGCCGAGCAACATGACGATGGTCAGCGGCGTGTTGCGGACGACGTGGACGTACGCGGTGCCGACGGCCCGCAGGGAGGGGACCGGCGAGATGCGGAACAGCGCCAGGACGACGCCCAGCACAAAGGAGCCGAGACCCGCCAGCAGGGCCAACCGGATGTTCATCCAGAAGGCCTGCGGGATCTGCGACCCGTACTGCTCAAGCAGCGTGGACAGTGATTCCATGGTTCTTCTTCGCTGTGAAGGGGGACCCGCGATGTCCGCGGGAGGAAGGAAAGGGTGCGCGCGCCGCTCGCTCACCCGAGAGGGGGCCATCGAGCGGCGCGCGCAGTGCTCTCACGCTTCAGCGCGGGCGAGTCAGCAGGACTCGAACTCGGCCTCCTCGCCGGAGTTCAGCTCCTCGTTGTACTCGTAGCCGGTGCCCTCGGTGTTGGACTTCAGCGACTCCTCCCACTTGCCGGAGTCCTTCATCTCCTCGATGGCGGTGTTGATGTCCTCGCAGTACTTCGAGTCCTTCGGGATGCCGACGCCGTAGCGCTCGACGCTGAAGGGCTCGCCGACGACCTTGAACTTGCCCGCATTGTTGGCGGTGCCCGCCAGGCCGGCGAGGATGATGTCATCGGTGGTGACGGCGTCGACCTGACCGGACTCCAGGTAGGTCAGGCACTCGGCGTAGCCGCCCTGCTCCACCAGGTTCACGCCCTCGGCGTAGTCGTCCTTGATCTTCTGGGCGGAGGTCGAGCCGGTGACGGAGCACAGGTTCTTGCCGTCGAGGGACTCGGGGCCATCGATGGAGTCCTCGTCGGCGCGGACCAGCAGGTCCTGACCGGCCACGAAGTACGGGCCGGCGAACGCGACGCGCTCCTTGCGGGCGTCGGTGATGGAGTAGGTCGCGAAGATCATGTCGACCTCGCCGTTCTCCAGGGCGTTCTCGCGATTGGCCGAGGGGGTCTGCACCCAGGTGATGTTGTCCTCGGAAACGCCGATCTTCTCGGCGACCGCGCGGGCCACATCCACGTCGAAACCGGTGGGGGCGTTGTTGCCCTCACGGAAGCCGAGGCCGGGCTGGTCGAACTTGATGCCGATGCGCAGCGAGTCCGACGACGAGGTCTCGCCGTTGGCCGTGGCGGTCGTCTCGGACGAGCCGCCCCCGGAGTTCGACGGCGAGCAGGCGGACAGGGCGAGAGCGCCGGCGGCGGCCAGGGCGGTCAGGGAGGTGAGCTTCTTGAGGGTCATGATGGTCTCCTTCTCAGAGATGGTGCGAGATGTGGTGCGAAGTGATGCGCCGGCGAGCCGGAGCGGGGGTCGGGTCAGTGGGTCAGGATCTTGCCCAGGAAGTCGCGGGCGCGCTCGTGCTGCGGGTCGGTGAAGAACGCCTCCGGATCGGTGTCCTCGAGAATGGCTCCATCGGCCATGAAGATCACACGGTCCCCGGCCTTGCGGGCGAAGCCCATCTCGTGGGTGACGACCACCATGGTCATGCCCTCTTGGGCAAGCTGCACCATGACGTCGAGGACCTCCTGCACCATCTCGGGGTCCAGTGCCGAGGTGGGCTCGTCGAACAGCAGCGCCTTGGGCTCCATGGCCAGCGCGCGGGCGATCGCCACACGCTGCTGCTGTCCACCCGAAAGCTGTGCCGGCATCTTCTTGGCCTGATGGGCCACACCCACGCGCTCGAGCAGCTCCATGGCGTGCTTCTCCGCCTCGGCCTTGCGCTTGCCCTTGACCCGCATGGGGCCCAGCGTCACGTTGTCCAGGATGGACTTGTGGGCGAAGAGGTTGAAGGACTGGAACACCATGCCGACCTCGGCGCGCAGCCGGGCCAGCTGCTTGCCCTCGGAGGGCAGGCGCTCGCCGTTGATCAGGATCTGGCCGCCGTCGTCGTCGATGGTCTCGAGGCGGTTGATGGTGCGGCACAGCGTGGACTTGCCGGAGCCGGAGGGCCCCAGCACGATCGCCACCTGGCCGCGCGGGATGGCGAGGTTGATGTTGTTGAGCGCACGGAAGTCACCGAAGTGCTTGTTGACGTTCTCGAGTCGAATGAGCGCGTCGACCTCGCGGGGCTGCGCCGAGCTGCCGGCCTCCGATGTGTGCTGGATCATAGCCAGGGAATATAGCGCACTCGGTGGCCCTCATTGCCCTTTCTCCGAAAATCTCTTGAGAACGACGCGGCGGGCGGTCCTGACGCCGTCGGGAGGCGACTGCGTAGGGTGAGGGCATGAACGATGCGCCCACACCCCAGACCGAGACCTCCGGCCGCGAGCGGGCCCGGCACCGCGAGGAGGTCCGGCGCGGCCCGCAGCGCCTGCGCGGCGAGGCCGCCCACACCCTGACCTTCGATCAGCTCCTGCTCGACCAGCGCCGCACCGACGCTGACGTCCCGCCCCCCGCCGAGCTGGCCTCGACCACCTCGGACGCCTGGCGCGTGCTGCGCATGCAGGCCGAGCTGGTCGAGGGTTTCGGCTCCCTGGCGGACCTCGGCCCCGCGATCTCCGTGTTCGGCTCCGCCCGCACCGGGGAGGGCACCGCCGAGTACGAGCTGGCCCGGCAGATCGGCCACGCCCTGGCCACCGCGGGCTACACCGTGATCACCGGCGGCGGTCCCGGCGCCATGGAGGGCGCCAACCGCGGCGCGCACGAGGCCGGCGGTCCCTCGGTGGGCCTGGGCATCGAGCTGCCCTTTGAGCAGGGGCTCAATGAGTACGTGGGCCTCGGCGTCGACTTCCGCTACTTCTTCGCGCGCAAGGTCATGTTCGTCAAGTACGCGCAGGGGTTCGTGGTGGTGCCCGGGGGCATGGGCACCCTGGACGAGCTGTTCGAGGCGCTCACCCTGGTGCAGACCGGCACGATCACGCGGTTCCCGATTGTGCTGGTGGACTCCGAGTTCTGGGGTCCGCTCGTGGACTGGCTGCGCGACACTCTCGTGTCCCGCGGCGTCATCTCCGCGCACGACATGGACCTGATCCAGGTGGTGGACACCGCCGAGGAGGCCGTGCGCGCCGTCACCGAGGTGACCGCCCCGTGACAACGCCGATCTGGCTCGCGCTCGGTGTGGCGGCCGCCGTCGTGCTGGTCCTGTTGATCACCGCTCTCGCCGGGCGCTTCACGCTCTCGGTGGCCGCGCCGGCCGGGGGAGAGGCGCGTACGCCCCAGCTGGTCCCGGAGCGGCCGAGTGCCGAGGACCTCGCGCTCGTGCGGTTCTCCTCCGATGTCCCCGGCTACGCGCCAGGTCAGGTCGACGCCGTCCTCGCGCGCGTGGGGGCCGAGCTGGCGCGCCAGCGCGAGCGGATCGCCGAGCTGGAGGCGGAGCAGTCTGACTCGACTCGCGCCCTGTCCGCAAATCCTGGATAATAAGACAGTGACGAGCGCCTCATTGCGAACGATGTGCGCGCTGTCCTCGCACGGAGCGGTCGGCGGAGACCCGCCGGACTCCTCGCGAGGAGAATGAACCACCAGAAGGGAAGTCGCAATGGCCGCCATGAAGCCCCGCACGGGAGACGGTCCCATGGAAGTCACCAAGGAGGGCCGCAGCCTGATCATGCGCGTCCCGATCGACGGCGGCGGCCGTCTGGTGCTGGAACTCAACAATGACGAGGCTGCCGAGCTCAAGGAGTGCCTGACCGGCGTCACCGAGGCCTGATCGGCCCCCGTCCTCCACCGACCCCCGGTGGTGTCCCTCTGCCCGACCGGGCACGGGGTCACCGCCGGGGGTCGCTGCCGTCCGTGGTGAGAAGTGTCGGGCGCCGCCGCCGCTCCCGGGTGGGAAGTGTCCCTGTCCCGCCGTCCGTGGTGACTTGTGCACCGGCCCCGCCGCTCCCGGGTGACAAGTGTCC
>JAUNTT010000194.1 GCA_030538555.1 Micrococcus sp.
GCGACATCGGCCCAGGCTGCCTCCACCTCGGCGCCCTCGGCGATGCGCCGCATGGAGGTGGCCTGGTGGGGCAGTGCGAGGGTGACGACGCTGCCGGCGGCGCCGGCGCGGGCGGTGCGGCCCGACCGGTGCACGTACTCCTTGACGTCGTCCGGCGGGTCGACGTGCACCACCATCGAGACGTCGTCGATGTGGATGCCGCGGGCGGCGATGTCCGTGGCGACCAGGACGTCGAAGGCACCCTGGCGGAACCCGGCGAGGATGTTGGTGCGCAGGCCCTGCTGCTTGTTGCCGTGCAGCGCCGCCGCGGGGATCCCCACCTCGACCAGTTCCTCGGCGACGCGCTCCGCGCCCAGCTGGGTGCGGGTGAACAGGAGGGTGCGGCCCGTCCGGGCGGCGAGCTGCGCGGTGATCTGCCGCTTCTTCTTCGGCTCGATGGCCAGCACGTGGTGGTCCATGGTGCGTACCGCGGCGGCGACCGGCGTGGTCTCGTGGGTGACGGGGTCGACCAGGAAGCGGTCGGTGAGCTCGTCGACCTGCTCGTCGAGCGTCGCCGAGAACAGCATCTTCTGGGTGCCCATCGGGATGTGCTGGAGGATCTCGACGACCTCGGAGAGGAAGCCGAGGTCAGCCATGTGGTCGGCCTCGTCGATGACGGTGCTCTCCACCCGGTCCAGGTGGATCTGCTCGCGCATCCCGAGGTCGATGAGCCGGCCCGGGGTGGCGACCACGATCTCCACCCCGCGACGGATCGCCTCCGCCTGCTTCTCGATGTTCATCCCGCCGGCGAGCAGCTGCGCTTTGATGCCGACAGCGCGCGCGAAGGGGTGGATCGTGTCGACGACCTGCACGGCGAGCTCACGGGTGGGGACGAGGACCACCCCAAGGGGCCGACGACGATGGGAGGAGCGGCCGCGGAACCGGGCGCACATGGCGAGAGTGAAGGCAAGGGTCTTCCCCGAGCCGGTCTCCGCGCGCGCCAGCACGTCCCGCCCGCCCAGGGCGTCGGGAAGGATCGCTGCCTGGATCTCGAAGGCGCGGGTGAAGCCCTGGTCGGCGAGGACACCGATGAGCTCCTCGGGCAGAGCCATGTCCTCGAAGCGCTCGCTGCGGTGCGCGGAGCGTCGGCGGGCCTTGGGCATGCGGTCCTCCTGGGGTCGTGGTGCGGGACCATTGTCCCGCACCCGCACGCGGCGCGGCTCCGTCTCGGGACCGGTAGACACGTCGGGGACATCACCCGGGGTGGCCGTCGCCCGCATCCGGGGAGGTGGAAGAATGGGTCCCCATGATGCGCACACTGATGACGGGGAAGATCCACCGTGCCACCGTCACCCAGGCCGACCTGCACTATGTGGGGTCGGTGACGATCGATGCGCATCTGCTGGATGCCGCGGACATCCTGGAGAACGAGCAGGTCGCGATCGTTGACGTCACCAACGGTGCGCGCCTGGAGACCTACGCGATCCGCGGCGAGGCCGGCAGTGGCCAGATCAGCATCAACGGCGCGGCCGCCCATCTCGTCGCCCCCGGCGATCTGGTCATCATCATCGCCTATGGACAGTTCCAGGATGCCGAGGCGAGAGCGCACGAGCCGCGCGTGGTGCACGTCGATCAGGCGAACCGCATCGTGAAGGTCGGCGACGACCCGGCCGAGGCCGTGCCAGGGATGCCGGATCAGGTCTCCAGCCGGTGACGGGGGTCCTCAGCGGGTTCTTCATCGTCTGGTCGATCATCGGGGTCGGCTGGGCGGTGGGCCGCACGGGGGTGCTGGGCACCGATGCCCGTTTCGTGCTGAACCGGGTCACCTTCTTCATCTGCTCCCCCGCGCTGGTGCTCACGGCCCTGCTGGACACCGAGATCTCCCGGCTGCTCGGGCGGGAGTTCCTGGTCGCGGGGATCTCCGGTCTCACCACCGGCACCTTGCTGCTGGTGCTGCTGCGGCTGCTCAGTGCGCGCCGCGGCCCGGACCTGGTGGTCGCTGCGATCAGCGGGTCCGTCGTGAACGGCGCGAACATGGGATTCCCGATCGCCGCCTACGTGCTGGGCGACCTCTCGTATGCGCTGCCGGTGGTCCTCTTCCAGCAGGCGGTGTTCACCCCGCTCTACCTGTTCGTTCTGCACGCGGTCACGAGCGGCCAGAAGCCGGGGATCGGCGGGGTACTGCGGAACATCGGCGCGAACCCGACCATCGTCGCGAGCGCCCTCGGTGTGGTGCTGGTCTCGACTGGGGCCCGGATCCCCGCTGTCGTGCTCGACCCGGTCGATTCCCTCGCGCAGATGGCGATCCCGGCGATGCTGCTGGCGTTCGGGATCTCGCTGATCGGTTCTCATCCCCTGTCCGCGGGGGCGGGGTACCGGCGACTGATCCTGCTGGCGAGCCTGTTCAAGCTGCTGGTGATGCCACTCATCGCGTTCGGCGTGGGGCTCGCGCTCGGCCTCAGTGGCCATGACCTGTTCGTGGTGGTGGTGATGGCGGCCCTGCCGACGGCGCAGAACGTGTTCGTCGCTGCGTCTCGCTATGAGGCCGCGGAGGATCTGGCGCGAGACACGGT